>SVJC01000114.1 GCA_015069215.1 Oscillospiraceae bacterium
GCCCTCGAAATGTACATCGAAGGAACCGATCCAAGTTTCAGAAGACGTGCAAGGGTAAATCCCAAGACCTCAGGAAGATAACTGACGATGGAATAAAACTTCATCTTGTCCTCGTGCAGGACGATATCAACGAGGGTGTCGTCTTTCATGAACCAGGACGAAGCCGTGATAAGAGCCTGATAGCCCTTCGTATCGGGTCTTGCGACCTCAGGCCAGAACTCGTTCATGAACTTTACATCGTCTGATCTTGCAAGCCATTCGCCCTTACCCATGAGAAGGTTTGAAAGCCTGTAGATCGCGATGTAATGTGTCCTGCTGTCAACGAAACAGTTATGCGGAAACAGGATGAGAAAGACCGCAGAAAGAGGGATCGCCGTGATGAGGAAAAACTCAGCCGCATCAGGCTCTTTCGTCTTTTTCATCCAAATGGCAAAGACCGCGAGATAGACTGCAAGGATAGCGATGCAGGCGCCTCCGACAGCTTTTCCGCTTCCGGTCTCGATCCACGGGAAAAGATAGATGAAAACAAAAAACAGGACTGCGAGAAGTCCCGCCAGCGAAAACATTTTGCCGGCTAGACGTCTGGTCCTGAGTTTTGGTGTAAAGCTTTTCATTTCAAAAGAATATCACAAGAATTTGCGTTATTCCATTTGATGCTTAAAGCTTCATGTCTCCTTCTTTGATCCACTTGAGCTTTCTCATGATCTCACTGAAGAGAAGTGAGAGAACAGCGGGAGCGATGATGCATACAACAGCCATTCCTACCCATGCCATGGGAGAAAGTGTGCCGGACTTGCTCATTGCGGAGAAACAGCCGATGGGGCCTACCATTCCGCATGTTCCCATGCCTGCGGAAACGCCCGTGCACTCAAGCTTGAATACCATTGTGGAGATAGGGCCCGTGATGGCTGCAGCGAGTGTTGCAGGGATCCAGATCTGAGGATGCTTTACGATGTTGGGCATCTGGAGCATTGATGTTCCGAGACCCTGTGAAACGATTCCGCCCATCTTGTTTTCCCTGTAGGAAGCAACTGCGAAACCGATCATCTGAGCGCAGCATCCTGCGAGAGCCGCACCGCCCGCGATGCCGGTGATGCCGATCGAAGCGCAGATGGCGGCACTGGAGATCGGGAGCGTCAGGATGATGCCTACGACGACAGATACGATGATGCCCATGACGAACGGATGGAGCTGTGTTGCGGTGTTGATGAAGTTTCCGAGCCAGTTCATTGCGACTGCAATGGCGGGACATGTAAGGTAAGCTACAAGATAGCCGACACCGAGTGAAACGATCGGGGTAACAAGGATATCGACCTTGGTCTCTTTGGAGATCATCTTACCGATCTCAACTGCGAAGATGACGGCAACGAAAACACCTAAAGGACCTGCTGAATATGAAGGCGTAGGATTCTTGATGTAGATCATAGCCTTATCGAAAATGAATCCCGGATAGCCGTTGGCAAAAGCACCGACACATGCGGCACATGCGGTAACAAGCATCGGAGCCTTAAGTGCTGCTGCAATGCCTACTGCGATGGCAGCACCCGTTACAGGTGAGTTAGCACTGGTGATATATCCGACAACGTGCATGAAGTGTGCAAGCCTCTGGAAAAATGCCAGATCGATCATCTCGATATAGTTGGCTGCCGTTGAAAGGATTGTTCCTACGAGCAGTGAAGCGAAAAGGCCCTGGGCCATGCCGCTCATCGCGTCGACGAAATAAGTCTTCGCCGAAATGTTTATATCCTTTTTCTTCAGGAATTCCTTGAAAGTGAGTTTTTCTTTTTTCTTGCCCATTTTTGTCCCCTCCGCTGTTTATGGCAATTCAAATTCTATAAAAACCAAAACGTGAGTTCAATGTAACAATCGCTTAAATTAAAAGCCTTTCAACTCTTGTTTTCTGTATTTTTTGTATCCGTCATCCCCTGGGTAAATGTTGCAATTATTTTCAAATGGTGTAAAATTACACTAACTGTATGGAGGTGTAACATGTCCGCTAAAAGATCTAAGGGCCGCAAAGCAGTCATAATCGTATTAACCGTACTCATTTCGATCGTGATCATCGCCGTGCTGATCGCCGGGGGCAAGACGGTCCGCGAGACAAGGCCTCACAAGATACACTTCAACAAAGTCTATCTCGTCTCAAACAACAAGTATGACGGAAAGTACCTGTACCACTTAAGCAACAACAGCGGAAAAGTATTCATCCTGAGGACTGAGACCGATCTGAGAAATGTCTTCAAGGCATCTGAAGAAGACGAATTTGATCTCGGCGAACAGGATCTGACCGTCAGGGCAACGGGGATCGAGACATACAGGACAGACTTGTCGGGGCTCACCATATCCTATAAGACGATCGTTTACGAATACGTCAGCGAATGATTACCTGTCTGTCTATATAACCCGCAACATCAAAATCATAAACTGATTCAAGGCATCCGGGCGTAATGACCTCAGAACTCGGGCCGTCGGCAAACACCTTCCCGTCCTTGAGGAATACTGTCCTGCTGCAGACGCTTCTTGCCTGTGCCAGGTCGTGGAAGACCGCGACAACTGTGTTTTTGACGTCGCCAAATGGTGTTGACGTCTTATTTTCTGCCCACTTGCAGAGATAATCACAGAGCTCGGCCCTGTATTTAATGTCCAGATTGCTTCCGGGCTCATCAAGGAAAAGGAACGGCGTACCCTGCGCAAAGGTCCGTGCAAGAAGGACTCTCTGGAGCTGTCCTCCCGAAAGCTCATTCAGCAGCCTGTCCCTGTATTCATATACACCGCAGGTCTTCATGGCCTCCTTGGCGGCCTCCCTGTCCTCTTCGTTGAAGTTTCCGAAAACGCCTTTTGATCTTGCATAACGTCCGAGGAGCACAGTCTGATAAACGGTATATTGGAAATAAGTCTCTCCGGTCTGCGGCATGAGGGCAATGAGTCTTGCCACATTACGGCGCTTCATTTTCAATACGTCCTCGCCATCAACGGTCACGCTTCCCTCATGAGCCATGAGGCCTGACATGACGCGGAGCAGTGTAGTCTTTCCCGAACCGTTCCTGCCTCCGATGAAGACAGTCTCGCCCTCACCGATGGTCAGGTTTATGTCATCCAGGACCTTGTTATTCCCGTAAGAGGCGGATACGTTCTTAAGGATTAGTTCCATCAGGCATTCCTCCTCCCTTGCGTGAAGAACACATACGCAAAGAAAGGCGCACCGACAAGTGCCGTAACGGCACCTACGGGAATCTCCCTCGGCGAAAGAACGGTCCTGGCGGCGAGATCACAGAGTGCCATGAAAGCACCGCCGTATACAAAAGACATGGGGATCACGATCTTGTGGGAAGGTCCGAAGATCCTTCTTACAACGTGGGGAGCGGCTAGGTCGATGAAACCTATGACGCCTGCAAACGCAACTGATACGCCGGTCAGAAGTGACGAGATCAGGATCGCCAGTATCTTGGTCTTCTTTACCTCCACTCCCATGGAACTGGCCTGGAGCTCACCGAAAGTAAGAATGTCGAGGCGTCCTGAAAGAAGCATCAGAGAAATAAAACCTATCGCACCGATAACCGTAAGGATTGCACAATGAGTCCAGTTCCTTGCAGAGAAAGAACCGGTCATCCACAGCCAGAGCTGCTTGCTCTTGTCACCATAGAAAGTCATCATGAAGTTCATTATGCCCGTGACGAACAGTGACAGGATCATGCCGATGAGAACGATGGTCTGATTGGAAACGTTTCTGTCTATCCTGGAAGCAAGGAGTATGGCAACCGCAACGGTAGCTAGTCCGAAAACAAATCCCGCAGCGGGAAGCATGAAGCCCGAAAGCCCGGAAACCGTTATCCCGCAGAGAAGGACCAACGCTGCTCCCAATGAAGCTCCCGATGAGACGCCTAACGTATATGAAGACGCAAGCGGGTTCTGAAGGACCGCCTGCATGACGGCGCCGCTGACGGAAAGACATCCGCCAACCAGGAAAGCCGTGATCGCACGCGGAGTACGGATGGTCCAGAAGATGGAGTCAGACATGGGGTCAACCTCTGCCGGGAGAGGTTTTCCCGTAATGTGGCTTCCTATTATCTTGAGAAGATCCGGGATCGAAATGTAAACGCTTCCCTCCCTGATCGCAAAGAGAAGGATAAAAAGACAGACCGCAAGGGACAGCGTGATGCCGACCCCTGCGGTCTTTACGGTTCTTTTATCTTTTCTGATGTCAGGCGTTCCCGTATCTTCCATCGGTCATGTAAGATCAGGCTGCAGCCTGGCTCTCTGTGGATTCAACGATCTTCTTGATCTTTTCGAATGCTTCCTTGAGAGACTGCTCGAGAGACTTTGAAAGCTCTGTGAATATATCGGGATAGATGTTCTTGAGCCATTCAAGCGAAGCATCAACAACGTGATTGTTGGGCTGTGAGCTGAGATCAGCGTCAACCTTGTAGACCGCGTTGTTCTTGATAGCCTTTACGTTCTCCCAGCCCTTGAGAGCCTTGATGTCCTTAACAGGATCCTCAACATAGTTGACATTTGTAAGGATAACATCAGGATTCATTGCGACAGCATCCTCGATGGAGATGGCTACCCATCCTTCCTGTGTACCGCAGGCATTCTTTGCATGGATCATGGTAAGCATTTCATCCATATATGTGCCCTTGCCGAAAGAATAGATCGTCGGAGAATCAGATGTAGGAATGTTCATCATGAACAGAACAGTCTTCTGCTTTTCGGCAGGAATGCTCTCGCATGCCTTGGAAATAACCTTGAATGAAGCGTCCATGGAAGTTACGAGTGCAACGGCTTCAATTCCCTTGCCCGTGCAGTTTCCGATGAACTTGATATCATCGCCAATGGCTGCAATGGAAGCAGATGAAGGGATATCCGCAACGCAGATGCCGGAATCAACGAGCGGCTTGAAAGGTGATGAACCGCCTACGGAGCTCATGCCTGAAGTGAAAACGATGTCAGGCTTAAGAGCTGCGATCGCTTCATTGTCAGGGTTCATCATGTCAAAAGTCTTGACGCCGGAAGGCAGATAATCCTTGTAGGACATGGAGTTTGTGTCAACTGCGACGATCTTGAGCGCAAGGCCAAGGTCGATCAGTATCCTGGTCGTTGAAGGTGCAAGTGAAATAATGGACTTAACTTCAGCAGGAACCTTGATGTCGTTGCCGGCACGGTCCTTTGAAGGCACTTCACCGGCTCCGGTAATGGAGTTGACGATGCTCTTCTCGACAGATTCAAGATGGCTCATGTCGGTAGACTTGGCAATCTCAGAAGCTTTTTTTGCCGCCTCGCTGTCGCATGCCGTAAAGCACGAAAGTGCCATGACAGCGCAAAGTATGGCAGATACGATCTTTTTACTCATTTCTTTTCACCTCAATATATAAATTCAACGCAATTATAATACCAAACCATTTTTTGAGGTATACTTTATAAATTATCAATAAATCGTACCGAGAAAGGCATCATTCTATGAAGATTACCGATATATTGAACGATCCCAGGCCTACGATATCCTTTGAGGTATTCCCTCCCAAGCAGGAAGCCGGCCTGGAAACGGTTAAGGCTGCAGCCGGAGCGATCGCTGCCATGAATCCCTCTTTCATGTCCGTTACATACGGAGCAGGCGGTTCGACAAGCAAGCTTACGATAGAAGTGGCTTCAGACATCAAGAATCTTCATAACGTACCTGTAATGCCTCATCTGACCTGTGTCGCTTCTACCAAGGATCACGTCAGGAACATGATCTCCCAGATCCACGCCAACAACATCGACAATGTAATGGCTTTGAGAGGCGACCTTCCCAAGGACGGGATCATTTGCAACGACTATAAGCACGCTTCTGATCTCATTGCCGACATAAGAACTTTTGATAAGGAAATATGCATCGGTGGCGCATGCTACCCCGAAGGCCACATCGAGTGCGAGCACAAATCCGAGGACATCGGCTATCTGAAGCTCAAAGTCGATGCGGGATGCGATTTCCTTACCACACAGATGTTCTTCGACAACAACATATTCTACAATTTCCTGTACCGCATCAAGGACAAGGGCATCAACGTTCCCGTCCTTCCCGGCATCATGCCCATAACGACCGCAAAGCAGCTTTCACGTTCAGTCGCGCTTTCCGGAACCAGCGTTCCCGAAAGGTTCAAGGCCATCGTTGACAGATTCGGCGACGATCCCGTATCCATGCGTCAGGCCGGGATCGTATATGCGGCTGAGCAGATCATTGACCTGATAGCCAACGGAATTACTCATATCCACGTCTATTCAATGAACAAGCCTGATGTCGCAAAAGACATCCTCAAGATGCTGAACGGCATCATCGTATAAGAGGAAGAGCAATGCCTTTAGGAGTAACGATCCCCGAAAATGAGGTCAGACGCTACATGGGCTACAGAGGCCAGGTTGAGGCATCTCCTGAAACGGATGCAATGGTGAAAAAGGCTGTCAGTTCACTTGAGAAGGACTGCTCGCCCAAATATGTTGCCCGTGAATTCCCTGTAAGCATCGACGGAACATCAGTAAAAATAGCTGACGTCACCATTGAGAGCAGGGCTCTTGCAAGAAACCTCGCAGGCTGCACATGCTGCGTCCTTTTCGCGGCTACTGCAGGACCAGCATGCGATATGCTCGTAAAGCGCGCTTCCGTTACGTCTTCAGCTTATGCTTCATGCTGTCAGGCAGCAGGAGCCGCAGCTGTCGAAGCATACTGCGATCAGATAAACGGGAAGATCAAGGACGAATATGAGGCAAGAGGACTTTTTGCTCGTCCCAGGTTCTCACCCGGTTACGGCGACCTCTCCATCCAACATCAAAAAGACTGGTTCAGGCTTCTCGATGTCACAAAGAACACCGGAATTGAACTCACTGATTCACTACTAATGGTCCCGACAAAGTCAGTTACCGCAGTCATCGGTTTCTCATCCGAAAAGCTTCCCTGTATCAAACAGGGTTGTGAATTATGTACGATGTCTGCCACATGTGCTTTTTCGAGAAAGGAATAAGAATGACACTTAAAGAACGACTCGGCAGGGAATGGCTGTTCTGCGACGGCGGAACGGGTACGATACTTCAGGAAATGGGCCTTAAAGGAGGCGAACTTCCCGAGACATGGAACCTAACGAGACCCGATGATATCAAATCTGTAGCACGTGCTTATTTCGATGCCGGATGCAACATCGTCAACACAAACACATTCGGTGCAAACTCTTTCAAATACGATAACGTCGCTGAAGTCGTTTCCGCTGCGGTAAGGCTTTGCCGCGAGGCACGTCACGAGGCAGGAAGAGACGGCGATGCCTATGTCGCGATCGATATCGGCCCTACAGGAAAGCTCCTGGCTCCCATGGGAGACCTTCCATTCAACGAAGCGGTCAAGGTCTTCGCAGAAACCATAAAAGCAGGCGTTGAAGCAGGCGGCGATCTCGTCCTCATCGAGACGATGAGCGACTCATATGAAGCAAAAGCAGCAGTAATCGCAGCTCACGAGACATGCGATCTTCCCGTAATAGTTACCACCGTCTATGACGAGAGCGGAAAGCTTCTCACCGGCGGAAGCATTGAAGGCACAGTCGCAATGCTCGAAGCCCTCAAGGTCGATGCGATAGGCGTAAACTGCGGATTCGGTCCTGACAAGATGATCCCGATCGTAGAGCGTCTTACAGCCTGCTGCTCCCTCCCCATCGTCGTTAACCCGAATGCGGGGCTTCCGAGGACCGAGGGCAACAAGACCGTTTTCGACGTAGG
>SVJC01000115.1 GCA_015069215.1 Oscillospiraceae bacterium
GAGAGCAGAAATAAGGTTTATGCCTAGAAAAAACAAGCCTTCTCGGTGGTTTACATCGAGAAGGCTGTATATTTCATCAAAGGGTTCACATCGGGAATGGGGTTCACTCCATAAATAAGAGGGTTAGTTAGTAAATTTTATAACTTCAACAGTTCTTGCAGAAAAACCCTGAAGCCTATTACCATATTTCTTTTCTAATTTATCAGTTATAATATCACCATCATAATGATAGTCAGATGTCTTTTTAGAATGATAATGTTTGGTATAAGCCTTAATTTCAAAGTAGTCAACTTTCTTCTCAGTTTCATCTGATTCATCATCAATATAAACTCTAGAAGTTGCCTTAACCTTAACAATTGCATAACCCTTATCAGGTACAGGTGTTGCTGTAGGCTTAGGTTTCTCAGTAGGCTTAGGTGTATTTGTAGGAGCCTTTGTTGCAGCAGGTTTCTTTGTAGGAACTGCTGTAGGCTTCTTTGTTGAAGTTGCAGGCTTCTTTGTAGGTTCAGGCTTCTTTGAAGGAGCCTTAGTTGTTGTTGGTGTCTTATTAGTAGCTTTTGTTGTTCCTTTAGTTGCAGAGCTTTCTTCTGATGTCGTAGTGTTTTCTGTTGTTTCTTCTGAAACTGTGGTTTCAGCTTTTGTCTCAGAAGTTTCTACTGTTGTTTCAGTTGTAGTTTCAGCAGACGTTATCTCTGTAGTGGTTTCTTCAGTTGTAGTAATACTTTCAGTAGGAACAAGTTTGCTAGAATTTGTTCCAAACAAACAGCCGGATAAAAAGATCGAACTTAATGCGATTACAGGAAAAACTATCTTTCTTTTCATTGTTCATACCCCTCAAAATCAAATCCCCTTAATTGTTTATTATAACACCAAATACAGACATCACATGAAGTCAAATAAAAACCTCTCAACCACTGCGTTTGAGAGGTTTATCTTTTCTCATTAGAATTATCGGTTACTTTCTCACAAACCTGAACACATTGCCCTTGTCTTCCGGCGACATGTTTCTGATGTAATCTGCATACATGTCCGTCACATAGTCATTGCGGCCTTCCGAAGCTATCTTCTCCAATGCTTTGAGAGCATCGCCGTGACGGCCTAACTGGAACAGTCTCAATGCTTCGCGGAAATCTTTTGCATTGTCAGAACGGACACTCTTTACATCGTCCTTCAGACAATCAAGGACTTCGTATACTGCCTTGACTTCGTTTACGCCGGCAACCTGTATCATGCCGAGATAACGCAGCGTCAGATCTTCGGGCGAGGACAGGCGGTCAACCGTATCCTTGGATACCAGCATCGCAGTCTTATACTGCTTCGTCAGCGACTCTAGCCTCGAAGAGAGATTTACGGTATCTGAAATGACCGTACCTGACAGACGCTCGCTCTCACCTACGATTCCGATCATGGCCATGCCGGTGTGGATTCCGATGCCGATATTGATGTCACTTACTTTCAGTTCACGCGCCGTTTCAGGGTCATGCACGATCGCATTGTAAAGGTCGATTCCCGCAGCCACCGCGTCATCGGGCTTTTCGAATAGCGCCATGACCGCATCGCCTATGTATTTGTCGATGAAGCCGTTATGCTTGCGAACGACTGGACCGGCCTTGCCGTAGATGGTGTTTGCGAATGCAAAGTTTTCCTTTGCCGTCATCATCTCGGAATTGATCGAGAAGGAGCGTATGTCGCAGAAAAGGACCGTCAGCTCGCGGTTGCTCGCGTCACCGAGCGACAGATCGGTGAGGGTTTTCTTTCCGAGATATTCGCGGAACTTCTCGGGAACGAACTTATAGTAGAACTTTTCGGTACGGTCTTTCTCCTTAAAGGATGTCTCAAGACTTGAAGCCATCTCGTTTACCTGGGAACATATCTGGCCCAGTTCATCTTTTGAACGGTAATTGACTCTTGCCGTGAGATCGCCTTCGCTGATGCTCTTAACGGTAACTGTAGCCTTCTTGATAACCCTCAGCATACGTATCGTGGAAAGAATGTAGATAAGCGTGATGACCACCATGATAAGGATACCGAAGCCGAAGATCTGGGCAACGAGAACGATCCTGTCTGACAACAGGCTGCCGAAATCCTCCTCAACCATGAGATAGTAGTTACCGCTTGAAGCGGCATCATTTATCTTTCCGAAAGCCTTTATTCTGGTGACTTCCGTTGAAGTTATCGTATTAATAATGGATCTCACGTTCTTATCGACATACACATCTGTTTTTGCTGCTTCTTCGGGGAATGTACCTTCCTCCGGTCTCCACCTGATCATGGGAGAACCGACAGCACCATAAGGCACAAGATAATACGGGGTGCCGTCATTTGCTCTGTATATCACGGAGAACCTGTAATTAGCATTGTAAGAACTCAAGGCTTTGAGTTTGTCACGTAGTGCTTTGTAAGCCGCTCCTGTTCCTCTGTCCGGCTTTTCAAACCCGGAGAAATCATATCCGTCAAAAGTCTTGGCTGAAACGCCGCATACCAGGTTAACATCCCTGCCGACACCTTCGATCTTACCCTGGTCCGCATAAGAATACACAACAGTTGCGATGATGCCGCACAGGATTATGAATACCGGGACCGTTACGATCAGCTGCTTATACAGAAGCGTCTTCTTGCGGATTATGAGATTGATGACAAGACCCGCTGCGATCAGGATGTACAAAAAACCGATGAGAGGTTCGATGTACATCGCCGGATTTATCTGCGGTCTTACCGTGATCGTTTTTATTTGTGGGACACCTCCCGAATACGTTATGAGTGCTTTTTCCGTCAACATAACGATAGTGTCACGTGATGCTCCGTCAGGACGGTATGCTTCAAGCTGCCACAGAGCGCCGGGGTCTTTGATCACTCCTCCGATATCGAACTCCTTAGTGAGCTTGCCATCCTCTAATACGTATACTGTGTACGGATCGGCATCAACGGCCAGATACAGTTTTCCGTCAGCTATGGTCCCGGTCTTGAATAGTGCGATCTTATCGTTTTCGAAATCGGTGAACCTGTAAATGCTCTCACCGATCGGTTTTCCGAATTCAACTTTATAGACGTTGCCGTCACTTCTGACAAAGAAAAACACACCGTCACCGGGTATAACTCTCGCCGTATAAGTGCCGTCCGGATCTGTGGGATAGATGCCGCTCTCACTTATCACACGTGACTTGGTATCTATCGAATAAAGCTTGACACCTGACATGTCGCTCACTGAAAAATACACTTTGCCGTTATAGTAATGCGGAGGGCCAATCTTCGTTCCTTTTTTCAAGCCGTCTTTGCCGATATCGAGTCTGAAGACCTCCGTAGTCGTTCTGTAATCAGGTGAAATGCGGAAGATCGAATACTGCTCTGTCAACAGACTGCTGTTGCCGTCAAGCGTGTCACGGTATGCATAGAATTCTCCGTCATCGGTCATGGTCATGCTGCTCGGCATAAAGATCTCTTCCTTATCCCCGTCTTTGGCCACCGCATAAGCTATGCCGCAATGCTCCTGAACACCGGTATCCAGATTGATACGGGCAACTATACCGTTTGCCGTCTCTCTGCTCATGACGGCCATCTTCCCGCCGTCATTTATCGAGAAGCACCATATCTGCGAGATCTGATGTTCGGTTATAGGCAATCCGCCAAGATCGCATACTCCATTAATATCGTGATACAAGCTATAGTTGGAGTCGATCAGAAAATACACTATAAACAGCAGGACAGCAGCCAATAAGAGCCAGCGTGCCTTGCCGCAGAGTTTGTAGATTACCTTTTTACATGTCTTCAGAAATTTCATGACCCCACCCTCATAAGGTTCTTATTTATCGATTTATTATACTAAACAAAGACGTACTGACAATGTTGAATCTGTTGTGGATTGCAGCTTATGTGTGGTGAAACGCAGATCATCTGATGTCGTGAAAAGCTCTTCTCCGGTGAGGCTTAGCTGGTGACCCTTCTTGTTGTAGATATCCGTCGTGATGACGCTTGCGACAAAAATGCCCACAGTAACAACAAAAGTCACTGCGAACACGATCGCGATTAATAATCGTTAACCATTGTGTAAACACATTGGAAAAACAAACCCTCAGCTGTCCAAACGCTGGCGCGCAACGAGTTCTGCAAAGGAGCCTTCCTTTGCGATCAGGTCGTCATAGGTTCCCTCTTCGATTATTTTGCCGTTATCCATGACAAGGATCCTGTCGCAGTTCCTGATCGTGGAAAGCCTGTGAGCGATGACGATCCTGGTGCACTTTAACTTATCCAATGCGTCAGAGACCTGCTTCTGCGTTTTATTGTCGAGAGCGCTCGTTGCTTCGTCAAAGATCAGTATCTTGGGCTTCGGGGCGATGGCTCTGGCGATCATGAGCCTCTGCTTCTGTCCGCCGGAAATGCCTCCCTGGCCCTCCGATATCATTGTCTCCATTCCCATCGGCATGTCACGGATATCATCTGCGATTCCTGCGATCTCTGCAGCTTCCCAAGCGTCGTCTCTCGTCAGCTGGGGAGCCGAGATCACGATGTTCGAGAAGATATCGCCCTGGAAGAGCTGACCGTTCTGGATGACAACTCCGATGTTCTTTCGAAGTGACCTGGGATCTACATCTGCAAGATCGAAATTATCGTAGTAGACCGCGCCTTTTTCGGGCTTCTCAAATCCGAGAAGGAGCCTTACGAGCGTTGATTTTCCGCAGCCCGTTCTTCCGACTATGGCGATATACTCGCCCTGCTTTATGCTGAGGTTGAGGTCTTCTAAAACGTACGGAGTATTGTCCGTGTATCTGAATGATACGTGGTTCATGTTGATGTTTCCGCTTACGCTGTCAACGAAACGCTTATCAGATGCCACCTCAGGCTCTGCCTTGAGGATCGGCTCCGCCATTTCGAGAACGGGACGGATCGAAGCAACGGAAACTATTATGCCTGCCAGAGCGGTAAACGCACCGCTGACACGTCCGTAAGCAGCCGTGAACGCATAGTACTGGTTCTCTGCAACTCCCGTTGATACCGCCAGATAGTAGAGCATGACCGTTCCGAAAAGCGATATCGCGGTAGTTATCACGCTGTTGAGCTTAAGGAACGCGGGCGGATTATAGGTAAGTCTCGCTTCCTTTGAATAGAGCCTGGCCCAGCGCGCGAAAACACGCTTCTCTGCTCCCGACAGACGTATCTTCTGGATACCGTTGAGGATCGAAAAGCTCATGCCCGATTCTTCTGCGGAGAGCTTCATCATCTTTCTGGATAAGCCGATCTGAAGGAACGTGGCAGTAAGGCTCACGACGATAGTCAGCACGATGATGATCACCGACGGCCATACGAGAGCAGGCGCAAAGCTGAATATCTGCGCTACGTAGAGAAGCGACATAAGGCTCGACAGACCTGCGGATAAAACGCAGCTGAGCATCATGCTGCAGAGTGAATTGACGCTCGATGCGCGGCTTGCGAGTTCACCTGACGAGAACCCTCTGAAAAAGCTAACCGGCAGTGACAGGATACGCATCATTACGGAAGCTTCGACTGACATCGATGTCTTGGTGTTGATCCTCTGCATCAGGAGTTCCTGTATCAGGCCTATCAGCTGTGAAGCAAAAGCACTGCAGACAAGGAATGCCGCCATGCCGATCATGAGGTTCAGGTTGCGTGTCTTTAATATGCTACCCGTCACCAAGCTGTAAACTTTAGGTTCGATCATTCCGACAAGTGTCATGGCAAGTGTGGCTATCGCGATCAGGATCACGTCACTTGCCGAAATGCTGTTCTTCATGTAAAGGAGCAGATCGGGAATGCCGAGTTTCTTCATAGGAAGCGGCTGATAGAAGCAGACCGCTTCGCGGGCAAAATTCTTCGCAGTCTTTCTTGTCACGCGTGTCTTCCTGCCTGTTGCAGGATCCTTGTAGTGATAACCGTGAAGGGCATTCGGGATCAATGCAACAGCAACCCCTGCCTCTTTTGTGTATCCGAGCATGGGGCCGTACGCATTGTTCTGCCAGCCTTCGGTCAGATCGACTTCACGGACCATGAGACCCGTCGGGCGCAGGATGTATTTAAGCTGTTCCTTTGCATCACGGATCTCTTCAGGGATCTCAACAGGCTTGTACTTCAGACGTTTCAGGATCTCATCGAGGGCGCCTTTGGCTATCAGTCTCTTGTCTTCCTGGCGGCCTGCATCCCATTTGTCCATTATTACTCCGGCCAGGCTGAAAAAGGAGTCTTCTACTACGTTCCGGTCGTTTTCCGTTCTCTGTTTGATCTGTTCACTGAACAAACTCATAACAAAAGCCTCCTTTCTTATTCATTTGTAACCAGGTCAGCATAATAGCCGCCCTTGGCATAAAGTTCATCATGTGTTCCGCGCTCGACGATCCTGCCCTTGTCGAGGACGATGATCTCATCGCAATCGCGGATGGTCGACAGACGGTGTGCCACTACAACGCATGTGATGCCTCTGTCCTTAACGGCCTTTACGAGCTCGTATTCGGTTCTGGCATCGAGAGCGCTTGTCGCTTCATCCATGATTATGATCGAAGGATCCTGGGCCAATGTGCGCGCGATCTCCAGACGCTGGCGCTGACCGCCCGAGAGGTCTTTACCGTTCTCAAGGAGCTTGCCCTTGTATCCGCCGGGGCGCCTTAAGATGTCATCGTGGATCTGGGCATCCCTTGCAGCAAGGATGACCTCGAAATCCTCTATCGTGTTGTCCCACATGCGGATGTTGTTTTCGATCGTGTCTTCAAACAGGACGATGTCCTGATCGACCATTGCCACAGAGCCTGTGAAGTATTCACGCGGTATCTTTGAGATTGGCTTTCCGTCAAACAGGATCTCACCTGACCAGGGTTCGTAAAGGCCCGTGATGAGTTTGCTGACGGTTGATTTTCCGCAGCCGCTCGCGCCTACGATCGCTACCCTTCCGCCGGGTTTTATGTGCATCGAAAAGTCAACGATATTAGGATTTCCCAAAGGCGAATAACCGAACGTGACATTCTTCAGTTCTATCTCGCCGCTGAGCTTGTTGCAGTCTTCGTCAGTCTTATCCTTACCGTAAGAGAGGACCGGATCTTCGGGATACTCCATTACGTCTTCAACACGTTCCATTTCCGTGCGCATTTCCTGGATAGTCTGACCCGCGCTGATCAATGTCATAGCAGGAGACATGAACGACGTGAGAAGGCCCTGGAAAGTGGTTATCATACCGAGCGTGAAGTTGCCTCTCATGGCGAGCCTGACGCCCAGGAAAAGCACAGCGTAGTTTCCTACCGTGCTGACAAACTGTGGGATCAGTCCAACCTTTGCATTAAGTTCCGTAAACTTAATGTTCTGAGTGTTTACGGATGCCTGATAACCTGACCACTTTCTGAAGAATCCTTCTTCAGCGCCTGATGACTTGATAGTCTCGGTCATGCTTATTCCTGCAAGAGTCGTAGAACTCAGCTTCGCGGAATCACGGAGCTGGACTCTTGAAAGGTCGACTCTCTTGTTTGACAAATATCTTGCAACGATGAGGTTCAGGACAAGTGACGTGATCCCGACCAGCGTCATGACAATGCTGTAGCGGATCATTATCACCAGGTAGAAGAGCATCATGATCGTATTCAAAACGAGAGGAGCAACGGTATTTACGAGGGTGCCGGCTATCGAAGCATTGGTACCCTGACGCTGCATGATGTCTCCTGCCATTCTCTGCGAAAAGAAGATCATCGGGAGCTTTAATACCTTCCACATGTAT
>SVJC01000116.1 GCA_015069215.1 Oscillospiraceae bacterium
GGAAGTAAGCTACAGGCCACTTTGCCTTATCCTGGAGATAGAGCTTTGCATTGAACCAGTTGTTCCAGTACATGACTGCGTAGAAAAGAGTCATTGTCGCAATGATCGGCGTGGAAAGAGGTCTTGCGATAAACCAGAACACGCCCCACTTGTTAAGGCCGTCGATCTCCCCTGCTTCTTCAAGATCTTTAGGAATGCTCATGAAGAAAGATCTCATGAGGATTACGTAATAGGTGCTGATGAGCATCGGGAGGATGAATCCCCACATGGAGTTCTTAAGTCCGAGCTTGAGCATGAGGACGTAATTTGCCATCAGTCCGCCGCCGAAATACATCGTGAAGATAATGAAAGGCGAAAGGATCTTGTTGATCCGCAGATTCGGCTTTGAAAGCGGATATGCAAGGATCGATGAGAAGAACAGCGAAAGTACCGTTCCTATTACGGTATAGATTATCGTATTAAGATAGTATCTTAAGAACTCGTAATCATTGCGTGTGAGAACATAAGCATATGTATCTACGTTAAAGCCCTTCGGAACAAGTCCGGTGTATCCTTCGATGATGGCCTGTGTTGATGTAAATGACTGAGATACCAGATAAAGAAACGGATAAAGTGTAGCGACCGCAACAAGTATCATGATGATGGTGTTGAAGACTGTAAATACTCTGTATCCAGTTGAATCCTTGATCTTATTCTTAGGATTATGGATATGGATCTCATCCAGTTTGAGTTTTGTTTTTTCTGATTCACTCATATCCGTACTCCTTACCAAAGACTCGTATTCGCGACTCTGCGCGAAACAAAATTCGCAACAGTCAGAAGGATAAGATTTATAACGCCTTCGAACATACCGACTGCCGTAGCAAAGTTGATGCTTCCGGATTCAATACCCATTCTGAAAACGTAAGTGGAAACGATATCACTTGTCTCATATGTGAGAGGGCTGTAGAGAAGGTAGACTTTCTCGAAAGCTCCGCCGGAACCTACAAGGCCGCCGATATCAAGGATAAGGAGCGTAGCGATCGTAGGTAAGATACAGGGTATTGTAACGTGCATTACCTGCTGGAAATGATTCGCACCGTCAACAGTTGCGGCTTCATAGAGCGAAGGGTTAATGCCGGACATGGCCGCAAGATAAAGTATCGTACCCCAGCCGAGGCTCTGCCATACACCTGATGCAACAAATATCGTTCTGAACCATTCAGCAAGGGAGATGAAGCTTATCTTCTCTCCGCCGAGTCTTGCGATAACGTCGTTGATCGGGCCGCTCGTCGAAAGAAGTTCCTTGATCATTCCGCATACGATTACCATTGAAATGAAGTGGGGAAGATAAGAAACAGTCTGAACGAATTTCTTCCAGTGAAGATTTCTGATCTCATTTAACAGCAATGCGAAGATAAGAGTTAACGGGAATCTGAAAAGAAGATAAAGACCGTTAAGGATAAGAGTATTGGAAAAAGCCTGCCAGAACGGCTTGCCTGTAATGAACTGCTTGAAATACTTTAAGGTAAGCGGACCTTCACCGAAGATGTTACCGCCGGAATTGTATTTTCTGAATGCGAGAATGTTTCCGAACATCGGAATATAACGGAAAATGATGTAATAGATTACCGGCAGAACAAACATGACGTAGAGCTGCCAATTGACACGGAAATCCTTACTGATCCTTTTTCCAAGTGTCAGTTTTGCAGGAGACCACTCATCCGGCTTTGCCAGCTGTTTTTGTTCTACTTTTTCACTCATTTTAGACTCACCCGATAACCCAATAGTCAAATTACAATTTGTTTCTGCTCTTGCATACTTGTATGTTAGTTGACTTGCATTGAGATTAGCACCCCTTTGACTATATGTCAAGATGTCACCCGTCTAGAATACTAGGATTTGTGCAATCGTTATAACTGTTTCCGCCATTTTCAGCTGTCTGACATTCTAGTTTGCAATTGATTGCTTTTTGACTTATACACTTTTATACTGACTTCTAAGGAAGCAATAACTCATGAAAAATTCTTTTGACCGCATCACAAACAGCTGGCTCTACAAGGCCGGCAAAGCAGTAGGAGACGTTGTTATCATCTCTTTATTTTTTGTGTTGTTCTGTCTTCCCGTAGTAACGATCGGTGTCTCCATCTCCGCTTTGTATTACACGGTTTACCGGAAGTACACCAAGAAGTCAGATGATATTTCTAAAGACTTTTTCAGAGCAGTCAGATCCAATCTTAAGAACGGCATCATAATTCACATAATCTATTCTCTTTATTCTGCTATCGTGGGATTCAACATCTATTTCGCTCTCTTCGGATTCAGAGGAGTAAGGCTTCCCGAGTGGTATACGCTGATCTCTTTCATTCCGGTTCTGCCTTTGATCTTCAGCGTTCCGTTCTTATATCCGCTCGTTGCAAGATTCAGTAATTCCGTAAAAGAAACGATCAAGAACAGTTTTACGCTCTGCATGATCAACTTCCCGAAATTCCTTCTCATATGGCTCATCGCTGCAATTGCTTCTGCTATCTGCGTCGCATTTCCTCCGGCGGTCCTTCTGATCCCTACAGGTGCGATGTATCTTACCCAGATGATCACCGAAAAGGCTTTCGCTTCGGCTATCAATAGATCAAAATCCAATGAAGGCAAGGATGACGGCAATGAGTGAATACTATAATCTTATACAGTTGATTTCAGGAGCTGCTGCGGTAATCCTTATTTTCCTGGGAATATTTTTAACGATCAGACAACTCAATCCTGAGAAGTATGAGACGATACCGGTAAAGTCAACTATTATCTGTACCATCCTTATAGCTGCAGGACTTCTTTTTTATGCCGTTGTAAAAACATGTACGAATCTTACGGTCGTTACCGAAGAACACTATGAGCTTACGACGGTCTATCTCGTTTCATTGGGTGAAGTAATAAAGATCTTCGGTTTTACCGTTTTCATTCCGTTGATCTTCAAGTTATTCAAGCCAAGATCACGCAAGCCGGAAAAAGACACCGAAGATCAGCTTGAAGAGACAGAATGATCTCTATCTAATTTAATAACTTATCCCCTGTTCTTATAGATTTTGGCGGGTGTGTAAACATCTGCCCGGGATTAACATTTACATATGTCATATTCTATTGACATAATACGCGCTTGCTAGTATGCTAGTTAGCATAAGGAGGGTCAATCATAGGTGAGACTCTCTTTGAATACTATTTCGGGGTACTATTCACATGAAATTGGTCTTGCGGTGGTTTCCATACGGTGATGACAGCGTAACACTTAAAAACATCAGACAGATCCCGGGTGTCAGCGGTGTTGCCACTCACCTCTCGAAAATCCCCGTAGGTGAAATCTGGACTGATGATGAGATCAATCTTGTAAAAGATGAGATCAATTCTTACGGGCTTGAGATGGAAGTCATCGAAAGTCTTAATATCCATGAAGACATCAAAAAGGGCCTCCCTTCAAGAGATAAGCTCATTGAGAACTACATCATCTCAATGAAGAATCTTGCCAAGGCCGGCGTTAAATGCATCTGCTACAATTTCATGCCCGTCATGGACTGGTACCGGAGCAATCTCGCAAAAGAGCTTCCCGACGGCAGCAACACAATGGCATACTGCCACAGCGATGCAGTCAAGCTCACATTGGAGAAGATCACCACTTCGATGATCGACGGCTCTCATAATTTCAGTCTTCCCGGATGGGAACCTGAAAGATTTGCACAGATGTCTGAAGACATCAAGTTCTATCAGAGCATGTCATCTGAAGATTATTTCAAGAACATCAAGTATTTCCTCGATGCGGTCATTCCGGTTGCAGAAGAATGCGATATCAATTTCGCAGTGCATCCTGATGACCCTCCGATGCCTCTGTTCAACCTTCCCAAGGTCGTTAACAGCAAGGAATCCATCGATACTTACTTGAATCTCAATCCTTCCAAGAGAAACGGACTTACCCTCTGCACCGGCAGCCTTGGTGCGGGCATTCATAACAACGTTGTTGATATAGCCGGTACGTTCGCCTCCAAGGGCAAGATACATTTCGTACACTTAAGGAACGTCAAGCACGAGACAGATAACGACTTCCACGAATCAGCACATCTTTCCTCCTGTGGTGATCTCGATATGTTCGCTATTGTTAAAGCTCTTTATGAGAACGGATTTGACGGTTACATCCGCCCTGACCACGGCCGCATGATCTGGGATGAAGTCGGAAGACCCGGTTACGGTCTTTATGACCGTGCATTGGGTGCTGCCTACATCAATGGTCTGTGGGAAGCCGTCAGCAAACTCTGCTAACGGAATAACATAAGAAAACCTTCCTATTTTGTCCGTCAAAACCGATAATCTTATAAAACTTATATAAGGTTATCGGTTTTGCTGGGTAAACAGGAAAAAGAAAGGACCACAAATATGGATCTGTCCAAAGAAAACCTGAAGAATACCGGATTCTGGGAAAGCATAAACGTTGCTTTGCCCGAGTATGACATAGACAAAGTGAAAGAAAATACAAAAGCATCGCCCGCGTGGCTTCATGTCGGCGGAGGAAATATCTTCAGGGCTTTCATCGCAAGGATCAACCAAAGACTTCTGAATCAGGGCCTCACGGATACAGGCATCATCGTATGCGGAACGATGGATTATGAGAACTTTGAACGCGTTTATAAGCCGTTCGATAATCTTACGATCATCTGTGATCTGAAGAGTGACGGAAATACCGGCTATGAGATCATAGGCAACATCACCGAAGCGATCGCAGCCAATTACGATATCAAAGAGAATATCGAAAGACTCAATGAGATCGCTGCCAACCCTTCTTTGCAGATCATATCTTTTACCATCACGGAAAAGGGATATGCGTTGAGGGATGCTGACGGAAACCTTTTCGGAAGCGCCAGGTCCGACATGGAAAACGGTCCTTCACACCCGGTCACATGCATGGGCTTCATCGCAGCACTTCTTTATCAGAGATATAAGGCAGGCAAATATCCCCTGGCTCTCGTAAGCATGGACAACTGCAGCCACAACGGTGACAAGCTCAAATCTTCAGTGCTCGAGATAATCTGCGCATGGAAAGAATCCGGCTTTGTTGATGAAGGATTCATTTCTTACGTTAACGATCCTTCGCTTATCGCTTTTCCCTGGACAATGATCGACAAGATAACGCCCAGGCCCTCAGACGATATTCTCAACAAACTTACGGAATTGGGTATCAGCAACTTAAAGAGCGTAAAGACAACGAACGGAGTCTTCGCAGCTCCTTTCGTAAATGCCGAGGTGCCTGAATATCTCGTCATAGAAGACCTCTTCCCTAACGGAAGACCCGCGCTCGAAAAGGGCGGCGCGATCCTTACCGACAGGGACACGGTCGACAAGTGTGAAAGGATGAAGGTCACTGCTTGCCTCAACCCTCTCCATACTTCACTTGCAATATTCGGCTGTCTGTTGGGCTTTACGAAGATATCCGACGAGATGATGGATGATGACCTCAGGACTCTTGTTACAAAAATGGGCTATAACGAGTGCCTGCCGGTCGTATGTAACCCGAAGATACTCGATCCCGAAGCTTTTCTTAAGGAAGTATTGGAAGACAGATTCCCCAATCCCTTCCTCCCTGACACTCCCCAGAGGATCGCAACCGATACGAGCCAGAAGCTTCCCATCAGATTCGGCATCACACTGAAATCTTATCTTAACGATCATCCTGAAAAACTTCCGGAACTCAAACTGATCCCGCTCGTGATCGCAGGATGGCTCAGATATCTTCTCGCAGTTGACGACAGCGGAAATGCTTTTGAATTAAGTTCTGATCCTCTCGCGGATTTCTTCAGGAATGAACTTAAAGCTCAGGGCATAACATACGGCATGACAGAAAGCGTCTCCGGCAGATTGTCAGGCATTCTTTCAAATGAGACTGTTTTCGGAACAGACATCAACAAGACCGGTCTGACGCCGGTGATCGAGAGCTATCTGGATGCACTCCTGGCCGGCCCGGGAGCCGTAAGAAACGTGCTTCACGAGGCAGTCGCTAATTAGTATGTAAGTTGTAGACACAAAGATTTTTTTATGTTAGGTTTTTTATAGTCAGTCGTCTAAGAGGGGATTTCTATAATGATAATAACGCCGAAAAACACTTTCGAACCTAACCGTGAATATGCACTCCGCATAGTCAAAGACAATATCATCAATATGGAAATCAAACCCGGTTCACTCATCGGTGAACAGGAGATCGCGTCACAGCTCGGCATATCAAGAACGCCGGTTCACGAAGCTTTTCTCGAGCTGTCCAAATCAAAGATCGTAAACATCCTTCCGCAGAAGGGCTGCAGCGTTTCACTCATCGATTACGAGCTCATCAAGGAATCCCGCTTTTTGCGTATCGCGGTTGAGACCGCGCTGCTTAAGGAAGCCTGCGACGTCGCGACGGAAGAAGACATCCAGAAGCTCTACGCCAACATCAAGCTTCAGCAGTTCTACATCGAAAACGATCCTCCGAAGTTCTTAAATCTTGATAACGAATTTCATAAGGATATCTATGTTGCCTGCAACAAGCTTCAGTGCTTCTACATGGTAAGCCTCATGAGCCTTCATTTCGACAGGGTAAGGTCCCTCTCGCTCAAGACGATAAAGGATCAGAAACTCGTATCCGATCACAAGGCTATCGCAGATGCGATTGCCGCACATGACAAGAAGGCGGTTGAAGCAGCTTTCACAAAGCACATGTCCAGATTTGATCTCGACTGGGACATCATTAAGAAAGCTTACAGCGAATATATTTCGGAATAACCGGTTGAACCATAATAAAACAGGGCATGAAATACCTGCTACATAGAATCGTTATTCAGAGTTGATATTCTGTTAATCATTTGTTTTTAAATGGCCCTTATACTGAATTTATAGATAATGAATTCAGGGGGAGCTCCATGAAGATCTGTGCTTTCATCGGGGATCTGTATCGCGATTACTCGGCCGGGATCGTCCGGACATTAAGAGTGCTCGCCCTCGAAAGAGGCCATCACATTGACCTTTACGGAAATTGTTCGGTTCCGAGCGATAACCCTCTCCATGCCGTCGGTCTGAAGAGCGTTCTTTCTCTTCCCCGTTTAAATGAATATGACGGTATCATCTTATGTTCAGACACGCTCACTCAGGGAGGTATCTCCAAGGAACTCATCGAGAACCTCGCAGGTACTGATGATCTGCCTCCGGTCATAAGCATCAGGTCGATCGACGACGGTTTTTACAGCATAATCCCTGACAACAGGAAGATCATGTACGACATGGCCAAATACGTCATCGGCAAATGCAAGACCGAGGACATCGGTTTCGTAACCGGACGTGACGATCTCACCGATTCCCAGGAAAGACTTGCGGGCTTTGAAGACGCGATGTTTGAAGCCGGTCTGGAAGTCAAAGAGGACATGATATTCCATGGCAATTACTGGATAACACAGGGACCTCAGACTGCTGATTTCTTTATTAAGGAAGACGGTTCCCTTCCTGAGGCCATCATCTGTTCAAACGACTACATGGCCCTGACTCTCATGGACGAGCTGACGCTTCGCGGTTATAAGCTCCCCCGGGACTGCATGATCACCGGCATCGACAATATCGAGGCGGCTGCAAGCCATATCCCGTCACTCACGACATCAAACATTCCCGATGAAGTCCTTGCCGATTCGGCAATAGACACT
>SVJC01000117.1 GCA_015069215.1 Oscillospiraceae bacterium
CATTTGAGCCTCCTGATATCCATGTTTATTTTATTAAGCCATAGCTTCGGAAACTCTGAGGGACTTTAAAAGTACTTATCAGTCGTTTTATGGGAAAGAGCCCTATTATGGTACTCATGAACCTGTTGTCCTGAAGCCCTAAGACCTCCACTATCCTGAAATACTGCAGCACCTCGACTATCACCGAGAAGATGAAAACATAGAGCGCGAGCAGCTTCACCTTTTCGGGAATGAAGATCCTGATAAACGTATATATCAGGATGACCACGAGCACGTCGCCGATAAAGGGTCTTACGATCCCGTCATGGACAAACAGCCCGATAAAGATCTCGACCGCGAGGAGCACCAGCGTAGCTGTCAGATAAAAAAGTCTTTTGCGCATAGTTCATTAAAAGTAAAATGACCCTCGCGGAAATTCCGGAGGGTCAACTGCTTTTGGCAGCCGAACTAGGATTCGAACCTAGACAAACGGTGTCAGAGACCGGTGTGCTACCGTTACACAATTCGGCTGTATCGATTAACGACCAACGAAGTATAGCAAATCAGAAAATGAAAATCAATAAGGAAGAGCCAGATATCTGAAAAAAGATAAACATGTGCCTTAGCAGGTCGCTTTTTTGGCAGGATCAATGATCCGGAAGCGTCTTTCATTCCAAAATCCCGAAAACTCCGGTTTGGAATGACGTTTTTAAAGCAAGATTAATAGTCCGGGAACAGTTTTCATTCCAAAAACGCAAAAATGGCGATCTGGAATGACGTTTATCAAACAAAATTGATAATCAGGAGGCAATTTTCATTCCAAAATCTCGAAAACAACATTTTGGAATGAATTATCCGCTTCACGCTCTTCAAAAGAGCAGAAAAATTCATTCTAAAACAGCGAAAACCCGATTTTAGAATGAAATCGAACAAAAACGGTTCTCAAATCCCTTCCAACGGCGGCATTGCGCCGATCTCGGTGAGCTTTTCCCTGACCTTGCCCATGTCCTCGTAGATGGGGAGCTTATTGCGCGGGTTCCTGAGAGCAAACGCGGGATGGTAAGTCGTCATTATATGGTAACCGTTCTTCTCTATGAAGAAGCCCCTGACGTTGCGCATGACGGGCTTCTCGCCGAAAAACGCCTCGTACGCGGTCGAACCGCAAAGCAGGATCACCTTGGGCCTTACCAGTCTGAACTGTTCAGCCAGGAGTGGCTTGCAGGCATGGATCTCCTGCGGTGTGGGACGCCTGTTCTGCGGAGGACGGCACTTGGCGATGTTGCAGATGTGGTAATCCTCTTCAGAGAAACCGTAGCTGTCGATGAGGTTCTGAAGGAGCTGGCCGGACCTTCCGACGAAAGGCAGGCCCTTAAGGTCCTCCTGCTCGCCCGGAGCCTCGCCGATTATCATGAGCGGCGCATGACGTCCGCCCCTGTAGATAACGACGTTAGTGCAGCCGGCCCTGAGTCCGCAGTTGCTGCAGGCACGGCATTTAGCCTCAAACTCTTCCCATTTTGCGTCAAACCCGTCTGCCATAACGTCTGTCCGATTGTCCCTTCGCGCGTAATAAGAGAATTATACTACATGTTATAATCTTTACATGAGACTAGACAGACTCCTCGCAAATTCAGGCATCGGCACGAGATCTTCCGTGCGTCAGATCATCGCCTCGGGCGGTGTTACTGTCAACGGCGTCACAGCCAAAGACCCCGGAATGCAGGTCAGGGAGACTGACACGGTTGCCTTGAACGGCAGTGAGATAGGCCGTAAGGATAATCTCTATTTCCTGCTCGACAAGCCCGACGGTGTTCTTACCGCCATGGAGGATCCCCGTCTTCCCTGCGTCGGTGACTATATCCCTGATGAACTCCGCGGCAAAAAGCTCGCTCCCGTAGGCCGTCTCGACTATCACACGACGGGACTTCTGATAATCACTAATGATGGGGAACTGTCCCACAGGCTCCAGTCACCCAAATACCATGTCGCGAAAAGATACCTCGTCAATTTCTCGGGGCAATGCTGGTCCGAAAAAGAGATCAGCTCGGTTGCGTCAGGCGTTACCCTGACCGACATGGATACTCCCGTAAAGACAGCTCCCGCCGAGCTTTCGCCGGTTGACGACAGCACTGCAGAGATCACTCTTTACGAGGGAAAGACTCACGAAGTCAGAAGGATCTTCGCACATTTCGGCAAAGAGGTAATAGCATTAAGAAGAGTCTCTCTTGCAGGACTTGAGATAGCGGATTCCGCTCAAAATACGGGAACGATCCGCGAATTAACCGATGAAGAGATAAAGCTTCTCAAGGAAGCCGTCAGCCTTTAAGCACTTCTTCCAGAGTAGGATATGAAGGTATCGCGCCCTTGCGCGTGACGGATACTGCACCGCACTTGTTTGCAAATTCCAGATACTCTTTCATCTTGTCAGGCGTGATGCCCGCGAGATCCGCTTTCTTTATCCCGTTCATCTGAAGACATCTTAAGAAAGAACCGATGAAGCAGTCGCCTGCTCCGGCCGTGTCGGACGCATTCACTTTGATGCCGGGAGCGAAACTGATCCCTTCAAGGTTGGCGGCATAAGCGCCGTCTGCTCCACATGTATAGACAACGAGTTTAACGTTGCCGCAAAGCAGCTTGGGCAGAGCGTTTTCGAGCGTGGTCTCCCCTGTTATGAACTCGAGTTCGTTATCAGAGATCTTAAGGATGTCTGCTTCCGGAATGAATTCCAAAACGGCTGCTTTAAGGGCATCCTGATCATCCCAGAGCATGAATCTCAAGTTCGGATCAAAGCTCACTATAGCGCCGTTCTTGCGCGCCAGTGTTATCGCCGTCCTGTGCGCTTCCCTCATCGGAAAATCACCCAAAGATACACTTCCGAAATGAAGGAAACTGCAGTCATCGAACATTTCGGGAGAGATGTCCGAAGGAGAAAGGAGCATGTCTGCAGAAGGCTTTCTGTAGAACGAATAGGTGCAGTCTCCGGAACGGTTGAGGCTCACGAATGCCAGTGCCGTATTTGCCTCACCGGTAAGCCTTATCGCAGAAGTATCCACGCCTGAATCTTTCAGCGTGTTGATTATCATCTCACCAAACGGGTCATCGCCAAGCTGGGTGATCATCCTGGAATTTCCGCCGAGCTTTGAGAAGGCAGCGCAGACATTCGCGGGCGCGCCTCCGGGAGCAGGAGTAAACGAGGATACCTCGCCGAAATCACATCCTTTGCGGTCCGGGATAAAATCTATCAGGGCCTCTCCGATCGCGACCAGTGTATTTCTCACATCAAGCTCATAGAGAACGGCATCACAGTTTCCTCCGGTCACGCTGACGCCGAGCCTGTCAAACTCAGGATAAAACCTTGAGCTCATGACATATCTTCCGCCGTTAACGAAGATCTCAAGACTCGATCTGTCGCATACCACACGAAGACCGCTCAAGCTGCCTGCCTTAACCGACCTGAAGTTCCTGCCTCCTGAAACCTGTTCATCTTCAAAAGAGAGTTCCAGATATCCTTCACTGCGCCACTTGATATATGCCTTGCCTATCGCGAGAGTAATATCCGAGCCTGACTCAACGTTATTCAAAACGATATCGAACGGGAGCTTATGCCATGTCTGCTCTGATGTGATCTTAGAAGGAGCAAGCCTTAATGAATCGATCTCACTGACGGGATTCTGAAGGATGGCGCCGTCCGGTGCAGCAGTCAGTACTCGCGGAAGCGTAAGGCAATGCTGCCAGCCTAAACCAACAGTCGGATTGGTATAGCCTGACTCGGCTCCGATGCCCATCCAGCCGAACATGATCCGTCTTCCGTCAGGTGCTTCGAATGTCTGAGGCGCATAGAAATCAAAGCCGTGGTCGAACTCATCGAAGCCTGAAAGCTTATCGCCTTCCACTCTGAAATAGGCGCTCGAATAGATATTCTGACACTTATATTCACCGGGTTCCAATCCTTGCAGAGACACCGAAAGATAAGTGTTTCCGCCAAGCTCGAACATGTCGGGACATTCCCACATGTATCCTAAATCAGGACCCGAAATCTTCTTTACGAAATGAAATTCATCGGGAGAATTTCCCTCATAGACAAGAACGCAGCCTTCATCGTCAAGGGTTCTTGCTCCTAATAACATGCGCCAGATGCCGTTTTCGAAAGTGACTTTGGGATCTCTTACATGACATGAGCAATATTCAGGATAATCGGTATTTGTAAGCAATACTTTCTTGGCGCTGAAATTTCTGCAGTCTTTTGTGGAAACATGGATCTGGTTAGCTTCGCGCCCTTCGGTAACGTAGTCGAAGTCACCCTCGTGCTCAACGTTCCCGGTGTAAAAGATCTCAAGCGTATCACCGTTTGCCACTGCGGAACCTGAGAACACGCCTGTCGAATCGAAAGCCTCATCGGGTTTCAGCACAGTTCCGGTAAACTTCCAGGATATTAAGTCAGAGCTCTCATAATGTCCCCAGGATCTCAGGCTCCTGCCTTCTGCGGATTCAGGCGAATACTGAAAAAAGACATGATACTTGCCGCCGAAAAAGCAAAGTCCGTTAGGATCGTTCATCCAGCCTTCAGGCGGTTCTATATGAAGTCTCTGTCTCCACTTGCCTATCACCTGCAATACCCCGCAAACGCTATCCTCCGACGCGCCCTCGCGACATCGAAATGTTCAGGATTATTCCGAACGCCATGAAATTGATCAGCTGCGCCGTGCCTCCGAGGCTTATGAACGGAAGCGGGATTCCCGTGATCGGAAGGAGACCTACGGACATGCCGAGGTTCTCGATATAGTGGAACGCGAAGTATCCGGCAAGTCCCGTAACGCAGTAGGAGGCTGCCTTTGAAGGTACTTTCGACGCAACGTAAAGGCAGCGGCAGATGAAGAAAAACGCAAGGATTATTACCGCGGTAGTGCCTATGAAGCCAAGGTGCTCGGAAACCGCGGCAAAGATAAAGTCACTCTCCTTAACCGGCACGGTCGTAAGAATACCCGTCTTGTTGCCGGTAAGACCTCCTGAAGCGATCGCATTCTGTGACTGGATGAGATTATACTCTGCCTTAGGGTCTGAGCCTTTGAAGACCAGCGAGAGGATACGCTCTTTCTGGTAAGGCTCAAGGTAGAAAGTCCACATCGCGGGAACGATGATGACGACAGCCGATGAGAAAGCAAGCAGGAAGTATCTGTATTTTACGCCCCATGCGAAAAGCATGCATACGAACGTAAACAGGATAACCATCGCCGTTCCGAAATCAGGCTGCATGAGGATCAAAAGGAGCGGCGGAGCATAAACGGCGCCCATGAATCCGAATCCCCTGATTACACTGATCCTCTTCTGCGTCATCGCTTCAAAGATCTCTGAAGCGATAAGTATGAGACCGATCTTTGCAAGCTCTGAAGGCTGGAAGTTACCGATTACAGGGAGTTTGAGCCATGCATCAGCACCCCACTGTCCGGCCAGCGAGTAACCGTCGATCGGAACGAGGATGAGCAGGAGCAGTGATACGACATAAGTTGCGCGTCCTACCGCTTTGAGCATGTGCATGTCGAGAAGGCTTATGACCAGCGCGACAAATACGCCCGCGGCTGTCGCGGCGATCTGTCTGTAGTAGTTGCCGGGATATGCGAGATAACCTTTGGAGAGAACCTTCTGGAGAACATAAAGCCCTATGATGGACAGGAGCATGATCGGAACGACAAGATAATAGTCTACCGTCTTTAAGACGGCACCGGCACGCATCCTGACAAATCCGGACTTGTTGCTGTTTTCCATCAGTCTTTAGCTTTCTTATCCTTAGATTCTTTGTCTTTTTCTTCGTCTTCAGAATCGTCTTCAGACTCTTCATCTGACTTTTCATCTGACTCTTCTTCAGAATCTTCATCAGATCCTTCAGTCTTTTCTTCAGACTCTTCACCGCCTTCGGATCCTTCTTCAGGCTCTTCGTCTTTATCAGATTTCTTGGAATCCTTCTTCTCTTCTTTTACGTCTGCTTCAGACTCTTCTTCATCTGAGTCTTCAGACTTGCTGTTCTTTGAGTCGTCAATATAGAGCTTTGCAGGGAAAGGCTTCTTCTCGAAATTCCTTGTGTGGGCAAAAGCGATATAGACGAGTCCGAACAGGAGCAAAAGCAGTGAGAGCGCCTGGGAAGCGCGGATGCCTGTTGTGCCGATGTAGAGTGAATCGGTGCGGAGTCCCTCGATGAAGAAACGTACTGCACCGTAAAGAACGAAATACATGCTTGTCGTAACAAACGCATGCGTGCTCCTCTTCCTTACCTGAAGGAGAATGATGAAGATGATGAGATCTGCGATCGATTCATAAAGGAATGTGGGATGAACGGGAGAAAGAGCAACAAGCTCAGGGCAGAATCTTGAGATATAGATCTGAACTGACTTGCTCCACATGCCCCAGGGCATTGTCGTCGTGGTTCCGAAAGCTTCCTGGTTGAAGAAGTTTCCCCAGCGTCCGATGGCCTGGCCCAAAGGGAGATATACGATGCAGTAATCAGCAAGAGAAGTAAAAGGTATCTTGCGGATCTTGCACATCAGAAGGAGTCCGACGATCGTAAGGATTATTCCGCCGTATACAGCGAGACCGCCTGCCCTTGTATCGAAAATGCTCTTGAGATTGTCCTTGTAGATATTCCAGTTGAAGATGACGTAATACGCACGTGCACCGATGATGGCACAGGGTATGGTTACGAGCATCGTGTCATAAATGAGCGAATCGGGGAAATTGTTCTTCTTTGCCTGTTTGAGTGCCAGTCCGATGCAGATCACAAGTGCCGCTGCTATCAGTATTCCGTACCAGTAAACCTCGAAATTGCCGATCCGGAATGCTACCGGGTCAATGTCAAACTTCAGTCCGAGGCCCGGAAACTGAACTTCCTCATAGTTGATAAGATTCATATTGCGCTCCATTATTTCAAAGGATTAGAATAACATTTGCATATAATAACACAAAAGAAAAAATAAAATAGGGCAGGTTCTTGGTTTATGACTAAAGTAGCGATTTTCATGGCAGACGGAACGGAAGAAGTTGAAGCTATCACACCCGCAGATATCCTGAGACGCGCACAGATCGACTGTGACATCATCTCTGTAATGCCTTCGAAGACTATTACCGCTTCCAGAGGCGTAGTGATCACGGCAGACAAGCAGCTCGACGAGATAAACTTCGACGATTACGACATGCTGGTCCTCCCCGGCGGCATCAAGGGAACCGAGAATCTCCGCGGCACGAAAAAGCTTACGGATGCCGTTGTCAGGTTCAATAACGAGGGCAAGGGCATTGCGGCGATATGCGCAGCTCCTTCCATTTTCGCAGGTCTGGGCCTTCTCAAGGGCAAGCATGCCACGAGCAACCCCGGAGTATGGGATATCATGACCGAAAACGGTGCGGATCTCGATAAGGAAACGAAGGTCGTTACCTGCGGGAACATCATCACGAGCCAGGCAATGGGAACCTCTGTACCCTTCGGTCTTGCGATGGTTGAATACTTCCATGGCAAGGAAGCAGCGGACGTGATGAAGGGCAAGATCCTTTTTTGACACCCTTTTAAAAGTTGCTATAATATAACGGCTACTGAGACGTATCGAAGTGATCATAACGGGGCGCACTCGAAATGTGATTGCCTCTTTTTGGCTTAAAGAACATGGCTCAATAAAATAAGCACTTTGCGAGATTGTTGCGGCTTCG
>SVJC01000118.1 GCA_015069215.1 Oscillospiraceae bacterium
TCGGGGCGATAGAGCCTCAGTACCATGCGATCCTCGAGTATGAAGCCTGCCAAAAGGAGATAGAAGATCTTCTGGCGATCCTCGAGGGCGATGAGGGCGCTGACGATGAGATGAGGGAGTTCGCGAATGCTGAACTCGCTGAGAACAAGGCTAAGCTCGAGGTCCTCGAAAAAGAGCTCCTGCTTTTGATGGCTCCCGGAGATCCCAGGGACAACAGGTCGGTCATCATGGAGATCAGGGCCGGAGCAGGCGGTGAGGAATCCGCGCTTTTCGCAGGTGACCTTTTCAAGATGTACAGAGCTTATGCTGCTCTCAAAGGTTTCGAAGTAGGCATCGTCGATTCAAGTCCGACCGAGCTCGGAGGCTTTAAGGAAATCGTTTTCTCCGTTGAAGGCAACAGGGCGTACAGCCGATTGAAGTTTGAAAGCGGTGTCCACCGCGTACAGCGCGTGCCCGTAACGGAATCCGGAGGAAGGATCCATACCTCGACCGCGACGGTCGCCGTGCTTCCCGAGGCTGATCCCACTGATGTCGTAATCAACCCCAAGGACTTGAGGATCGACCTTTTCAGATCGTCAGGCGCAGGCGGACAGCACATTAACAAGACGACTTCGGCGATAAGGATCACGCATATCCCGACAGGCCTTGTAGTCACTTGCCAGGATGAGCGAAGCCAGATCCAGAACAAGGCCAAGGCAATGGCAGTCCTTCAGAGCCGTCTCTGGGCTATGGCAAGGGAGTCTGACGTTAATGCGGAGAATGATGCACGCCGTTCCCAGGTCGGAACGGGTGACAGGTCCGAAAGGATCAGGACATATAATTACCACCAGGGAAGGGTCACCGACCACAGGATAGGCTTAACACTCTACCGCCTGAACGATATACTGGCGGGCGACTTAGACGAGATAATTGACGCACTGACGCTGGCACAGGCTGCGGATGACGCCGTAAAGAAGGATGAGGAATAATGGAACGCGAGAAGATATATAAGGAAACAAAACTTGTATCAGGTAATGACAAGGCCGGAATAAAGGACTGCGCAGAGCATCTTGCCGGTGGAGAAGTAGTGGCTTTCCCGACAGAGACCGTGTACGGACTTGGAGCAAACGCTTTCGATGCCGCTGCGGTAGGGAAGATCTTTAAAGCCAAGGGGCGCCCTTCGGACAACCCCCTCATCTGCCATATAGGTGACAAGGAAGTTATCGGAGACATCGTTTCCGGGATCACGCCGCTTGCCCAAAAGCTCATAGACGCTTTCATGCCGGGCCCCATTACGGTCATCATGAAGAAATCTGAAAAGATCCCTTCCGAAGTAACGGCAGGACTTGATACCGTGGGCGTCAGAATGCCTTCGGATCCTGTCGCAAACGAGTTCCTCAAAGCCTGCAAAGTTCCTGTTGCGGCACCTTCCGCGAACCTTTCGGGAACGCCTTCACCTACCAATGCCAGAGCGGTCATGGAAGACATGGACGGCTATGTTTATGCGGTAATAGACGGCGGTGATTCAGTCTTCGGACTTGAATCCACGGTTGTTGATGCTACCGGAGAAAAGCCCGTCATATTAAGGCCCGGTGCAGTCACGAAGGCTGACATAGAGGCCGTAGCCAACGGCGATGCGGCATATGCCGGAACGCTTGAAGCAGGACAGACGCCCAAAGCTCCCGGAATGAAATACCGCCACTACGCCCCTTTCGCAAGCGTAGAGATAATGGAAATGCCGAAAGACGCAAAGCTCATTGGCGATGAGGGCGAAGAAGAAACTTCACAGGAGGCTAAGGCACCTGATTTCGAGAAGATGACGGAAGACGACAGACAGGCTCTGGTCGATATCGCATCACCATTTATCCACCGCGAAAAGGAGATCTTAAAATCCAACCCGTTCGCAAGAGTCGGTATCTTCGCAGGTACTGAAGTCAAGGCGCTCTATGAGAAGCTCGGAGACAAGATCCTGCTTGCCCATACGGAATTCTACGATTACGGAAACGCTTTGGATGTCAGGGCTGCGGCGCACGCTCTTTTTGAGGGCCTGAGGCACTTAGACTGCCAGGAAGTCGATACGATCCTTGCCCAGGGCCTTACCGGCGGCGGTATGGCGGCTGCATATATGAACAGACTCGAAAAGTCAGCAGGCAAGAAGGGCGAGCTCCTTCCCGGAATGCCTAAGCCTGAAAGACCTTCAAGATCCGAATTGCCCCTTGAGGCATTTAAGGATACCTATACTGCGCAGATCCTTTTCGTTGACGATGACAACACGTGTCTTTCCCAGGTCTGCGAGGCGGTAATGACCGGTCTTATTGAAAAGAATTCACCTTATGAGATGCTCATTTCGCGCGACATCGGCTGCGAGATCTATGCCGAATCAGGCGGGATCACTGCGTCTGACGGTGCTCCCTGCGATCCCGGCATGATCAAGGCTGTAGCTGAAACTCTCGGAAGGAACATATCACACCGCCGTTCGACAAGGACGGATCCGGCGCTCTACGACGCTTCCGATCTCATAATAACGGTCCGTGACGAGCACGCATTTGAGATCTGCAGGGCGTTCCCGCAGATAAAGGATAAGGTATTCTCCCTTTCATCGTTTGCAGCTTCCTGCGGCCTGGTCTTCAAGGACGCCAACGGAAGGACGGTATCCATTTCCATACCTGATCCGCGCGGTGAAAACGAGGCTACCTACATGCACACCGTAAAAGCCCTGAAAGCCTGGCTGGAAGTGCTTTTCCCGTACCTCATCAAGGCGCTTGGAACGGACAGGGCATAGTCCCATTTTGATAAATTAGTCCCATTAGGGGTCTGAAAGTCCCGATTGTCCTCTTAACAGGTAGATTTTTCGCCGGAAGGCAGTATAAAATTACTCATGTTAGAGTTAAGGACAGACGCGGACAAATGAGCAACAGAATAAATGCTTGACGAATAATTGCCTGCTGTGATATTCTTCTCAATGCTGTAAAAATATTAACAGCGTTCCTTGTCCGGTTTACCGGACCGAATAGTCCAGAAGGAGGTGAATGAAATGGCAAACAATTATCGTTTGATCACAGTCCTCAATGCATCTGCAGGTGATGAGGCACTCGCTTCTCTTACTGACTCCATCAAGGCAAAGATCGAATCTGGCGCTACCGTCAAGTCATTTGACGTTATCGGCACAAAAGAGCTTGCTTATGAGATCGAAGGTCAGAAGAGCGGAAGCTATGTTCAAGCATATTTTTCTGCCGAGAGCGATTTCCCTAAGGAACTTGAGCGTGTTCTCAAGATCACTGACGGCGTACTTCGTTTCCTCATTGTCAGCGTCGGTGAGTAATCACTGCGCAGCAGAGAAAGGCTAAGACAGATGAACAAAGTAATGTTGGTAGGAAGACTTACCAAAGACCCCGAAGTTAAGATGACTTCAAACCAGACCCAGTTCTGCAACTTCACAGTGGCGGTAGACCGCCGCTTCAAGGATGCAAACGGCCAGAGACAGGCTGATTTCATCAGCTGCGTCGCCTGGAGACAGACGGCCGCATTCATCCAGAAGTATTTCCGCAAGGGAAACAGGATCGGGCTTGTAGGAAGCATCCAGACCCGCAATTACGAGGATCAGAACGGACAGAAGCGCTACATCACTGAAGTCGTTGTAGACGAAGCTGAGTTTGTTGAATCCGGTAATGGTCAGCAGGGCGGAGAGCAGGCTTATCACGAGGCACCGGCAGCAAGACCGGCAACTTCGTTCCAGGCTCCTCCGGCAGGATCCGCAGCATCCGATGCGCCTCTTGCGCCTAAGACTCAGATCGAGCCCAGCTCAGATCCTGGTTTCGGCCCCGGCGATTCGGTAGATCTTCCGTTTGAGATTTAATTGTGAAGGAGATCACACAAAATGGCAGAGAACAGAGCACCTAAGGCCGGTGGAAAGGATTTTGCCGGCGGCATGAGGCAGAGACGTACACGCAGGAAGGTCTGCAATTTCTGTGCAAATAAGGTAGAGAGCATTGATTTCATGGATGACGTACTTCTCAAGAAGTACATCTCCGAGAACGGCAAGATTCTCCCGAAGAGAATGACCGGCACATGCGCTATCCATCAGCGTGAGCTGACAACAGCTATCAAGCGCGCTCGCCAGATCGCGCTGCTTCCTTACACAGCGCAGTAATCAGAAGCCTTTCGGCTTGATCGTACCGGTGCTGAAGTTTGAGGCGATGACCGATACGGTCTTTCAAGATTTTTAAGGACAATCGGGCATCACTCCGACACATATTGGCTTTAATGGCTTATAATATGTTTTGGTGATGCCCGATCTATTTTTTCAGGCAATAAACAATTCAGGAGAATACATATGAAGGTCATACTTCTTTCGGACGTGAAGAATCTCGGCAAGGCCGGCGAGGTAGTTAATGCCAGCGACGGATATGCACGCAATTTCCTTTTCAAGCAGGGACTGGCCAAGGAGATGACGGCCGCAGGACTTAACGAAGTCAAGGTACAGGCCGGTGCCAAGGCCGAGCACGAGAGACGTGCGCTTGCAGAGGCTCAGGAGACAAAGAAGACCATCGAGGGCAAGTCATTTGAGGTCAAGGCAAGGGGCGGTGCTGACGGAAGGCTCTACGGAGCTGTTACCGCAGCCGATATCTCTGACACCCTCAAGGCAGCAGGCTTCGAGATCGAGAAGAAGAAGGTAGTCATCAATAACCCGATCAAGAATACCGGCATCTTTTCCGTACGCGTCAAGCTGCACCCCAAGGTATCGGCTGATATCAACGTCGAAGTCGTTATTGACCGGAGCTGAACCGAATGAACGAAGATCCCGGATACATGGATAATCTGATCGACGGAGCGGATCCGTCTCAGAACAATACCGTCGATATCGAGATGGCGCTTTTGTCTTTGTGCATGCGCAAGGATAAGGCGATGCTCGAGGCAGTAGAGAACAAGCTCGTTAAGGAGGATTTTACCGATCCCCGCAATGAGCTGATCTACGGCATTATAATCGACATGTTCCTCAACAACTCAAGCATCGACAGGTTCACGGTTACCAATGAACTTGAGCGCAGGGGCGAGTTAGAGCGTGCCGGCGGTCTCCGTTATATCTACAAGGTCGGTGAGACGACAGCAGTCACATCGAACATCAAGGAATACATATCCGCTATCCGCGAGAAGAGCGACAACAATAAGCTCGTAAAAGAAATAGATAACATCAGGGGAATGGCCGTAAGCGGCGAGAAGAAGACTTCTGAAGTCGTAGATTACGCCATCTCCCAGATATCCATGCTTAAAGGAACCGGCGAGACAAAGGGATTTGAATCGCTTTCGGAGATCCTTAAGGTAACCATGGTCGAAATGAGCGAAGAGCTCAAGCCCGGACATGACACAAAACAGGTCAAGCTCGGATTCCCGAGGCTGGATGAAATGCTCTCGGGCGGACTTAAGCCGGGATCTCTCAATATCCTTGCTGCGCGTCCTTCCATGGGAAAGTCAGCGCTCGCCATCAACATGGCCGCAAATGTCGCCGCATGCAACAAGCCCGTTGCGATATTCTCACTCGAAATGTCGAAGCAGGAGATCGCCAAGAGATTTATGTCTGCTTCAATGAACAAGCCTCTTACGAAGATCTTATATTCACATAAGATGACCAATGAGGACAAGCGCGAGATCGACAACGCTGTCGTAAAGCTTTCGGATTATCCGGTCTATATCGATGACAATTCCGACACGAATCCCGCCACGATGAAATCAAAGCTCACGGAGCTCAAATCGAAGCCGGAGACGACTCCTGCTCTCGTCATAGTCGACTATCTTCAGCTCATGAACATGCCCGGATACGGCAAGAGGTCACGTAATGAAGAAGTTACGGCCATTTCGAGATCTCTCAAGCTCCTCGCAAAGGAATTCGAACTGCCGATCATTGCGCTCTCACAGCTCTCCCGAGGCGCTGCACAGCGTGACGACCATACGCCTCAGCTCTCAGACTTGAGAGATTCAGGCGCCATCGAGCAGGACGCAGATACCGTTATGTTTATCGACCGTCCTGATTACTACAAGAAGAATGATGATACGGCTCCCAAGAACGGCGACGGTGACGGCGAAGAAGCACCCAAGCCCCAGGAGACCGATAACGATAACGTCGTAAAGGATGCATATATCTATCTGTCCAAGAACCGTCAGGGAAGGACAGGCAGGGACAAGGTCTGCTGGATCGCCAGAAAGACCCTTTTCTACGAGTACGACAAGAACAGGTCTGATCCTGATGACGGCAGTGCTTACACAAGGACACAGTCTTCAGAAAGCTCGGCAGCGAGCTATGAATTCGAGCCCGAAGAAGAGAATGTCCCTTCCGGAAGCGATGAAGCACAGGAACCGGGTGACAATTTCTTCGCCAACGCACACGACGATTTCGATAGTGATTTCTTAAACTGATATGAAGAGTACGGGAAACAGTCAGAGACAGGAGCTTGCCCAAAGGGTTGGGAACTTCTGCCGTGACAAGGCTCTTTTTGACTGTGACGCCGTGATCACGGGCTGCTCAGGCGGTCCTGACTCGGTCGCGCTCCTTCTCATCCTGTCTGACCTTTTGAAAAACAGCGAGAAAAAGATCAGGCTGTTTGCCATCCACATCAACCACAACTTAAGGCCCGGTGACTGCGACCGCGATGCCGAGCTGACCGCAAGATTTTGCGAATCCATAGGAGTTCCCCTCAAGACTGTGAGCTTCGACGTTGAAAAATACGCCGAAGACAATAAACTTTCCGAGGAAACTGCCGGCAGGATGCTCAGGTACGAGGCTTTTGACAGCTATGCCCAGGAGTTAAGAGAATCCGAAGGCTTTACCGAAGTCAGGATCGCCGTCGCACATCACAGAAACGACGTTGCCGAGACCATGATGATGAACCTTATAAGGGGAGCCGGATTAGAAGGTCTCGTCACACCACGCGCAAGGACCGGAAACGTAATCAGGCCATTGCTTTGCTGTTCCAAGAGCGAACTTGTTGAAATGCTTAGGGAGGAAGGCATCCGCTATGCGACCGACTTAACGAATCTCGAGACGGACACCACACGTAACGTATGGCGCAATGTCCTTTTGCCTGAGATGGAGAAGCAGACCGGCATGAAGCCGTCCGATTCTCTTAACAGGACATATTCCCTGATCGAAGAAGACCTTGATTATCTCTCTGAAGAAGCGGACAAAGCCTTCGACAAGTGCCTTGTCTTGCTCGGAAAGAATGAAACGGCAGGTGTTAAGGCGTTAGACTGCAGGAAAACGCAGGATCTTGCGCCTGCGATCCGTTCACGCGTCATCAGAAAGCTCTGGCTCGAGACATTCGGCAATCTGACCGATTATGAGGTTACCAATCTCAGGAACTGCGCTGACCTGATCGCAAGGGTCGGGGTCGGAGGAGAAGTTGTCCTTCCGATGCCTTTCTCGAGGAAAGCTTACAGATACGGCAATTATTTTTGCTTCAGCAAAGAAGTTGATGCGGGGGATTGTGCAAGGGCAATAGCCTCTGATATGGGGCTTTTGACGTCGCCGGGACCCGTGTCGGTAACCATCCCGGTTCCGGCCGGTTTTGGCGAAAAAGTTGCAATTGCCGTAAAAATCCCTAACACGGACCTCTATATTTATATATATT
>SVJC01000119.1 GCA_015069215.1 Oscillospiraceae bacterium
AGTTATAAGTCATTATGTATAGTCCTTTTTGCTGATGATTTTCTGTGCTCAGAAATCACTCCCTCAGACAAGGAAATTATACCATCTAAGTAAAGGGTTCTTCTATAAGTTCACTCAAATCAATAGCCCGAGAAGGACATCCAAAGATAATCTTAGGATTTCTAATCCATCAGGTCACGCGCTTTGATATATGGATTATGATAACGCTTTCTTTTTTCGGGCAGTCCGAGTTTCTTTGAGATCAGTGTACCGAGTGCAGCATATGCTTCGGGAGTCTTAAACTGTATCGCTTTGGAAGGACAATATACCACGCAGGCATTACATCCGTGACATTTCCTGTTCCACACCGGGCGGGAGTTTTCCATTGTAATATTCTTTGTCGGACAGACTTTCAAGCATGTTGAACAACCGGTACATCTGCTGTCTGCATAAAAACCTTTATCATATTCATGTTCAACGTTGAGATACGGGACCATCATCTTCGGGAACAATTTCCTTGTTATGATCGACATATGAGGATTCTTTCTAAGCCTTCTTTCACATATTTCACGCGCAGTCTTCCGCATGCTTTTCTCCATGAGCGGGATCATGATCTTCTCAGGAGGAAATGGCGGATATGCGATACACTGGCTTGCAACGCATCTGACAGCACGCGAGTAACTCAGATGCGCACCCTTTGAAGATAGAATATCAGCCACAGTCTCAAAGGCTTTTCCGTGAACAGCAATATAAGTGGCAACCATAAATATATAGGCATTGGGGTTTACGTTAAGTTCTGAGATAAATGCTTTCATTCTTCCGGGGATATCCCACTCATAAACCGGACACACAAAACCGATCACTTCTGCATCCTCAGCGCTGTATCCGGAAGGATCATTTCTGACATTAACTATCCCGGTATCCTTCAGCTCATCTGCTATTATCCTTGCGGCCCGCAAACTGTTTCCCGTTCCGCTGAAAAAATAAATAACCTTCTTCAAAATTAACCTCCCTTAGAGGTAACACTTGTAACCCCTTTGAGAGTATTATAGAATCGCTTTGTAAACGATAGCAAGCAAATTATCTAATGTGTTACACATCCGGAGGATCTGTTACCTATGAATAATACAAACGGACTTATCGCAGAAAGATCAAAAGAAGCAATTGCCCTGGCCTTGCTCAAGGTAATGAAGATCTACGATTATAAAGAGATAACGGTGACCCAGATAACACAGGAGGCCGGGGTATCCAGAAAGACTTTCTACCGGCATTTCAGTGACAAAGATGAGGTGCTTAAGCATCTTTTTTACTCACTGTATAAAGAATGCCTGTTATCGATGAAAGACAAAGGATCACATCATTACTGGGATATTATGCAATGCTTTTTCGACTTCTGGGAAAAGCATGCCGAAACACTGAAGCTCATGAAACAGAGCAACCTGCTTCATCAGCTTTTTGAAGAATCGTATGACCGGTCTTTTGAAGTGTTCAGATTCGTAAGATCCGCAGAGATAGTTGACCATTACAGAGATCAGCTTCCATATCTTCTTGCATACAGTATGGGAGGTATGAACTCAATGCTTATCAAATGGATAGAGGGCGGAATGACCATTCCTTCATCAACACTTATCTTGTGTTTAAAAGAGGGGTTCAGTTCTGATCTTTTGTAAAGAACACCTAACCATACAACCGGGTTAAGGACTCACCGTTTCATTAAATTCAAAAGATAATCTTACTGCCATACGTCTTTTACCCACGCAAGCAATTCCATTTTCATTCTTTTTCTGTCTTTTGCACATGCCTTTGGGTGACGTCGTTCCGATTTGAAGGCCATCTTATATATCCAAGGAAGATGAACTACGGCAGCATGACTCATATTTTCAAACACTATATGTTTATGCTTATATGGGAATGATACTGTTTCAAGTTTCTCATCCATAAGACACGCGCTTTCATATGAGGGCCATACTTCATCTTTTTTAGATGACAGAAACAGAACTGGCCCCTCGGCAAAGTAAATCTTATATAGTGGCTGTGGTAATAAAATCCCACTAGATGTTGTGTAAATCATATCAAAAACAGCGCCCGTTCTCAACGTTATTTCCGTTCTATTAGCAATATGTTATCGTGCAGATAACGATTATCTGATTTTTCAGTTCTACATGGAACAATGGAAATATAGTGGTTATGCAGTCCATCGGATTTGCTCGTTATCAAGAATTATGCTGTCACTGTCCAGCTTAATATCATAGTCGTTTGGGGCGGAACGCTGGCTGTTATCCTGGCTAAGCTAAAAAGGAAGCCGCCTTATGAGGTGACCCGCATCAAGCATGATGCAAAGGCTCAGATCAAGCGGCTCGGTGTCTATTACATATGCATCGATGATCTTCCGTTATAAAAACTCCCTTCACTATTAAGGTGTGGGAGAGGGCCAAATTGGACAAGATTTCCGAAAGAAGTCTGATTCATAATACGATTTGTCTGAAATCTATAATGATAAGCATAATGAAGGCTGGCATTTGCCAGCCTCTGTTAGTTTATTTAATTCCTGATATCACCTGTTTTTCATGCACTCATTAACCCAGTTTATATAGTTTTCGGTCGAGTTGCCCGTACGTTCAGCCATTGTATGACCAGCTCCCCAGACAGTCTCAAAATCTACGGACTTCACAGCACTGTTATCCTCAAGAGCAAGTGCCAGGTTCATTTCAGTCGACAATGCGCAATCACCTTGGGTTATGCCTGTCCGGATTCTCCAGTATTGGGCAACTTTGCTGGTGTTATATCCTTCAGATGATTCAAGAAGATAATAGAGCGGAGTATACATCTTCAATCTGACGTCAACTGTATTTCCGACAGAATCCTTTTTTTCCAAATCGGTTTGGTAGTTGGATGCATATTCGCTTCCTATCTCCTTCAGGATTGAAGACAGATACGAATCGAAATGAGCACCGTTTCCGTCACCATATCCAAAAAGTGTATTTTCGCCCTGACCTGCATCAAGCTGATCAAAAGCACCCAGATTCTTAGATGCGCTCTTAAAGGCAGCTACGAAATCCTTAATACTGGTTATAGAAGCCGTATTTGTAGAAGCATCATATGTGACCCACTGTCCGTTTGCATTAAGAGCATGCCTGATTTCATGGTTTTCAGAAAATCTTCTCTGCTTAACTCTCTTATCATCTCAATCTCAATGATCCATAATCTTCTTATTCATAAGTCCTGACTGCTTATTATCTATCTAAGGTTGCCTCTCAGAAGAATTATAACACGGCAATAAAAAGCCTTTGACATTTTCCTTCCAATCCTCTAACAATGCCCAAAACAGTTTCCAGTTGTACACCACAGTGTATTACGATCTGGATGTTTTGAAGAAAACGGCAGACAAGATCAGTTCATTCGGTCCGCGCAGGATCTATTATGGTCACGGAGATCCGACGGATAAGTTCTATGTATCGGTTTTCAGTTGGCAAAAAAAGAAGGTTTGATAAACTTTCTCGTCTGAGGTATTAAGCTGAGAAACCCATAGCAATTACATAGATTAGAGCAAATGAAATATTACTTATTCACTCAACGCCGGACGTTTGGAGTGTGTTTGGATGCCCGATGTTTGGAACGTTCGTGGGTATATTAAACGTTCTCAAACTAATCATATTGACATAGCCGTTCGCCTATATTACCATTCGTATTGAGAATGCATAGCCGTTCGACTAAATCCAGCACAGAAGCTCTGATCAAACAGCCGAACGCCTAAATCCTGACAGGAAGGATAAAACGGACATGATCATCAGAAACGCAGAAGACTTTGGGAAAGCTCTACGGGAGCGCAGAAAGGCTCTTGGTTATACGCAGGCGTATCTGTCTGAATTTACCGGATTCAGCGCAAGTTTTATTTCTGAACTGGAAAACGGCAAGGCATCTGCAGAATTAGGAAAAGCAATCCATCTCGCTAATCTGCTCGGAATAGATATTTCTTTCAAAACCAGGGGTAATGGTCAATGAGGTTAGTAGTCAGTATTGAGCGTAATGGAGTGCAGTGTTTGGCAGGATATATCGAAGGGACATCGGGTACTTATGCAGCCTTTCGTTATGATGAATCTTATCTGAATGATCCGGATGCAGCCCCGATATCGATCAGTCTCCCTAAGCAGGAGCAGGCTTTTACAGAAATACAGACGAAGAATTACTTTGAGGGACTACTACCTGAAGGTTTTACGAGAAGGACTGTCGCACAATGGATGCATGTAGATGAAAGCGACTACTTATCGATCTTACACGGCTTAGGAAGGGAATGCCTTGGTGCAATCCAGGTCAGGACTGAGGAGGAAGAAATTGCTGCATCCTATGTTGCTATATCTCAGGGAGAGATACGTGCATTGGCAGAAGAAGGCGTATCAAAATCTGCAGAGATCATAACCAAAGCACACCTCTCTCTAACCGGTGCATCAGGTAAAGTCGGTTTATATTATGATGCGTCTAATGATCAGTGGTACATACCGGAAGGGACTGCTCCAAGCACTCATATCGTTAAGCAAAGCCATGTCAGACTGAATGATATTGTTACAAACGAACAATTATCACTTCTGACGGCAAAAAAATGTGGTATTGATATCCCGAAAAGTTTTATTATCAACACATGCTCGGGCGAAGAAAATGAAGTTCTTTTTGCTACCGAGAGATATGACCGCGCCTTCTCTGAGAACCCGATAGTGATCGATGGATTAAAGTGCCCGGCAAGGCTTCATCAGGAAGACCTGGCACAAGCGCTCGGCATTCTGGCCTCAGATAAATATGAGAAGAAGCCTTCAGGGTATCTCAAGAAAATGTTTGAGCTACTTAAGATGTATTCTTCAGATCCTATACGTGATCAGCTTAAACTGTGGGATATCATCGTATTTAACTATCTGATAGGGAATACCGATGCTCACATAAAGAATACCTCTCTTCTCTACAGTGCAGATATGAAGTCATTGAGACTTGCTCCGGCATATGACCTTGTCAGTACAACGGTCTATGAACAAAGCACGAGAGAGATGGCTTTCTATATCGGTGGAGAGATTTTGATTGATAAGATTAACCGCGATAACTTTCAAGGTGCTGCAAAAGAAATTGGGATCTCAAAACGCATCGCCATGGAACGATTCGATGAACTGAAGGAGAGATTTGGCCATGCATTGGATGAATCAACCGAGATTCTTTGCGACAGCGGGTATCAAAGAGCTGCAAAGATCAAAGAAAGGATATTAAAAACCGGAGGTGTGAGCATTAGCTGATTGTTATATAGTTCTATTATGTCTTTAAGATCATTCATTTGCCCCTCCCCTAAATCTATTTCATATTCTAAGAATGGCCTCATTCGATTCAAAAGCATCTTTGCTCACTTCAACCTCCGGTCCGTAGATGACCTCTTCAAGAGAATCGCATCCTCCAAAAGCCCAGGACTTGATCTTACGCATTCCGCTGCCGCAGACGACCTTTTTAAGAGCCTTACAGTCTTTAAAAGCATAAGGCGGTATAATGCCCACTCCGTCCGGTAGCCTCATCATATTTCTCTTCTCTGGCATATTCAATATCATTAACATATTACCTCCAAGATATGCTGCACGCTTTTACATCCCGATGGGTCAGCGGCAAACAGGACTGATCTTCCGGGCTTTATTCCTGAGCATTGCAGGCTTTCTTATTCTTTCTCCTGATAAGGAAATAGAAGATAAGGCAGCCGGCAACCAGTATAACTGTTACGGGGATACCGCCTTCCAGGCCGAAGATCCCGCCGTTGACGGCAGACATGTTCTCATTGGCAGTCATCTTGAATACAGACGGAATGGGTATTCCGCTGACAGGCACGCCGATGATATTTCCCTGTACAAAATTCCAAACTGTGTGGAATCCTGCACAAAGCCAGATGTTCTCACTGTACAGGAACATCAGAGATGCAAATACACCGAAAAAGAACAGATTAATAAGCGCCAAAAAGGAAATGCCGGACAGATTAAAAACGTGGAGCAGCGCAAAAAGGATGCTGCTTGCTATAACCGCTGTCTTTACGGAATAACGTCTCGTGATATGCGCTATGAGAAAGCCTCTGCACATTACCTCCTCGGCCAGTCCCTGTATTACGAATCCTATGGCGAAAAGGATCAAAAGGGGAATATTCGCGGCATCATGAGTAAAAGTCATTGCTCCCGTTGCCTTGCAGATCAGTGCCAGTACGAGCATGCATAATGCGGCTCCCGCAACGCCCGCCAGATAAGATAAGGGCATGTTCTTCGTCACAAACCCCAAAGACCTAAAGCTTAATTTCTCCTTGAACCTGGCATACAGCACGAAGACCGCTATCATGAATATCTCAGATAACAGAAGGATCAGGATACTTTCCGTACTGAATATATCCGACTGGTCTATCATGAAATGATAACCCGTGCCTTCGGATGATACTTCTTTCGTATAATTCGTATATATCATGTACCCTGTTATCAGGATCATCGAAAACATCTGAGATGCAAAGAATAATCCGATCGCTTTGCTTAACGATGTGAACAGGTTGTTATTCGTTTTTTTATCTTTCCCGTAAGTTTTGAGCGCACTTTCACTCACTTCCTCCATGCCGGAGGAAGCCTCATAGATTTCTTTCATTTATCTGGACTCCTTATTCTTGTTTCAGCTGTTCACTATTCCGCAGATCAGATAGACCGTACAACTGACTACCGCAGGTAATATCACCAGGATCAGTCCGATAAGTATCATGTTCTTTACCTTCCGGCCCCTTATAAGACCGATGATACCGTTCAGGATCAGGACAACTCCGGGAATAACCGCTATAGTCGGAAACTCAAAATACATTCTTATCCCTTTTGAGTTCCAATCTATGGTAAAAAGGACCTGCAGAACAGACAGAAAAGCTGTTGTGGCGGCAAAAGTATAAAGAATAGTCTTCTGCCTTCCGTTGATATCTTCTTTTGCTACGTGGATAACATCGCTTACGACTTCATCAGTCTTCCCGGAAGCAGTCTTTTCCGATGTCATTAATTCTGTAATGGAAACATTCAAAGCATCAGCTAATTCTTCGATCGTATTGATGTCCGGGAACCCCAGACCTCTTTCCCATCTGCTGACAGCTTTGTCGGTCACGTGTATTTTTGCAGCCAGATCCTTTTGAGTCATATTAAGCTCTTTTCTGCGGTCAGCCACAAAGCAACCGAATTTGTTCGCATCCATTTATCTCACCTCCGACTGCATCCTAACCCCTTCCGACTGACGGATTCAACCGATGCATCGTTTACTTCAGAAAACCATTGTTTTCAGGCACTCTACGCTCCGTTTACCCGTCAGGGTCCAAGAACGGATGCAGTATTATATAACGAAGCCATATTATATGAAAAGGGCTCGGAGATGTAAGCCCCGAGCCTTGTTCATTGTTCTTGTAACTGTTCTTTAGCCT
>SVJC01000120.1 GCA_015069215.1 Oscillospiraceae bacterium
TCGCTCATGGGAAGGTCCATGTCGGGAAGGAAAGGCCCGTCAACATAGACGACGGTCCTTGAACCGGGGAGGATCTTTCTTTTCTGCCAGGTCACGGTGAAGGTGAAGGCAGGCTTGCCTGACTCGACAGGGTAGTGGAAAGCTTCAGCTCCGAAGGGCCTGATACCGGTGTAGTGCGGCCAGATGTGGGCCTCGGGATAGAGGGCGACTATGTGGCCCAGTTTGTCGTGGCGGCGCATGGCGTTGAAGAAATTCTTGTAGCCGGTCTTTGTCAGGGGCAGGGCTATGCCGCCCAAGTCCTCGACGATCCTTCTGATGCCCTTGATGGAAAAAGCATCAGCGCCTGCAACAATATAGGATTTCCTCGGGAAAGCCAGAAGGGTGGGGGTGTAAGCGTCGCCCATTGCCCTCGTGTGATTTCCGTAGAGATAGAAACCGTTCTTGCGGTAACCCTTGAGCTTTTTTCTGCCGACGATCTTCTCGCCATAGACGATCTCCTGCATGATGGTGACAAGGGGCGTTGCGATGAAGTGATAGAAAAAGAAAGCAAATCCGCGTCTTATGGCTGTCTTGGGAAAGTACCTGTAATCAGGAGGGAGGATTACAGTCTTGATGTTGTTTCCCGCGAAATCGTCATTGATCAGATCCGAATAAAAGATAGTGCGCTTAGCCATGGCTTCAGGCCTCTTTTGCGTGTGAGGATGCTGCTTCCTCGAGCATTTCCTCCATCTTTTCCATGCAGTTGTTCAGCCTGGAAATGTTGGCCTGCTTTTTATACTTTTTCCTGCACGCTTCGAGATCGGCGGGGTTATCCATGAAGTACTCGATCTTGTTCTTGAGATCTTCGGAATCCCACTTCCGGTAGAGGCACCTTTCATCCTGCGCGAAAAACCTTGCGGCACTCCTTTTCGAGTTGCAGATTATTGGCACGAGTCCCGTGACGATGGCCTCAAGGCAGGCAATGGATTCGAGCTCGACATAGGCCGTATGAACATAAAGATCTGCGGCGTTCAGGACTTCCTTGAGCTCGTCGTGATCTATGAACCTCATCTCGCAGTCAACGCCCATGCGTTTTGCAAGATGCTTGTAATGCTTTCTTTTCGGGCCTTCGCCGGCCATTATCAGCTTGATCTTATCCTTGTATCTGGATTTGGCGACTGCTCTTATCAGGACCTGCTGGGCCTTTTCGGAGGAGTATCTTCCGACTGCCACGATGGTGAACTTGCCGTGATTTTTCTCCTTCTGCCTGTTGACGGCATCAATGGGCGCGGGCTCGAAAAAAGACTCGCAAACACCGTTGGATATTACCTTTGAAGGAACCGTGCGTTTGACGTTGCCTTCAAAATCGTTCTTTATGAATTCAGTCAGATAGTGGGTTATCGTGCAGTGGCTGTAAACCTTGCGGTAGAAATATCTGTAGACGTTTTTGGTAGCAAGGTTTGACTTCATCATGCCGATGTGGCAGGTGAAATTCTCTGCCTGGACATGGAAGCTCGCGGTTATGGGAATGCCGTATTTCTCGCATATCGGAATGGCCTTCCAGGAAAGGGGAAAAGGCATGAGAAGATGCACTACGTCAGCGCCTTTTATTGCCTTATCGAGAATGACGGGATCAGCCTTTGCGGGAACGACTTCATTGCGTGCCAAAGCGGCATTGGCGATCGGACCGAGCTTAAGAGTCGGTACGATGTAAAAGCCGTCCTCGCCTTTTTTGTCGGCATCACAACAGACCACGGTGACAGTATGTCCGCGGCTCTTCAGATAGTCGATCAGATTGTAGGCTGCGATCGAAGTACCGTTGTTGGGTGCACCCAGTACATCGCAAATAATGGTGGTCTTCATTCTTCCAAAATGCTCCCGCCTATGGAAAATAATAGCACATAAATCACAAATAATTGATTTTGATGCTGATAATTATTAACATATACAATCGGAATAATCGGAAAAAAAGGGAGGGATAGATAATGGCAACGCTGTGTAAGAATTGCAGCCACGCACTGGTTTTCGACCCGAGAACACAGAAAATGGTGTGCTCCGCATGCGGAAGCACTTTCAGGCCGGAAGAAGTCGAATCTGAATCAAAGCAGTACAGGGAAAACCTTCAGGCGGAAGCAATGGGCGAGGTCTACGGCGGCCAAAAGGACGATTTCATGGACTGCTATGTTTATGCATGCAGTGAGTGCGGCGGAGAGATAATCATCAACGGATCCGAGGCATCAACGACCTGCGTTTACTGCGGCAATCCGAATGTCGTTTTCAGCAGGATCGCCAAGCAGAAATGCCCTGAGTTCGTCTTGCCTTTTTCGATCACAAAGGATGAGGCGATAAGACGCGTAAAGGATCAGATCAGCAGGGGTTTTTTCGTTCCGAAGGAGATCAAGAATTTCTCTGTCGATTGCTGCAGAGGAATATATCTTCCGTATTGGATCGTCAATGCGACTTATTCAGATGCGGTAGTCATCAAGGGATCGGTCAAGCAGGGCAAGAATTCGGTCACGCATTACTTCGGACGTGCGGGTAAGATGACGCTCAAGAACCTGCCGATCGATGCTTCGCGTGCGCTTTCCGACGAGAGTTCCTCAAAGCTCGAGCCGTTCAGCCTTGAACGGTTGAAACCGTTTGACGAAGACTATCTCGCAGGCTTCTATTCGAATGTTTCTGACGTTACATACAGCGATCTGAGAACTGCCACGCTTCACAGGGCGAAGGAGTTTTTCGATGAAGATGCGATCGGTACCGTTCAGGCTTCCGGCAATGTAGTCGTTGCTTCCAATCCGTCGGTACGTCTTGATAACGACATGGTCTACGCGATGCTCCCCGCATGGTTCATCACGTTTAAATACAAAGGAAAGCCGAACACCATACTGGTCAACGGTGATAACGGAAAAGTCGTATGCGGACTGCCCTGGAAAAAGGCTTTGTTCTACACGCTTCTCATAGTCGTGGGAATCCTTATAACCGTAGCCGCTTTCTTTGTGTTCAAGGCGACGCTGCCGCTGTTTTTCACGGGCAGAAGAAGCCATTCGTCAAACAACGGCAGAGGAAGGATCATCGGCATTCTTGTGGCAGGAATAGTCGCACTGTTCTCTGTCGGCATCAGAAAGGTGGTAAAGGTCATCAAGAACATCAACCTTACCCAGGACAAAGCGATGTTCAACTTCATGAAGAAGAGACAGGGGTGAGATCATGATCGATATTCTTTCCTGGATCTTTGCCATGGGCGTCGGCTTCGGTTTCTCCTGCTGGTTTTTCGGAAATCTCCTCGAAAAATCCAACAACATCGGTGACAGCCGCGGTGACAAATATGAGTACAGGGTAAGTGTTACCTATTCCGCAAGGAGGGACAAACTGTCAAGAGACGACAGGAGGTCCTTCCCTGCCATGTATGCCGAAAACATAAATGCCGGCTACGCAGCTCCCAAGGGTTCTGAACTCGTAAGAAGGCTGACCCGCGAAGAGCTTAATGAGTTCAGAAAGACCAATGTGCCGCGCGGTGCACACCAGTCGGATGCCAACCATATCAATGAAAAAGAATTTGCGGATGAATTCGAGGAATGGGAGAAGAGAGCAGGTTTAAAGCCTGATCTGAAGGGCATATTCAAACCTGTCGATGAGGATCCGAATCCCTGATGCAACATTTTGGCTTATTTGTCTGTAATTAAGGTATAAGCCTTAAGGGAGGATTATGCCATGAATTACGATGTAATTAAAACGCTGTGCCTTGGATCGGCTGCAGCAGCTGTTTTGTTTGCGTTTGCCGGCTGCAGGACGATGTCCCTCAGCGCAGGACCCGGCAAACCGGTTCCTGATCAGGTAACGAGCATAACTGTTCCGATTGTTTCTGACCCCGGAAACAGGGCCGGTCCGTCTGTTACGGAGACGGAAAAGAAGGACGGGGAAGAGCCTGAAACGTCCGGAAAGTTCGCTGTAGAAGGCACCATCAACGGTCTGAAGTATAAGGTGACCGCAGCTCCTGATCCTCACGGTGCGACTGAAAGGGGATATTACGTATACGGACCTGAAAAGCAGGAACTTTCATACTCAATCCTGATTTCGGCCGGAGAGTTTAATACCGGCGGTCATGACATCGGCATTTCGGGCATCAGCTACGACGGAAAGACTCTCACGATAACCGTTTTCGAGACAGCTCCGAAGCCCGGAGATGCCGTTACTGAGGCTTTCACATACCCGTGCTGCGCCGTCAGGTTCAATAAGCTCCCCGAGAACATCAGGGTGGTCTCAGGCGGCAGTGAATTCAAGTGCCTTCACAAAAGCGATGCAGCTCCTGAGAAAAAGACAGAATGGTTCGCCGTCATCGAAAACGGAAGCGGAGAGATAATGCATAAAACATATGTATATGATCTCGGAGACGGCAGATACAGATACGAACATGTGACGGCCACGACCACCAGCTGGGGGTCAGTGCATTGGAAGGAAGTTGTTAAGGGCAGCGGAACCGCAGATTCCCGCGAAGAGGTCGTGGAAGAGGCAAAGAAATTCGGCTCATGCGGCTTCGTGATCTATGCGGGCGAGAACAAGCCGCACTCCGTTTCGGAGTTCATTGCGAAAAAAAAGTAACGCCGAAAGATCAAAAACATCTGCTTACATTCAACAAAAAATCGGTTTTGCAGGCAGGTTTAGTGTTTGAAAATGCTACCTGCCCGTATCCATGGCCGGTGCTATAATCAGGTGGTTTGCGTGGCCAGCCCCGCAAAACAATATTTGGGAGAGGATTTTTTCAACCATGAAAAGCAAGAAGATCGCATCATTGATCCTGGCTGCTTCCATGCTCGTTTCGCTCGCTGCATGCAGCGGTACCGGCAAGAAGACAGGTGATGATGACAAGACCAAGGAAACAACAGAGGAAACAACTACTGAAGCTACCACAGAGTCTGAGACCGAAGAGACCACAACTGCCACCGAGAAAGATGGCGGTATCAGTGAGCTTCCTGACCCCTCGGATGAAACTTCCGAGACATCCAAGGCAACCGACGCTACCGAAGCTTCTTCTGAATCTTCAGAGTCAAAGGCTGACAGCGGTTCAACTTTCACCGGCAAGATCATCGATTTCGATGACATGCACTTCTTTGTAAACGGCAAGAAGTACACGCTCGGCAAGACAACTCTTCAGGAAATGATCGATGACGGCGTTCCTTTCAACGCAAAGGATATCAAGAACGCTTCTGCAGAGATAAAGAAGAATTCACAGTCACTCAACGGATTCGGCATCGAGTGCGACAAGTTCTGGTCACCCAGCGTTTATGTCATGAACCTTTCTTCTGAGGCAAAGCCCATGAGCGAGTGCGTTATCTACAAGTTCTACATGCACAGCATCGAAATGAACTACAAGAACGGCGCAAACATTTCTTTCGACTTCCCTTACAAGCTGTCAATGGAAGATCTTATCGCCAACGCAGGTGAGCCTAAGAACGCTACAGACAAGGTTCACGATGAGGGTACAAACGGAAACTACTCAGATACTTTCAGATACAGACAGAAGTCCACAAAGTATCTCGGTTCCAGAGAATTCTCCTTCTATTTCAAGAAGGGCGAGATCTCCAGGATCACCCTCACATACATTCCTTAAGCTTTAACAAGGTTTGGATTGATATACAAAAGTGCCGCAAACTGAAGTGAACCCCTGAAGTTGAACAAACTTCGGGGGTTTTTATATGAGATACAATTTTGAAATAAAAAAGGAAATCTATGAAAAGCATTGCGAAGGCTACGGAAGCGACACTCTTTCTAAGAAATATGGTTTAAGCTCGTCACGCATTCGTTATATGTGCAGATTAGTTGATAAGCATGGAATAGAGGTTATCAGACATAAATATAGAAAGTATTCTACAGAATACAAATTAGTTGCAATTAATCGTGTGTTAACTAACGGCGAAGTCGTTGATGCCGTTGCTGTTGATCTCGGATTGTCGCACAGAGGCGTATTGGACCAATGGATTAAATCCTACATTGAGAACGGGTATAATGTCGTTACCAAGAAGAAAGGCAGGCCTTCAACCCGTGACAAAGAAAAAGAAGACAGTCGAAGAGCTGGAGAAGGAGAACGAGCTCCTTCGCGAGCAGCTGTTGAAGAAAACCATAGAAGCCGAATACTTAAAAAAAATGTATGCCTTAACTCACGGGGAAGAAAAGAAGAAAAAGAACAACTGACCGAGGCAGTGACTGAGTTAAGGCAAGAATTAAAGTGTTCATTGGCTTTTATCCTCGAAACTATTAACTCGAACGACTCACTGCCCCATCTTCCCAGATCTGATTACTACTATTGGAAAGAACGTATGGATCCGGATATTAAGAATTCGGAACTTATGGATGCCATATCGGCCATATACACAGCTAACCATAAGCGTTATGGCTATAGAAGAATCACATTACAGCTCAAGACCGACGGCTGGTCTGTAAATCACAAAGCCGTAAAAAGACTTATGTCTAAACTCAAGCTGTATGGGGTTACTCCCAGAGCTAAATATAAGTCCTACAAGGGCGATTTTAACGGAACTGTAGATAACAAACTCCTGTACAAGAAAGTAGATACCAAGAAACACAGAACAGAGAAATCGTTTCTTATAACATCTCAAAGAGTCCTAGTTACATACAGGTAGCAGACATGTTGAACAAGGCATTCAACAAATTCGATGACCTTAGCAATCTCACATTCCACTCAGACCAAGGTTGGCAATACCAGATGTGCCAATACCACAAAGCATTAAAAGATCGAGGAATAACACAATCCATGTCACGCAAAGGGAATTGCCTAGATAAAAGTCCAATGGAGAACTTCTTCGGAAAAATGAAGAACGAGATGTTCTATGGACACGAGTATGAGTTCAAAACTTTGGAACAGCTTCAGAAAGCAATGGAAGAATACATTAGTTACTACAACACTGAAAGAATTCAGGTCAAACTGAAAGGACTGACTCCTTGTCAGGCAAGGAATCAGTCCTTATACTCGTTTAAAACCGTCCAACTTTAAGGGTTCACTTCATCCCCTGCTGTTTTCTTGAACTCAGATCCTTATTTAGGTGATCCTGTCTTTATAATATCCGATCATTTTGCCGTTGGAAGCGTCAAGGATCAGCTTGCCGCCTTTGAAACGGTAAATGTTCATTCTTTTTCAGCAAATTTGGCGTTTTGGAATGAAGATTTCGGGGGGGGCAGCCCTGAAGGGTCGGGGTTTCATTCCAAATCCGCTAAAAGGCCAGTTTGGAATGAAAAATTCCGGGGTTTGCAGTCCAAAAGGCTCGGGGTTTCATTCCAGATTCGCTAAAAAGCAGTTTTGGAATGACTTTTTTCAAGCAGAAGCGAAAAATGCGGGCAAAATTTCATTCCAAATCAGCTAAAAGGCA
>SVJC01000121.1 GCA_015069215.1 Oscillospiraceae bacterium
CTCTCGCGATGAGGATCAGAAATCTTTTGGAGGAGATCGAAGGCGTCAAGGTCCCGATGGGTATCCTCGATATCACCTTCTACAGAGACGACCTTTCAATGCTCTCTGCGCACCCCGTCGTAAACGGTACTGATATCCCGTTCGACGTTAACGGTAAAAAGATAATCCTGGTAGATGATGTTCTCTATACGGGCAGGACCACAAGGGCCGCCATAGAGAACATTTTTGATATGGGAAGGCCTGCTAATATCCAGCTCGCCATCCTGATAGACAGAGGCCACAGACAGCTTCCTTTCAGAGCGGATTACGTAGGAAAGAACGTTCCGACCGCGATCACCGAGCACATCGATGTTGAGGTCAAGGAAGTTGACGGCAAGGACAGGGTAATACTTCTTAAAGAGGAGGAAAACGTCTGATGGGACTTAAGAGCAAGGATCTCCTCGGTATGAAGCAGCTTACCGCGGAAGAGATCATGGAAATCCTTGATACTGCTAAAACGATGAAGCTGGTAATATCGTCTGCCAACAAGAAGACATCACACCTTCAGGGCAAGTCGGTCGTAACGCTTTTCTATGAGAACTCAACGAGAACGAGGCTTTCGTTCGAGCTTGCGTCAAAGTACATGGGATCGGCATCAGCCAACATCTCGACTTCGGGCAGCTCGGTAAACAAGGGCGAATCACTCCTTGATACAGCCAGAACGATAGACATGATGGGTACTGACATCATAATAATGAGGCACAACCAGTCCGGCGCACCTCATTTCATCGCGCCTCACCTTAAGGCATCCGTAGTCAACGCAGGTGACGGCATGAACGAGCACCCGACCCAGGCACTTCTCGACATGCTTACGATGTACGAGAGATTTGATACTTTCGAGGGCAAGAACATCGCGATCTGCGGAGACATCTACCACAGTCGTGTAGTAAGGTCAAACGCGATCGGCCTGACCAAGCTCGGAGCAAAGGTCAGCGTTTACGGTCCCAAGACCATGATGCCCATCGGAATCGAAAAGATGGGCGTCAGGATCGCTGACTCGGTAGCAGACTGCGTAAGAGATGCTGATGCGGTCATGGGATTAAGAGTTCAGCTCGAGCGCCAGCAGAAATCGCTGTTCCCCTCAGTAGCCGAGTACGCTCACTTCTATGCGATAACTCCTGAGATGCTCGCTCTTGCAAAGCCTGATGCCTTCCTGATGCACCCGGGCCCGTGCAACCACGGAGTAGAGCTCCCGACAGCGGTCTACGACTGCGACCAGTCGGTCATCAACGAACAGGTAACGAACGGAGTTGCCGTAAGAATGGCTGTGCTCTATCTGCTCATGGCAAGGAGGAACAATCTGTGAAGACCATACTTACTAACTGCAAGGTATTCGGAAAGGATACGGACAAGGTCTATATAGACGGCGAAAAGTTCTCAAAGCCCTTCAAGGACAGCGAGGCAGACGAGATAATCGACTGCAGGGGCGGCACGGTCGTACCCGGCCTTGTCGACATGCACTGCCACTTAAGAGAACCCGGATATGAATATAAGGGAACCATCGCGACCGAGACCGCAAGCGCCGCAAAGGGCGGTTACACTTCGGTCTGCCCGATGCCCAACACAAACCCCGTAGCCGACAATGCAGCGGTCATCAGCGGCATCCTGAAGAAAGCAAAGGAAGCAAATAACTGCAGAGTTTATCCAATAGGCGCTGCGACAAAGGGCATTGACGGCGACCAGATCTCTGAGATGGGCCTCATGAAGGAAGCCGGCATCGTAGCTGTCTCTGATGACGGACACCCGATCAAGAACGCAGGCATCATGAGAAAAGTTCTCGAGTACTCATCAGACTTTGATCTTCCGGTACTTAACCACTGCGAGGACAAGAGCCTCTCCGAAGGTGCAATGAACGAAGGCGTTGTCTCAACATGCATCGGCATCAGGGGGATCCCGACCGCAGCCGAGGATATCATGATCGCAAGAGACATCATCCTGTCTGAATATCTGAACATCCCGGTACACATCTGCCACGTCAGCACAAAGGGCGGCGTCCGCATGATCAGGGACGCTAAATCCAGGGGAGTAAAGGTAACATGCGAGACATGCCCTCACTACTTCACCATGACCGATGACCTCTGCGAGAACTACGACTCCAACTTCAAGATGCATCCGCCGCTCCGTACGCAGGAGCACGTTGACGCCATCATCGAGGGCATCAAGGACGGCACGATCGACGCGATAGCTACAGACCACGCGCCCCATCATTCTGACGAGAAGGACTGTGAGTTTTCCGTCGCATTAAACGGCATATTAGGGTTTGAGTCAGCCTTTGCTTTGGGGTACACTTATCTTGTCAAAAAAGGCGTAATCACGCTCGAGCGTCTGATCGACCTGATGTGCTTTGCTCCTTCCAAGATCTTAAAGCTCGGAAGAGGCGGCATGGAAGAAGGAGACGACGCTGATCTTGCGGTGTTCGATCTTGATCACGAGTTCGTCTTTGACAAGAACAAGATGCTCTCGAAATCGCGCAACACGCCGTACGACGGCTGGAAGCTCTACGGCGAGACACTCTTGACTGTAATGGGAGGCAAGAAGACTTATGAGAAACTTCAGTGACGAACTGGTAAGAAAGATCGCCGAGATGGAGAACCCCACGGTTTTAGGTCTCGATCCGAAGCTTGACTACATCCCGGATTTCATCAAGGAACACGCAGAACAGATCTTCCCGGAAGAAGCTGCAAAAGCAACAGCAAAGGCCATCTGGCTTTTCAACAAGGCGATCATCGACGCTACATATGACATCGTTCCCGCGATCAAGGTCCAGTACGCTTACTATGAGATGTACGGCATCGAATCACTGAAGACGATGCTCCTTACCATCAGATATGCCCAGAAGAAGGGCATGCTCGTCATATCCGATGCAAAGAGAAACGACATCGGTTCAACGGCAACGGCTTATGCTGAGGCTATCTTAGGCAATACCGATCTCCTTCTCGGAGAGAACATGGAAGTTACGGGTTCCGACGCCGTAACGGTCAACCCTTATCTCGGCATCGACGGCGTTAAGCCTTTTATCGACGTGGCAAAGAGAGACGGCAAAGGTGTCTTCTGCCTCGTAAGAACATCCAATCCTTCTGCAGGAGATTTCCAGGACTTAGAGCTTTCTGACGGCCGCATGGTATATGAGGCAGTTGCAGCAAAGGTCAGCTCCTGGGGCGAAGGCCTGGTCGGTGAGGAAGGCTTCTCATCGGTTGGTGCAGTCGTAGGTGCCACATGGCCCGAGCAGGCTGTACAGCTCAGAAGGGCAATGCCCAAGGCCATCATCCTGGTTCCCGGATACGGAGCTCAGGGTGCATCCGCTGACGATGCAGTTGCTTCGTTTACGGCAGAAGGCAAGGGTTCGATCGTCAATGCTTCAAGGAGCATCATGACGGCATGGCACAAGAGAGCAGACTTAAAGCCCGAGGATTTTGCAATGGCTGCAAGATTCGAGGCACAGGACATGAAGAGCAAACTCAATGCGGCACTCAAGAACCGCAAGTACGTATAAGCAAATGGCAACCAGAAAAGAATATAAGATCAAACTCATTTCAAAAGAATTATTGAACGCCGATACCTGCTACCTTGGATTTGAATGTCCCGAGATAGCAGGTTCTGCTGTTCCCGGACAGTTTGTAAACATTTCAGCGGGAACGATGTTCCTCAAAAGGCCTTTCGGCATCGCAAGCGTTGACAGGGAGAAGGGAACGTTCAACATCGGCGTAAAGGTCGTAGGCAAAGGCACTGAACAGATCAAGGCATTTGAAGTTGGTACTGAGGTGGACTGTCTTGGTCCCTTGGGCAACGGCTTCGATTTCGAAGGCTTTGACAATGTCATCCTCACGGGCGGCGGAACAGGAGTGTTCCCCATCAACTTCGCTTATGAAGAGCTGACCGGACAGGGCAAGAACGTTACCGTCTGTGAAGGCTTCAGAAATGCGCAGCAGGTGATCCTTAACAAAGACGGCTATGTCCTGACGACAGACGCAGGCGATGTAGGCATCAAGGGCACTGTTATCGCTGGTCTTGAAACGCTGAACATCGAAGACCCTGCCAAAACACTCATTTGCTGCGTCGGCCCGATCCCCATGATGAAGGCCGTAAGCGATTGGACTAATGCAAAGGGAATGAAATGCCTCGTATCAATGGAACAGAGAATGGCATGCGGCGCAGGCATCTGCCTTTGCTGCATAGTAAAGGTCAGAGATGACGGGCCTGACGGATATAAGAACGTCAGGTGCTGCAAGGAAGGCCCCGTATTTGACAGCAGGGAGGTGGTCTGGCAATGAGCAGTTCCCTTAACGTAAATGTAGGTAATGTCAACCTCAAGAGCCCGTTAATACTGGCTTCCGGAACATGCAATTTCGGAAGGGAATTATCCGAATATTACGATCTTAATATCCTTGGCGGCATTTCGTCCAAGGGACTCACGATCAAGTCCAGAGCCGGCAATCCCGGCGTAAGGGTCGCCGAATGCGATTCCGGAATGCTCAATTCCGTAGGACTTCAGAACCCCGGCGTTCATTATTTCATTGAGAACGACCTGGATTTCATGAAGGAATCAGGTGCTGCCGTAATAGTCAACGTCGCAGGTCACAGTTTTGAAGACTATGTCGACATGGTCACTACGCTAGATCCCCATAAGGATAAGATCGATGCATTGGAGATCAACCTCTCATGCCCGAACGTAAAAGCAGGCTGCATGACGATAGGATCTGACCCTGAGGCGATCAAGGCAATTACGTCAAAACTCAGGAGCCTTACTGATCTTCCGATCTGGATCAAGCTCACGCCTAACGTTACTGACATCAAGGCAACTGCTTTGGCAGCACAGGCGGGCGGAGCTGACGCAGTCGTCCTCATCAACACTCTGATGGGCATGAGGATAGACATCAGGACAAGAAGACCGGTATTAACGAACAATACAGGCGGTTATTCAGGTCCCGCAGTCAAGCCCGTGGCGATCAGAATGGTCGCAGAGTGCAGCCAGGTCCTTGACATCCCGATCGTAGGCTGCGGCGGCATTCAGGACTATAAGGATGTAATTGAGTTCATGATCGCAGGTGCATCAGCGGTTGAGATCGGAACGGCTTGCCTCGTTCATCCCGCGCTTCCCGTAAAGATCACGGAAGACCTTGATAGGTATTGCGAAGACAACAGATTACAATTAAAGGAACTTACCGGAACGCTTAACCGCTGGTAAGGATAGGAGTTAGCATGACTGATAAGATAATCGACGCACTTTTTGAGACAGAAGCCATTAAGATGGCACCTGCAGATCATCCTTTCTGGTACACATCCGGAATGCTCGGGCCCTTCTACTGCAACACTCATTTCCTTTTGAAGAGTGAGCAGGATGCAGGAGACATGCTCAAGATAATCGAGGCTGCTATCGCAGAAGATAAGCTGACCGCGCCCAAGAAGATCTTCGAAGCGCTCAAGAAGTTCTACGACATGGACGGCACGTTCAAGATGACGATGGACCGTCTTGCAGAAGAAGCAAAGAATTACGATTTCGATTTCATCTCAGGCGGAGAGAGAAGAGACTATTTCTTCTCCATGATCCCCGCATACCTGTTGGGCAAGCCCCATCTCACGATCTACAAGGACATGACATCAGCTTATTCCGAAGATCTTGAAGGTGAAGCAGTCACTCCTTCAGAGGATATGCTCAAGGGTAAGAAAGCTCTTCACATCTGCGATCTCATCAATACAGCTTCATCCTATGAGAGAGCATGGGTTCCCGCGATCAGGGCTTTAGGCGCTGACATCATGGATACTCTTGCGGTAGTAGACAGATGCCAGGGCGGAGCTGAAGTCCTTGCAAACCTTGGCGTTAAGCTCAAGACTCTGACCAAGATTGATGCCGAGTTTTTTGTAGATATCTATAAGAGTGGTAAGATAGATGAGGCGCAGAAGGATTTCGTACTGAAATACCTCGCTTCGCCCTCTGAATACATGACTCATTTCCTTGATACTCACCCCGATTTCATCGCGGGCGAGCTTGCCAAGGGCGGAAAGTCCGCTGACAGAGCCAAGCTTGCTATAGAGAAAGGATATGCACATACATGAAAGATCCCTATGCAAACCTGTATGAAGTAACCGAGATCCATAACTTAAGGGATGTCATCAAGAAGAGACTTCATGAATTCCCCCAGAACCCCGTATTCCTCGTAAAGGAGAAGAAGGGCGGAGAATATGTACCGATCTCTACCGAGAAGTACGATCACGATATCGATTCACTCGGTACTTACTTCATGAATACCGTCAAGAAGGGCGCAAGGATCGCTATCTTTGCCGAGACAAGATACGAATGGTATGTATCCTACCTTGCAACCACAAACGGTACGGGCTGCGTAGTTCCTCTCGATAAAGAGCTCCCGGTAGACGATGTTCTCAACATGCTTACGAGAGCTGAAGTCGATATCATTCTTTTCTCCAAGTCAAAGCTCGACATTATCAACCAGGTATATGGAAAAGTAGATACTGTCAAGTACTGGATCTCCATGGATGAGCCCAAGGACGAAAGATTCCTTTATTTCTACGACTGCCTCAAGCAGGGCGAGGAAAAGCTTGCAGCTGGCGACAAGATCTTCACTGAAGCTACGATCGATCCGGACGAGATGACGATCCTTCTGTTCACATCAGGCACGACTGCCAAGTCCAAGGCCGTTATGCTCTGCCAGAGGAACATCTGCAAGAACCTCATGTCCATGTTCTCGATGCTCTATATCGACAGAAATGACGTATGGCTTTCGGTTCTCCCGCTGCACCACACATATGAATGCACCTGTGGCTTCTTAGGCCAGGTCTACAGAGGCACGACAGTAGCTGTCTGTGAAGGCCTCAGATATATCGCCCAGAACCTTCAGGAAGCTAAGCCTACGGCTATTCTCATGGTTCCGGTAATGCTCGAGCTCTTCTACAAGAAGATAATGAAAGGCCTTAAGGAAGATCCCAAGAAGGCTAAAAAGCTTCAGTCCGGTATCAAGATCGCAAATGCGCTGCATTTCTCTCCCAAGATGAGAAAGAAGCTTTTCAAGCCGATCCATGACATCTTCGGCGGCAGGATGAGACTCATCATCTTAGGCGGTGCTCCGGTCAATCCCGATATATTGAAGTTCTTCCAGGACATGGGTTTCCTTTGTGTTCAGGGCTACGGACTTACGGAGTGCGCACCTATCCTTGCTCTCAACCGTGACGTCTGCTTCAAGAATCACGCTGCAGGCCTGCCGCTTCCGGGCTGTGACGTTAAAATA
>SVJC01000002.1 GCA_015069215.1 Oscillospiraceae bacterium
CTGGCTGAAGACCACATAAGCACTGAAGCTCATGCCCACGATCTTCACCAATGCCGGCTTTGACGCTACCATCATCAACCCCAAGTACGCAGGCTATCAGTGGTATCCGGATCTTTCCGTTTTCAATGACCTCAAGAATACAAAGGCATACAGCACCAAGTATTCCTACCTCCCCGATGCGATGAGGGAAGGCTATAAGGAAGAGCAGACAACGGCTTTCAGATTTAACCTTTTCGGCTATTCGCTCTTCAGATCCGCTCCCGTAGCGCTCCACAAGGCTCTCTACGACGGCGGCAACTACAACGAGACAAGAGTCATCGATCCTTCGCGCCTCATGGATCAGAGACGTTCAGGCAATTCAAAGGCTGAAGGTCACGAGCAGGTCTTCATGTGGGACTATTACGCGCTCAAGTCCATGAACGAGATGACAAAGGTGGAAGACGGTGACGGCAACCATTTCGTCTACATCGGCTTCGATACTTGCCACGACTCTGAGTTCCTTCAGGAGCCCCAGTATGAGCCTTCTGACAAGGTCAATAACACCAAGTTCGACAATTCTCCCCAGGGCCAGGCAAGGTTCATGCTCAAGGGCGAGATGATGTGGATGAGAGACGCCAAGGACTACAGAAACTATCAGTGCGACCTCGCCACATTGAGAGAACTCGGCAACTGGCTGAACTACCTCAAGGAGATCGGCTGCTACGACAATACAAGGATCATCATTGTCGCAGACCACGGCTACTACATCGAGAATTTCCCTAACCTCATTCAGTACGATATCGGCGCACAGCTCGACGGAGAGGCTTTTGCCCCGCTCCTTCTGGTCAAGGACTTTAACAGCAGGGGAGAGCTCAAGACTTCCGAGGAGTTCATGACGAACGCCGATACTCCTTATCTTGCAACAAAGGACGTTATCGAAAATCCGGTAAATCCTTTCACGGGCAAGGCCATCACTGATGAGGGCAAGAAGAACGGGATCACCGTATTCCATTCTGAATATTGGAAAGTACGTTACAACAACGGAACGGCATATAAGCCCGGAGACTGGTACACCGTTAAGGACAGTATCTGGAAGAAGGAAAACTGGAAGTTCCTCGGACACTATTAAGGAGTACTTGAACGGGCATGCAATTCTTTTCGGAACTTTACGCTTTGATATTCGGACCGATACAGCTGGTATTCGAGATAATATTCTCGGTGCTTAATAAGCACATCCACATTTCCGGTCTGAACATCATGCTGCTCAGCCTCGTGTTCAGCCTTATCGTCCTGCCTTTGTACATGAGGGCGGACAAGATCCAGGAAGAGGCAAGGGAAGCTGAGGAGCGTTTAGGTCCCGTCATCAAGCACATCAAGAAGTATTTCAAGGGCGACGAGCGCTTCATGATACTTCAGACATATTACCGCCAGAATGACTACAGTCCTCTGTCAGTCCTCAAGAGCTCGGTCTCACTGCTTTTGCAGATCCCGTTCTTCCTTGCGGCTTACAGGATGCTCTCCAACAACATATATCTCGTCGGACGCTCATTCGGTCCCATCCAGAACCTGGGCGCACCTGACGCAATACTCGCAATGGGTTCTGTTACGATCAACGTCCTGCCTTTCGTCATGACCGCGATCAACCTCATCTCCGGCGCGATCTATGCAAACAAGATGCCCGCGAAGTCAAAGATCCAGCTCTTCATCATGGCTGCGCTCTTCCTGGTATTGCTCTACAATTCGCCTTCGGGCATGGTCCTTTACTGGACATGCAACAACCTTTTCTCGCTCATCAAGAACATCGTGATGAAGCTCATCTCAAAGAAGAAGTCCGCTCCCAAGGTCGAAAAGAAGGCCAGGGAAGAGAAGGCCGTTAAGAATTACAAGGGACTTTTCGTATTCTCCTGCATCGCATGCGCCGTACTCGCAGGCATCTACCTGCCCATGACGGTCCTTGCATCTGCACCTGAGGAATTCGTTGACATGCAGTCGCTTGCAAATCCGATGATCTACGTCGTCGATTCGGCCGTAAAGGCAGCAGGACTCTTCATTCTCTGGCCCTCGGTGTTCTATGCGATGGCTGCGAAAAAGGGCAAGAAGCTCATAGCTTACGTAATGTTCGCGCTCTCGGTCAGCATCGTCGTCAACGCTCACTGCTTCAGCAACGGCTTCGGCACGATGTCCGATGTCCTCGTTTATGACGTCGCTCCGGTCTTCAAGACAAATACCGGTCTCATCAGCCTCGGCGTTACGGCCGGCGCGGTAGTTGCCGCAGTCGTCCTTGCAAAGTTCGGAAGCAGCGTTGCAACAGTCATCGCGCTTTCGATGGCACTTGTTTTCGCAGGCCTCGGAATTTCCAAGACCGGCGCGATCAACCAGGGATATGCTGACGCGAAGAAGGCATGCACCGACAAGGACCCTGAGTTCACGCTTTCAAAGAACGGCAAGAATGTCGTTGTAATAATGCTCGACAGAGCTTTGGGACCGATGGTGCCTTACCTCTTCGGCGAAAACGCACAGCTCGGCAAGTCCTTTGACGGTTTTACCTACTACCGCAACACCGTGTCCTACGGCGCTTATACGAATTTCGCAACGCCTTCGATGTATGGCGGATACGAGTACACTCCCGAGAAGATCAACGAGCGTGCAAACGAGACCCTCGCAGAAAAGCAGAACGAGGCGATCAAGGTCATGCCTGTGATGTTCGCAAAAGAGGGCTTCAAGTCCACCGTGATCAATCCGTCCTATGCGGGCTACAAGTGGAATTCAGACCTGACCGTATTTGACGGCATCGAAAACGTTTCGGCATACAACACGCTCTTCCGCTACGTCCCTGTCGATTACGGCAAGGCGTACAAGGCGACGATCATGAGGAACCTTTTCTGCTACTCGCTCTACAAGGGCGCACCGGTCCTCGTTCAGAAGTATCTGTACGACAACGGAAGCTACAACGACACGCAGATCCCCGACTGGTCGACAGCTCCCCAGGTAAGGAGCGGCATGTCTGTCTCCTACGGCCACAACAAGGAGTTTGAGGCTGAATACTGGGCAGTCAATTCACTCGACAAGATGACGAAGATCGACGACGGAAACAGCAACAACTACATGTTCTACTGCTCCAGGATCACGCATGAGGACTCTTACCTCAAAGAGCCTGAGTACGCTCCCGCCGATTACGTTGACAATACGCTTTTCGACAAGGCAAACCAGAAGAGGTTCAGGAGCAATGGCAAGATGATGCTCATGCTGGACGACCTCGATTACTGCCACTACCATATCAACATGGCCGGCCTGATGGCTGTCGCGAAATGGCTCGATTACCTCAAGGCAAATGACTGCTACGACAACACGAGGATCATCCTCGTTTCAGACCACGGCTTTGGTCTGGCGAACTTCCCCGATCTCATGGAGTACGGCTCTGCTGCTCCGATCGATGCGGAGTGGTTCACGCCACTTCTCATGGTCAAGGATTTTAACAGCCACGGAGAACTCAAGACCAACGAGGATTTCATGACGAATGCTGACACTGCGCTGCTTGCGGCACAGGGCGTAATAGACAACCCGACGAATCCCTTCACCGGAAACAAGCTTACTTTCGACCCCAAGCAGGGCGAGCAGAAGATCTTCTACTCCGGCGACTGGAACGTCAGCAAGAACAACGGCAATACCTTCAAGCCCGGTCAGTGGTATTCCGTTAAGGACAACATCTGGAAAAAAGAAAATTGGAAATATCTGGGAGGTTAATGATGAAAGCATTGATCCTTAATTCAGGTCTCGGCAAGAGAATGGGAACCCTTACGAGCGAGCACCCCAAGTGCATGACGGAGCTCTCGGTCGGTGAGACGATCGTAAGCCGCCAGTTAAAGCAGCTTGCGGAAGTCGGCATCACCGACATCGTAATGACCACGGGACCCTTCGTGGACGTTCTTGAGGGCTACATCAAGTCCCTGAACCTTGATCTAGACATCAAGTTCGTGAACAACCCGATCTATGACAAGACGAATTACATCTATTCGATCTACATGGCAAGAGAGCTCCTTAAGGGTGACGACATCATCCTGATGCACGGCGATCTTGTTTTCGAGAACGCGGTACTTGACGGCATCCTTGCACAGCAGTCCGCAATGACCGTATCTTCCACGGTTGCCCTGCCCGAAAAGGATTTCAAGGCAGTCATCGCTGACGGTGAGATCAGGAAGGTCGGCATCGAGTTCTTCGATGACGCGCTCGCTGCACAGCCCCTCTACAGGCTCACGAAAGAAGACTGGGAGACATGGCTCGATTCCATCTGCAAGTTCTGCGAAGAGGGCACCACAGGATGCTACGCCGAGAATGCATTGAACGTTGTCTCAGACAATACGCACATCATTCCTTACGACGTCAAGGACGCTCTCTGCGGCGAAGTTGATAACCCTGAGGATCTCGCGGTCATGAGCAAGAGGCTTGAAGAGGTCAAGTCCCGTAAGGTCTATGTCTGCTTCTCAACGGACATCCTCCATTCAGGCCACCTCAACATCTTGAGAAGAGCTGCAAGACTGGGCCACCTCATCGTAGGCGTAATGAGTGACGAGGCAGTTGCTTCCTACAAGAGGTTCCCTCTCGTACCCTGCGAAGAGCGTAAGGCAATGTTCAAGTCCATCAAGGGCGTATGGCAGGTCGTAGAACAGAAGACACTGAGCTACAAGGATGCAATCGAACAGTATCACCCTGACATCATCGTTCACGGCGACAACTGGAAGGAAGGCTTCCAGAAGCCGATCAGGGACGAGGTAATCGGGCTTCTCGGTGCATACGGCGGACAGCTCGTCGAGTTCCCTTATTCGTCAGATCCCAAGTACAAGGAAGTTGACACAAGGAGCAGACTTGAGCTCTCACTCCCTGACAACAGGAGAGGGAGACTCAGAAAGCTCATCGCAATGAAGGGCCTTGTCACCATGATGGAAGCTCACGACGGCATCTCCGGCCTGATCGTTGAGAACACGGTAGTTCACGATGACACCGGCGCTTCCTACCAGTTCGACGGCATGTGGGTATCTTCCCTCTGCGACTCGACTGCAAAGGGCAAGCCTGACATCGAGCTCGTTGACATGACATCAAGATTCAGAACGATCGACGATATCACTGAGGTTACGACCAAGCCGATCATTTTTGACGGCGACACCGGCGGACTTACCGAGCACTTCGTTTATACGGTCCGTTCACTCGAGAAGCTCGGCGTATCAGCCGTCATCATCGAGGACAAAAAGGGCCTCAAGAAGAACTCGCTTTTCGGAACCGAAGTTAAGCAGACTCAGGCCACGATCGAGGAGATGAGCGAAAAGATCGCTGCAGGAAAGAGGGCACAGAAGTCTTCTGATTTCATGATCATCGCACGTATCGAATCCCTCATCCTCGAGCAGGGAATGGAGGACGCTCTTACAAGGGCATTCGCATTCGTAAAGGCAGGCGCTGACGGCATCATGATCCACTCACGCCGCACCGAACCTGATGAGATCATCGAGTTCATCAACAAGTTCAGGGAGCAGGACAAGATCACACCGATCGTGATCGTTCCCACATCATTCCACTCCGTCAAGGAAGAGGAATGGAAGAAGATCGGCGTTAACGTCGTTATCTATGCAAACCAGCTCATGAGGGCTGAGGTTCCCGCAATGCAGCAGACTGCAGAAGAGATCCTCAAGAATCACAGGGCACAGGAAGCAGACGAGCACCTGATGGGCTTCAAGCAGATCATCAGGCTCATTCCCGACCAGCTTTGAGGAAAGAAAAATGGAACAGCTGATATTAAGCAGTGAAAACGAATACGCCGAGCTGAACGGATATCTTGCGGATAACAACATCTGCAACATATTCCTGGTATGCGACAGTGCTTACGGCTTCCTTAAGATCAAGGATTATTTCGACGAGCTTGAGGACCTTGGAGTTGAGATCACGAAGTTCTCGGACTTCCAGCCGAACCCGCTCTATGAGTCCGTAGTCGAAGGCGTAAGGCTCTTCAAGGAATCCGGCGCAAAGATCATCGTCGCAGTCGGAGGCGGCTCTGCCATGGACGTTGCGAAATGCATCAAGCTATACAGCAACATGGATCCTTCGAAGAATTACCTTGAGCAGGAGATCGTACCCAACGACGTAACTCTCCTCGCCATCCCGACTACTGCAGGCACGGGTTCCGAGGCAACAAGGTTCGCCGTCATCTACTACGAGGGCAAGAAGCAGAGCGTAGCTGACTATTCGATAATCCCGTCAGTGGTGCTTTTCGATGAGTCATCGCTCAAGACGCTTCCGCTCTATCAGAAGAAGTCCACGATGCTCGATGCGTTCTGCCACGCCATCGAATCCTACTGGTCGGTCAACAGCAACGACGAGAGCAAGGAATATTCGAAAAAGGCGGTAAAGGGCATCCTTGATAATCTTTCCGCTTACCTCGCAAACGACGAGGCCGCAAACCGCGAGATGATGAACGCCGCGCATTACGCAGGCAAGGCGATAAACATCACGCAGACGACGGCGGGCCACGCAATGTGCTACAAGCTCACGAGCCTTTACCACGTTGCCCACGGACACGCTGCGGCGCTCGTTGACGTTAAGCTTTTCCCTTACATGGTCTCGCACACCGAAGACTGCGTTGACCCCAGGGGAGAGAAATATCTTAAGAAGACTTTCGAAGAGATCGCTGAAATGCTCGGCTGCAAGACAACAGGCGAAGCATGCGTTAAGCTTCAGGAGTTCTTCAACTCATTGGAACTTCAGGTTCCCGAGGCCGCTGAGGAAGACTACGCGGAGCTCAGGACATCAGTCAATCCGGTAAGGCTCAAGAACAATCCGGTCAAACTGGACGAGGAAAACATAGAGTCACTCTACAGACTCATTTTGAAATAAAAGGCAAAGGAAGACGTTTTATGAAAGTTGAAAGCCTGATCGAAATCTTAGGTGCGGACTTCTACACGGGAGTTCCTGATTCCCAGCTCAAAGCTCTCTGCAATTTCCTGATGAGCAAGTACGGGATCGACAGCAAACATCACATGATCGCTGCCAATGAGGGCAACTGCTGCGCTCTTGCGGCAGGTTACCACATGGCGACCAAAAAGGTACCTGTCGTTTACATGCAGAACTCCGGCGAGGGCAACATAATCAATCCTCTCGCATCTCTCGTTAACGACAAGGTCTATGCGATCCCCATGATCTTCATTGTCGGCTGGAGAGGCGAGCCCGGCACAAAGGACGAGCCGCAGCATGTCTATCAGGGCATCGTTACCAGAACGCTCCTGGACGACATGGACGTAAAGAATTTCGTCATCACAAAGGAGACGACAGAAGATGAGCTCAAGGCTGCAATGGCTGAGTTCGCTCCTATCCTTGCTTCAGGCAAGCAGGTCGCTTTCGTTGTTTCCAAGGGTGCGCTTTCATTCGACGGCAAGGTCGATTACACGAATTCCTACAAGCTCAACCGTGAGGAAGTCATAGGTCACATCGCAAAGGCCGCAGGCGAGGATCCGATCGTTTCCACAACGGGCAAGATCTCACGTGAGCTTTTCGAATACAGAACAAATAACGGCATGAGCCACAAGTATGATTTCCTCACTGTAGGTTCAATGGGCCACTGTTCATCGATCGCGCTCGGCGTTGCGATCAACAAGCCTAACCTTACCGTATGGTGCATCGACGGTGACGGCGCCGCTCTCATGCACATGGGCGCGATGGCCGTAACAGGTTCCAACAAGCCTTCCAACATGATCCACATCGTGATCAACAACGGTGCGCACGAGACCGTCGGAGGAATGCCTACGGTCGCATCCGATTCCTGTGTTGATCTTCCCGCAGTCGCAAAGGCATGCGGTTATCCTTACACCGTATCCGTTGATAATTTCGAAGACCTGGACAAAGAGCTTGCCGCTGCCAAGACCAGAGGCGCTCTTTCGTTCATTGAAATAAAGTGTCAGGTAGGAGCAAGAGACGACTTGGGCAGGCCGACAACGACCGCGCTTGAGAACAAGAACAATTTCATGGAGTACATCAATGGTTAATCTTTACATCGACCCGGGCACGGGAAGCATGCTTTTCACAGTACTTATCGGTGTTTTGAGCGCCGCTGTCTACGGAGCAAGGACCCTGTTCATCAGGCTTCGTACCGGTGCAGGAAGAAAGGCGGATAAGAACAAGATCCCGCTCGTCATCTATTCCGACTCAAAGAGATACTGGAACACGTTTGAGCCCATCTGCGACGAGCTCGAAAAGCGCGGCCAGGACGCAGTCTTCATGACGGCATCCCCTGACGATCCGGCTCTCAAGAAGGAGTATAAGCACATCAAGACCGAGTTCATCGGCGAGGGCAACAAGTCCTTCACAAGACTCAACATGCTCAACGCAAGACTCGTGTTTTGCACGACTCCGGGCCTTGATGTTCTCCAGTGGAAGAGATCGAGATCCGTCGATTACTATACGCACATCATGCACGCTCCCAGAGACGCTGCATCCTACAGAATGTTCGAGCTCGACTACTTCGATTCGATCCTTTTCTCAGGCCAGGTCCAGATCGACCAGATCAGGGAGCTTGAAGAATTAAGAGGGCTTCCGGCAAAGGAACTCACACTGGTCGGCATCCCTTACATGGACGAGATGATGAAGCGCGCCCAGGCACTTCCTCCCGCACCCAAGTCTGACAAGACGACGGTCCTTCTTGCACCTTCATGGGGCAAGTCATCACTGCTCGTAAAGTACGGTTCCTCATTCATCGCAAACCTTTTGAAAACAGGCTATCACGTAATAATCAGGCCTCACCCGCAGTCTTTCACGGCTGACAAGGAAGTCATCGAAAAGCTTCAGGCTGAGTATCCGAACAGCGACGATCTCGAGTGGAACAGAGACAACGACAACTTTGATGTACTGAACCGCTCAGACATCATGATCTCCGACTTCTCCGGCGTCATGCTCGATTTCGCGTTCATCTTCAACAAGCCTGTCATCTACGCAGACATCAATTTCGACAAGGGCCAGTACGACTACTACTTCCTCAAGGAAGAACCGTGGTCACTCACCATGCTCCCCAAGATCGGCATGGCTCTCACGATGGAGAACGTTGAGAACGTTAAGGACCTGATCGAAGAGTGCCTTACGAACCCGAAGTTCAAGGAGACCCGTGAGCAGGCAAGAGACGAGATCTGGCAGCACAGGGGCGAGGGCGCAGTACGCGTAGCCGATTACCTCTGCAATAAGCTCAAGGAGCTCGAGGAAAAGGAAGCTGCCGAGATCAAGGCAGCTGAGGAAAAGTCTTCCAAGAAGGGCAAGAAGGCCAAGAGCGGAAAGACGACTGCAGCAAAGGCTTAACCGATGGCAGAAAACGAAGCACCCGTTTCCAAAAAGCAGAGGGTCTTAGGCATAATTCTCTGCATCCTGATCTTTGCCGCAGTCGGCGTTATCTCATATTTCATATGCAAGCCGATGCTCGAAATGAGCAAGGACCCCGCAGCTTTCCGCGCTTACATCGATGAGCAGGGAGTAAAGGGCTACCTGATGCTCATGGCGGCAATGTTCCTGCAGGTCGTTGCAGCCGTAATCCCCGGCGGACCTTTCGAGATCGCCGCGGGCTATGCTTTCGGCGTATGGAAAGGTGCACTCGTAGCCGATGTCGCAATGACTCTGGGAAGCCTTTTCGTATTCCTGATGGTAAGAAGATTCGGCACGAAATTCGCATGCCTATTCATCTCAAAGAAGAAGCTTGATTCCGTCAAGTTCTTCCACTATTCATCCAAGAGGGACCTTCTCGCATTCGTATTCTTCCTGATCCCGGGAACGCCCAAGGACATCTTCACTTACGTCATGGGCTTCACCGACATGAAGATACCCGTATGGATCTTCATCACGTTCGTAGGAAGATTCCCCGCGATACTTCTGTCTGCGATGAGCGGCGATTCGCTCGGCGCGAAGAATTACACGACGTTCATCATCATGATCGTCCTCATCGTGATCGTATGCATCGCAGGCAGCATCATATATTCCGTCTGGAAAAAAAAGCACGACGCGGCTGAAGCGGCAAAACTTGCTGACGAGGGCGCTGCAGGTGATGAGAAAGGACCTGCTGCTGTTGCTGTTGAGGCTGAGGCTTCTGCCGCTGAAGATCCTCCGGAAGGGAAATGAACTTTTGCTTAAGCGTTTGCCAGAAATGTATTATCCTATAGACAGATAAGAGGCACCTCTGACAACAAGGGAGGCATTAACATGGACGCTAAAACTTCTAAGATAATCTCCATCGGAAGATCCTTCGGTGCAGGCGGAAAGACCATCGGCAAAATGGTTTCCGAGATGCTTTCCATTCCGTATTACGATTCGGAGATCTTAAGCGAGACTGCGAAAAACTGCGCCCTCGACGAGAAATATCTTGCGAGTGTTGACGAAAAAGAGATCAACGACGCGATCCTTTATATGTCCGTCGGATTCATGACTCCCGAATATACTTCGATCCGTCAGATCGCCGCAAATGCCCAGAGGGAGGTCATTGAGAAGATCGCTTCCGAAGGACCCTGCGTCATCGTAGGACGCCGCGCAAACGAGATCCTGAAGGATAAGAAGAACTTAGTCAGCGTCTTTGTAACTGCATCCCTCGATTACAGGGCGGGCAGGATCGCAGAGCGCGAAGGGATCGACCTTAAGGCTGCAAAAAAGAGAGTCCAGAAAGCCGACAAGGAGCGCGCCGCTTACTATAACCAGTTCGGCGGTTCTGCGTGGGGTTATGCTTCAACTTACGATCTGTGCATCAACACGGAGACATTCGGCGATGACAAAGCCGCCGAGATGATAGTACGCCTCGTTACGAATAACTGATCAATCCTGATTCTTGATGAAATCTGCCAGGGCTTCCGCACGCATGATGTTGCCCAGATACTTGCCCTGGAAAGTGTCGCAGCCGTAGCCTGCGAGTATCTCAAACTGTTCTTTTTCGCCAACGCCCGTGGCGCATACCTTGATGTCGGTATCGTGCATCAGGTCGATCGCTGATGCGGTGAGGATCCTGACGTCGGAATTGGACGCGAGGTCAGAAGTGAAATGGCCGTCAAGCTTCAATACGGATACAGGCAGGAGCGGTATCGCGTTGAACGATGAATAGCCTCTGCCGAAGTTATCCAATGCGATCCTTACGCCGGTGGAATCGAGGAGCTCGATCACCGAACGGATGTCTGCAAGTTCAGTGATGAGGCTCTCTTCGGGAAGGTCAAGGATGAGGTTTCTGATCTCGCATTCCGTAGCGGCGACAGTGCTCGAGAATGACCTGACGAAGTTCTCTTCCTTGAGCTGGTTAGCCGAAATGTTAACGGTCATTGTAAGATCGGGACGGAGCTTGTTGATGTCCGCAAGAGTTTTCAATGCTTCGATCAGCGAGAGCTTTCCGATGCGGCGGATGTAGCCGGAATTCTCGGCTGCCGCGATGAAGTCCTGAGGACTTATGAAGGTATCGTTATGCTTGAAACGCATGAATGCCTCAAAGCCTATGAGTTCGCGGTCTGACGAGTAGCAGGGCTGATAGACCATGTAGATGTCCTTGTTGCGGATCGCATCATCGAAAATGGCGGTGATCTCTTCTCTCGTCTTGCCGTCGAAGATCGTGTCGTTGTCTTCCGTACTCGTGGAGATCGGTGTCTGTGTACCGATCATTGATTCTTCAGCCTTTATGATGAGCTCGCCCGCGATCCTGCTGTCCTTGGGGTAATCCGCAATGCCGCAGGAAATGTGCACGTCCATTGAATCCGAACCTGCCTCGAAAGCCCTGGCGCCTGCACGGCGGAGTTTCTCTGCGTATTCCTTGAGATCGTCACCTTTAAGTTTTCTTCTTTCGAGTATGAGGAAATCAGCATCTACGATCCTTGCGACCATGTCTGAAGGATCTGCTGCTTCACGGACCTTGTGTGCCATGTTCTGGATGAAGAGGTCCATGGAATTGTGGCCGATCCTTCGGGAGATCAGCTCGGAATTATCGAGTGAGAGATATATGACAGTGAACGGCTTGCATTCATTGTCGGGGATGTTGGATTCGCGCTGTGAATTGATGTCCTCTGCGATGAGACGTGAGATCCTCTCGGTTATCATGTCCCTGCCGGGGAGGGTGGTGAGAGGGTCAAGGGAAGATGCGATGTTGCGTCCGATAGCATCGTTGACCTCGTTGCTCGAGCCGGATCTCTGATGGCTTACGATGAGGCTCGTACGCTTGAACATCTCTTCTTCGAGTTCCTTGTTGATGCGTCTGCCGCGCTCTTCCTTCTGCTCTTTTTCGATCCTGCTGATCTTGGCAGCGATCCTCGTGATGTAATACTGCATCAGAAGGATGATCATCATGGCGGTAAATGCCATGCCGCCCAGAAGGATCGCATCCCTGTTGCCAAGCCTGAAATACTCGTACGTATATACGAGGCACAGCATGATGTTCAAAACAAACGAGATATAGAAACCGAATTTGCCTAATGCGACACAGATGAGGAATGACAGGAGCATCAGTGCGATGCCGATCATGAACTTAGTCTCGGTGACCACCATCAGCTGGAGCGCCACGAGTGCCATGAACAGAAAAACGCCCAAGATAAGGACGGTCATGTACGCCGCGCCGGATTTTAAAAAGATCCTGTCCGTTTTAGTATCCATACAGATATATTATGTAGGGAACAGTGCTAATTATGTATTAAATAAAAGTTAAATTTCTGGGACATTACATCACATTGATGTAATTCAAGCACCGTCTGCGCCGTCATCAGGCTCTTCTTCATCATCGCCGTCACTGTTGTCTTCACCTTCGAAATCATCATCTTCAGACTCGTCGTAGTAATCGTCGTCGTCTTCATCGTCATCGTCGACGTGGCCCGCGGGAGGCTCCTTTTCGCCAATGTCCTTGGGCTTCTGATTGATCTTGAAGATCGAATAATCGACCTCGGGTTTTCCGTTCCTGATGTTAAGTCCCCATGAAGCGACAACGTAACCTACATTGTCCGTGTCGCAAAGGACCATTGAATATTCGCCGTCCTCGATGTCTTCGACGGACACCTTGAAATAGTAGTCGGATGAATCCGACAATCCCTCATCGAAAAAGGCATATGTGTACTGGTTGTCGTCAGCATCCTCTTCATAGACATAGTCGCCCTTGAGGCAGACGCCTAGCCAGGCATCGGTCTCGAGAGCTATTTTCTTGCTCACTTTGAATACGATGAATTTACCGTCGACCGCGAATCTGATCTGGTCGGGGACCGCAGTGTTTTCGGTGGAGGAAGGACCTGATCCGGCCGAGCTCCCGGAGGCGCCTGATACGCCGGCGTCACCTGAAGGAGCCTTTTTGCAGGCCGCCATGGAAAAAGTCATCGTCATGGCGAGGATCAATGTCAGTATCTTCTTTTTCATATTTAGCAATTCTAACACCTGTTTTCGAAAAAGCATACAACGGGCATCCGGGGCCCCGATTAAAAAAGATTGATATAATAGTCTCCGCGGTTATAATCTTAAGTGCAACATTATTGTCCGCTCATCTGTATATAGTGCAGAAGCGGAAGAAAACAGGAGACGTCATGATATTCGGCTTAACTCTCAGATTTCCGCTTTGGAACTTCTTCTCCGTGTTCGCACGGGGCGGAAGCGAAAGCAAAAACATGAGACCCGCACCGGCAGTTCCGGGCGGCCTTGCCGGTGAAGCACGTTCTTCTGATGAGAATATGAATGCCGCAAGAAGGCAGTGTTCCAAAGAGGAGATCGAGGCCGCAGCCGAAGAGGTGCTGAACACGTTGGGAGACGCGATCTTAAGGCTCGCTTTCTCCTACCTGCACAACAGGGAGGATGCCGAAGACATCCTTCAGGAGACGATGATAAAGCTCGTCACGCAGATGCCGGTCTTCGAAAATGAGAAACACCGCAAGGCGTGGCTCATGACGGTTGCAGCGAACCTGGCCAAGAACAGGATCGAATACAACAAGGTAAGGGACTGCGCCGAGCTCAACGAAGAGCTCGCCGGAGCCGAGGAAGAGGACAGGAATGTGAGCGATGACCTGTCCGCAATATGGAAAGCTGTCGAGCAGCTGCCGGTGAACCAGCGTGAAGCGATCCACCTGTTCTATCAGGAAGGATACAAGACCGCTGAGATCGCTGAGATACTTGGACGCTCGGAAGCTACAGTCCGTTCCGACTTAAAGCGCGGAAGGGACAAGCTCAAAATACTGTTAAAGGAGGCAGCCGACTTTGAATAAGTATAACGAGATAATGAGTCATGTCAGAGTCGACGACGATATGCACCGTCGTGTAATGGCAGCTGTCTCCAAGGCTCTTGACGAGCCCGCAGCCGTTTCGAAGATAGAAAGAAACGATGGAAATGAGTACTCAGGGCCCGTCAGGAAGAAGGCAAAGATATCCGTCCTGAGGATCTTTTCGATCGCTGCATGCGCCGTACTCGTTGCAGGCGGTGCGATAGTACTTGCGAGAAACTTCTCCGGTTCAACAAAGAGCGCGAATTACAATGCATTGTCAACTGCTGCAGCCGTGGAGGAAGACGCAGGTCATGTAAAGTCAGATAAATCCGTTGAAGGCATCCGGAGCAATGGCAAAGAGCGTGACAACGCAACCGTTGCCGCAGGTGAGACCGAAGCCCTTGAAGAAGAGACCACATCGGCAGAGGTCAATGCTGCGCTCGGAGGCGACAAAGACAACAAGAATAAGACTTTCATGGCCGGAACAAACAATGACTATTCCTCCATCAAGAAGCTCATGCCTTTCAGGGTCAAGACCGTAGGCTCATCAACCTATGGCGAAATGAACATCAGCTCATTGGTCTTCACCGGAGAAAACGGTGAGAAGGCTGTATTGTTCTTTGCCAAGGAAGGCACTGATCTCGTGAAGAATTACTATCCGAAGTTCAAGGGCGAGGCAGCTCTCCTCCAGAGCGAAGGAGGCCAGGTATTCTACGCGATCGACACCTCTGTCGGAGCAAAGCAGCAGGTTGGCACCACCGGACCTTATGACGCCGTTACATGGACAAAGAACGGCACGGTCTACATGCTGTCATTCAACACCAAGACTGACGTTGCCGTATTCATTTCCCTGATGGAAAAGATTGGTTAAATAAAATATTAAAGTTATAGTGTATAATCTGCTTATACTTGGCCGGGCATCTCTACGTTCCCGGAGAAAGGCAGAAATACATTATGATTTGTCCCATTTGTGGTAAAGAAAATCCGGACGGCTCGACATTCTGTGCCGGATGCGGCAACTCCATGGTTCCCCAGGCGCCTGTAGCTCCTGCAGCTCCCATCATCCCGCAGCAGCCCGCTCCTCAGGCCCAGCCTCAGCAGCAGTACGCACAGCCCCATCAGCAGTATGCCCAGCCCCAGTATGCTCAGCCTCAGCAGCAGTATGCGGCCCCGGCAGCAGCTCCTGCAAACAGGCCTGCCGGCCCTTCTTTCGGCGACTATTTCAAGTCGCTCTTCAATGCTGCCATTAAGCCTGCCACAGGCTGCAGCGAAGAAGTAAAGAAGTATGAAAGGATCGGCCATGCGCTCATCCTTACGGCGATCGTAGTCGGCATCCTTACGATCCTGAGCTTCACGTCTTCAGTCATCACGACCACCATAGGCCAATACTGGCCCTCAACAAACGTGGGAGTAATGATCAGACTTATCACCAGATTCTTCTCACCTTTGGTCCACTATGCACTCAGGACAGCAGGTTTTGCAGGCATCATGGTGCTTATCGGTCTCATCACGAAGGAGAAGTGGTCATTCCCCAGAATGCTTGCGATCAGCTCCATGGCAATCTTCCCTGCAGAAGTTGTCGATCTTGTTCTTTATGACATCCTCTCAAGCATTTCGATCGCATCTACCGTTTTCAACACATTGATGAAGATCTTCCCGCTTACGACGATCCTTTCTTCAGCAGCTTCCATCTATGCATTCATCATCATGTATGAGGGAATCACGCAGGAGTCAAAGCTTACGGGAAACAAGAAGGTGTTCGTCTACGTCATCGCATACGTTGTCCTCGCATTTGTTTCACGTTACATCTCACTCGTTCTCTGAGTAACCCCGGATCTTTCCGGTTCAAGGGACTGCCTTGTGCAGTCCTTTTTTATGCTCTTTTCCCGCACTGCAACAAAACCCGCTGCTGCACTGTATATATGGCATAAGCGAAAAACGGAGGAAAAGAATAATGAAAAAGTTTATCGGAAAAAGAGCTGTTGTCGCAGGACTTACTGCAACCATGCTCCTCACCGGATGCGCAAAAACCGCACCCGCACCTGCTGAAAAGCCCCTCAAGAATGACCCGCAGGTGAAAGCCGAGATCAATCTTGAGGCAGTCGGAAACCACAAGTTCGACGAAGAAAAGTTAAATGACGGCTACGGCGAATTCACTTTCAAGATGCTCGCAATGGCGGCCGCCAAGGCACAAGAGGCAAACATCATGATCTCGCCCGCCTCGATAATGATGGCGCTCGACATGTGTGCCGCAGGTGCAAAAGGGGAGACCTTAAAGCAGATCAACGATCTTTTCGCGAAGAACACGGATCCTTTAGATCAGCAGGCTTTTGCAGCCGAAATGATGAAGAGGATAAACAACGCCAAGAAGGTTGATTTCGCCTGCGCAAATGCCATCTGGAACAACGAGAACATGCTTGGCGACAAGGTCAACGCAACTTATATCAACTACATCAAGAAGACATTTGAAGCTGAATTCCATTCGGGCAAATTCGACGGAAGGACTCATGAGCAGATCAACAAGTGGGTAGATGACAAGACACATCACATGATCCCGGACATCATCAACGAGCCGTTAGATCCCACGACCGTCATGGTCCTGGTCAACGCGATCCGTTTTGAAGGAGAGTGGAAGAAAGGTTATTCCGACGGAGATGTTTCCGATCAGGATTTCAAGGGCACCAACGGGACAAAGAAGGCAAAGATGCTTTCCGGCACCGAAAAGGGTTATTTCTCCACATCCAAGGCAACAGGCTTCATCAAGTACTATGAAGGCGACGAATATGCCTTCATCGCCATCCTTCCAAACGACCAGAAGGTCAGTGCTAACGATTTCCTCAAGGACTTCTCACACGACGATTACAAGGAGTTCATCAAGAGCCGCAAGTTAGTCGATGTAAACACTCTCATGCCCGAATTCAAGTCTGACTACATGGTCCGGTGCAATGATCTGCTCAAGGCACTTGGCGTAAAGGACGCATTCGATCCTGATCTCGCAAACTTCAAAGGGATCGCTGACACAAAACCTGAGAACATATATATTTCGAACGTCCTTCACAAGACCCACATTGAGGTCGACCGCAAGGGCACCAAGGCAGCCGCGGCCACGGCGATCCAGACGGAAGCAAATTGCGCAATGCCTTCTGACATGCCGAAATCCGTCATCTGCGACAGACCTTATGTTTATGCGATCGTTGATACGCTGAACATGAACCCGATCTTCATCGGCACGGTCAACAACGTCGACTGACGCTTCTATTACTTGTCATTCCCACTACTGCCGCATGGAGATGCCTTTTGGCGGATCCGTGCGGCAGTATTTGCGCAGGTTTGCGGTGATCCTGGCGGGATTCATTCCAAAAAAGATTTGGCTGCGTTTTGGAATGACAAAATCGGTCCGTTTACGCCTTTTTCCGGGTGATATTCATTCCAAATCTGATTTATCAGCATTTTGGAATGAAAAAATCGGTCTGTTTACGCCTTTTTCTGAGTGATATTCATTCCAAATCTGAATTATCCGCGTTTTGGAATGACAAAAATGGTCTGTTTACGCCTTTTTCTGAGTGATATTCATTCCAAATCTGAATTATCCGCGTTTTGGAATGAAAATTCTGAGCCTGAGCAAGAGAATTTGCCGAAAAAGTCATTCCAAAACAGAGATTTAAGAAGATTGGAATGACAAATTCCGTTTTTGAGGGTTTTCGGGACTCAAAAGAGCATACGAAAAGGCGAGCTCCGGCATTTTTCGTATGAACATACAAAAAACCTTTAATGCCTATGTTTTGCCTGATATCAGGAAAACGTACATACTTTTATTTTTTCTTTCATAGGATATAATATTTGGGATATCAAAACGTGGGAACGGGTTAATCTTTAATGAAAATTCTGAGTGTCGCTATACCCTGCTTTAATTCACAGGATTATATGGGCAACGCTATCGAATCATTGCTCGATGTCGGAAACGAACTCGAGATTATTATCGTTGATGACGGTTCGACCGATGATACTGCGCTTATCGCAGATAAATATGCTGAAAAATATCCTGAAATAGTACGTACCATCCACAAGCCGAACGGCGGACACGGTTCTGCCGTTAATGCAGGCATCGACAATGCACAGGGACTTTACTTCAAGGTCTTAGACAGCGATGACAGGCTTGATCCGGAAGTCCTTACGGAAGTAATGGACACGCTGAGGTTCTATGCAAAGGAAGAGCAGCCTTTGGACATGCTCGTTACAAACTTCGTTTACGACAAGCTCGGCGTACCCGACTGCAAAAAGAAGGTCATGAGCTATGAGGGTGAGCTCCCCGAAAAGTTCGTGTTCTCCTGGGAGCTTGCGAAATTCGGCAAGGGCGACTATCTGCTCATGCACTCGGTCATCTTCAGGACACAGCTTCTCAGGGACTGCGGCTTAAGGCTTCCCGAGCACACATTCTACGTTGACAACATCTATGTTTTCGAGCCGCTCCTGAAGGTTCAGCGCATGTATTACATGAACGTCAACCTTTACTATTATTTCATCGGACGTGAGGACCAGTCGGTCAATGAAGCCGTCATGATCAAGCGCGTTGACCAGCAGCTCAAGGTCAATTATCTGATGATCGACTACTACGTTGAGAACAGGAAGCATTTCAGGGAAAACAAGAACTGCGGACAGTACATGTATAACTATCTCGAGATCATCACTACCGTTTCCGCGATCCTCCTGCTCCTTGACGGAAGCCCTGAGGCTCTTGCAAAGCGCAAGGATCTTCTGGACTACATTTACAAAAAGAGCAAGAGGCTATACGTAAGGTTCAAGTACGGAATCCTCGGTACTGTTGTTACGCTCCCGTTAAAGACCGGCAGACTCGCGGCTTTGGAAGCGTATAAGCTCTTCCAGAAGTTCTATGGCTTCAACTGATCCGAAAGGCTCTGACAGATCAATTTACCAATTCCTCTCGGAAATACCTCCGATAAGTTATGTGCGCAGGTTCAACCGTGCAAGATCGACCGCCCCGGCTGTCGTTGTCACGGTCCTTTATGCCGCGCTGATAATCTGGATCACCGTTTTTCACGAGCTTTGGTTTGATGAGGCGCAGGCCTGGACCATCGCGAAAGACGCTTCCGTTTTTGACATCATTTTCAGGATCCCGCACTATGAGACCCATCCGCCTCTCTGGCATCTGATACTCAGCATTCCTGCCAAAGCGGGGCTCCCTTATGAATTGTCGATGAAGGTGATCCAGATACTGACTGCGGTCCTCATGATCGCTGTCCTTGAATTCAAGTCGCCTTTGCCGAACATTATCAAGGTCATTCTGCCTTTCACATACTGGACCGCATATCAGTACGGTGTGATCTCAAGGCCTTACGCATTGTTCGCCGCGCTCTTGTTCATTTGCGCATCGCTTTACATGGAAAGGGACAAAAAGCCGGTCCTTTACTGTCTGTTCCTGGGGCTCTTATGCCTCACGTCGCTCTACGGCGTGATCACCGCCGCCACGATCGCCGCGGCCTGGATATTGAAGCTGATATTTAAGTACAAAGGAAGTTTCTTCAAAAAGTTCTTCGGGGAAGACAGGGCACGGCTCATATCGCTGGCGGCGCTTCTGGTCTTCGGGGTCACTACGGTCCTCATTGTCTGGCCCGAGAGCGATACCGCGGGGATGCTCGCGTCCGGAATGAATGCCGGAAAGCTTGTGAGGATCGCCCTGAATGCGGTTTTCGCGATGCCTTCTGAGACGTTCTTCACGACAGAGCTCTATCCCAATTCCTTATTGTCGTCCTTTGAAGTGGAACCTTCCGTATTTATCCTGATGGCCCTGAGGTCAGTGATCATCTACGTCGTGATCCTTGCGCTCCCGGCCGGGAAAAAGCGTCTTACGGACTGCATCCTTCCTCTGGTGGGATTCATGGCCATCGCAGGTCTTTATTCCATGGCGCATCATTTCGGCCTGTTCTTCATCCTTTCCGTCTACTGCTTCTGGCTTGGCCTTTACGGGCGCGAAAAGAAGGAGGAAGAGGAATCCGGCGCTTGGGGAGGCCTTGTTACCGCAGGCTTCGTTTACCTGCTGATCCTGCCGCTTGTATGGACTGTCATGTCCTCAAGGAACGAGATCATCCATAATTACGACTACGGCAAGGATACGGCGGCCTGGATCACCGAAAACAATTTGCAGGACTACGCATGGCTTTCTGCGTGGCAGCCCGTTGACCTGACTTATTCAAGCTACAACATTTCGCTGACGACTTCCGCTTATCTCGGAAAGAGCATTAACTACAATCTCCATCACGGCCTTTCTTACTGCGTCCGTGACACGGGTGACTATGAGGCCGCTCTGAAGGAGGCCAAAGAGCTCTCTAAGTTTGGTGCGCCTGATTTCATAATTGCCAACAGGAGAAGCCAGTTTAAGTCTGATCTGACGGCCATCGGCGTGTCGGGCGACTATGAACTCGTTTGCGTAACCGAAGGCGGAAACATCGACAGGGGACGCATCTACAGGAGCGTCCTCGGAATCTGGATCAATAAGGACAATAAAAAACTTCCGCCTGTGAAAGTACAGACGGAAGTTCCTGAAGGTTTTGTTCTTGAAGACTGATATCAGTCGTTCTCGTATTCCACAACGAGCTGAGATACTGTCTGCTTTGCGTCGCCGTAGATCATTATGGTGTTGTCCATCGTGAACAGCGGGTTCTCGATTCCTGAGAAGCCCGTACCCTGACCTCTCTTGAGAACGAATACCGTGCGTGCCTCGTAAGCGTTTACGATAGGCATTCCGTACAGAGGTGAAGACTCGTCGTTGATGGCCGCAGGGTTAACAACGTCGTTTGCACCGATGACGATGGCAACGTCGACATTGCTCATCTGAGGATTCATTTCGTCAGAAGTCTTGAGCTGCTCATAAGGAACGTTAGCTTCAGCGAGAAGAACGTTCATGTGGCCCGGCATACGTCCTGCAACGGGGTGGATTGCGAAATTGACTTCGCATCCGTTGTCCATGAGAACGTCAGTGAGCTCCTTGACGGCGTGCTGTGCCTGGGCAACAGCCATACCGTAACCGGGGATGATGACAACGTTCTTTGCAGCCTCAAGGATGAGATAAGCATCCTCGACGGACATGGACTTGGGTTCCTTGTGCTCGCCTGTTGCTGCAGAGGACTTCTTTTTCGCCGTCTTGAAAAGGAGAGCTGCGAAAGTCTTGTTCATGGCCTTGCACATGATGAGCGTGAGGATGACGCCGGAAGCACCTACGAGGCATCCGGAAACGATGAGTACCGTATTGCCGATAGGGAAGCCTGCGAATGCAGCAGCGAGACCTGAGAGGGCGTTGAGGAATGAGATGATGACCGGCATGTCGCCGCCGCCGATGGTGATAACGAGTGTTACACCGAGGATGAGGGAAGCGATGGTGGTGATCAGGATCCCTACGAGGCCCAAACCTCCGTCAGGTGCGAGTGTGTAAAGAACGATGCCGAGGACTGCGATAACTGCGATCGCGGCATTGATGAAGTTCTTTCCGGGAATTACGAAGTTCTTCTTGAACATCTTGAGGCCTGCAAGCTTGCCCCATGCGATGAGGGAACCCGTGAAAGCGACTGCACCGATCACGATGGTGAGACCGAGTGTGATCGATGTGAAAGCGTCTGTGCCGATCCTGAAGGATCCGCCGCAGAGAGCGCAGTACTGTGAAATTGCAACGAGCATTGAGGACAGACCGCCGAAGCCGTTAAAGAGGGCAACGAGCTGGGGCATGCCGGTCATTTCGACCTTCTTTGCCCAGATGAAACCGACGACGGTACCGGCGAGGATTGCGCATGCGATGATGCCGTAGCCTACGACGCTGCCTTCGATTACGTCCTGTGAAATGAGTACCGATACGACTGCGACAGCCATACCGATAGAGCTCATGAGGTTGCCTTTACGTGCGGTGTCAGCTTTTCCGAGCTTCTTGATGCCCATGATGAAGAACACCGCGGAGACCATATAGAGGATGATGCAGATGAGATCAGTTTCCATTACTTCTTCTTATCCTCCTTCTTCTTGAACATTGCGAGCATTCTGTCGGTTACGAAATAGCCGCCGATGACGTTGACCGTAGCGAAGAAGATCGCAATGCCGCCAAGGATCATGCCGAGTACGTTGTTGTTAACGCAGATAGCGCAGGCAGCGATGGCGCCTACGATTGTAATGCCGGAGATGGCGTTGGTACCGCTCATGAGCGGGGTATGGAGCTGCGAAGGGACCTTTGAGATCAGTTCGACTCCGAGATAAGCCGATATGATGAAAACGAATATCAGCAGCATTATGGTCTTGGAATCCATTTTTAAGCCTCCTTGAATCTTTCGTGGATGATGGCGCCGTCTTTGGTGAGAAGGCAGCCCTTCATGATCTCGTCACCGAGGTTGACCTCGAATTCCTTGCTCTCCTTGTTGTAGAAGTGAGTGAGGAATGCGGAGATGTTACCGGAGAGCATCTTGGATGCGTCCCAAGGTACCTGGCGCTGAAGTTCGTCACCCGGGAGGATGACTACGCCGTTATCGGTAATGACTTCCTTTGTGGGGTCAGATCCCTCGACGTTGCCGCCGGTGGAAACAGCCATGTCGACTACGATCGTGCCGGGCTGCATGCGGTCGAGCACGTCCTTCTTGATGAGGACGGGAGCCTTGCGGCCGAAGACCTTTGCAGTCGTGATGACGATGTTGGATTTCTCGCAGACCTTAGCCTGGGCTTCCTGCTGCTTTGCGATCTGCTCGGGTGTGAGTTCTTTAGCGTAACCCTGAGCCGTCTGGCCCATTTCGCCAAGGTCGATCTTTACGAAGTTTGCGCCAAGGGACTTAACCTGCTCTTCGACTACCGGACGGGTATCGAAAGCATCAACTCTTGCGCCTAAACGCTTAGCCGTTGCGATCGCCTGGAGGCCTGCAACGCCTACGCCGATGACAAAGACTCTTGCCGGGTTGATGGTACCTGCAGGGGTGACCATCATCGGGAGGATCTTAGGCATTCTTGCTGCCGCATTGAGGACTGCAACATATCCTGCGAGTGATGTCTGGGAAGACTGGACGTCCATCTTCTGGGCGAGAGTCGTTCTCGGGATCATCTCGAGAGATACTGCCTGGATCTTGTTGTCAGCAAATTCGTGGAGAAGGTCTTTCTCGTTGAAGGGGTCTAAGAAGCTGACGTGGAGTGAATCGGGCTTGAGGCCTTTAGCTGACTCCGGCTTCAGGATCCTGACGACGATCTCAGCGTCGTCCAAAGCTTCTGTCTCGTTCTTTACGATCTTTGCGCCTGCAGCCTCGTATGCTGCATCGTCAAAACCGCTTTTGGCACCTGCACCGCTCACGACCGTGAATTCGAATCCCATTCCGGTGAGTTTTTTAATGTCATCCGGTATGAGGGCGACACGGGTCTCGGCCGGCAGGGTTTCCTTGCAAACCAAAACTTTCTTCATTTGAATAACCCCTCTTGTCTGAAATAAGCCTAAATAATAAAAAGAACTCTTTAGGCGAATAAATTATAAAACATCACCCTGCAAATGCAAAGTGATGTTTTAAAGGTTTTTAATTGTTCTTCTGAATCACTGCGCCTTGAACCAGGTGTCGCTGATCTCCTTGTATGCCTTTTTGGCATCGCTTCTGAGCGTGTTGAAATCTTCGTAGGACATCTTTGTTATCTCGGTATATCTCGGAGGATTGAATGCCCTGTCGGAACGGTCAACGGTGATCTTGATATTGTAATCGCCGAGTGATTTGCCGATGTTCTTCTCTATGCTCTTTGCGGCTCTGCCGGTCGACTCAAGATTTTCGAGCGCGAAAACATAAGCGTCGCCCTTTCTGGTGAGCGTGCCCTCGAGGCTTACGATGCCGTTTGGCTTTTCGGAGGTGAGAGTGAAGCCGCCGGATTTCTTGTCCCACTTGAAGGACAGACCGGAAGCGGACACGGACCTGCCGTTTGTTGTCCTGACCGTATATGCGAGCGAAGCCTTGTAAGCGAGCCTGTCGTTCTGTCTTACCGAATATCTGACGTCATAGGATCTGCCTGCGGAGGAATTGAATTCGAAAGCGATCTCCTCGGAAGTCCTTACGTTGTTGCCGAGTTCCAGGGACATCTCGTAAGCGATCCTGGTACCCTTGTTGTTGCGGCCGTCGGTATCGATGTCGATCTTTGCGATGCGCTTGCCGGACTTGGTGATGTAGATCCAGACGGTCATGTCCCCGTCGTAGTCCTTGACTGAACGCTTGAGATTGTCGAGCTGCTCGTAGAAATCGTCGACCATGTCATCAGCATCCTTGATGCCGTAGTCGTAATTTGCATAGACCTTGAGAAGGTATGCTTCAAGATTCTTGTCGTGCTTTGCGTACGTAACGAATTCGGAAACGGCATCGACCAGAGCCTTTCTGTCGAAGTCCAGTGTTACGACGGTGCAGTTCAGCTGCTGTCCGCCTGCAGAGATCTTGTTGGAGCTCTTTGAAATGCGGGCGTTGTCGAGGAGAGCCGTAACAAGGCGTGTCTGATAATCTCTTGAGAGCTTTTTGCCTTCGGCGGAAAGATTCCTGTCTGCAGCAACCGTCTTGGAAAGCCTGGTGAGGTACTTATAGAGATTGTTGTCGATCTCGATCTTATCCTCGGTCCTCTCAGGATTGAAGATGGACTTGGGAAGGTTATTTGAAAGATTCCTGATCGAAACGCCGTATGCCTTATTTGAGATCTGAGGGGATTCGAAGCTTATGTCATTGCCGTTGAAAGCACCTTTGAAGCTTGCTTTTACTTCCTTGCCCTCGGTTATCTTTCCGGATACTGCGGAACGTGTGTGAGCGATATCGGTGTAGACCTTGATCTCGGCGTCAGCGTCCTTGCCGGAAACAGGCTTCAGGCTGCCTGAGACCGTTACGGAACCGCCGTTCATGACGCGGTCTGCATAGTCGATCAGTTCGATCTTCGAAAAGTCGTTGGCTGTATTTCTGAGCGCACCTGCGACGAGGCTCTTAGGGTTGCTCGTGACTGCCGCGCAGACAATGATTATCAGCAGGAATATGGCTGCAGCACCTACACCAATGACGACTGATTTCTTTTTCATCGTAATTCTCCCCCCGGTTAAAAAGGCTGAATATCAAAAAAATTATAGCAGAAATCAGGGCCTCTTTGTATGGCGCGTGTCGGTTTAAGGTATGTTGAAAACAAAACCCTTAAAAGTTATTATTTTATTATTCTTTGGACGAAAGGCGTTTTCCGATGGGCGAAAAAGGCATTACTCCTGCCTCTTCCGGCAACAAGATACAAGGGTTTCTCCTGAAATACCCGGGCGTTCCTGCGGCCGTAATCGCTCTTTTGGTGCTCATTCTGACAGGCAATAAGATCGCCAACGGTTTTGTCACTTCCGCTCTCATGATCACAGGCTTCATTGCCATCCTGGCAACGGGAGCAGTGCTCTCCAAAAAGAAAAAGCTGACTGATGACATCTTGATCCTGCTGCTCTTTGCCGCGGGATTCTGGATAAAGCTCTGCTATGTGCTCTACACGGACATCAACGTGCGCCAGTGCGACGTGGAGGTCTTCAAGGAAGGCGACTACAGCGACTTCCATGCGGGATACATCCTTTATCTGAGGGATTTCTTAAGGCTCCCGGATTTCGACGTGGCACTTCACGGCCAGTTCTATCACCCGCCGTTCCATCACTTCATCTGCGCAATTTTCCTTCGGATATACGAGCTGTTCCTTCCCAAGGGAACCCATAATTACGAGTGTCTCCAGACGCTGACGCTGCTCTATTCGTTCGGCGCGCAGTATTACATCTTCAAGATCATCAGGCTCATGGGAATCAAGGGAAAGGGCCTCGTTGATTCGGCGCTCCTGATCTCGGCTTTCCCGATGCTGACGCTCTTTGCCGGCTCGGTCAACAACGACATATTGTCGCTTCTTCTGTTTTTCGCGGCCTTATCCTACGGCATCGAATGGTACAGGGAAGGAAAGTTCAAGTTCATCCTGATCTCCGCGCTCTGCACGGGTTTTGGCATGATGACCAAGCTTTCCGTGGGCCTCATCGCTTTCCCGATGGGATTCCTTTTCGTAGTCAGATTCATAAAGGACATCAGGGAGAAGAAGGGCCTCAGGACCTTCGGACATCTTGCGTGTTTCGGCGTGATCGCGGCGCCTCTGGGCCTCTGGTATTCGGTAAGGAACCTCATCAGATACAACACCCCTCTGGGCTATGTGCTGAAACTCGACAACAAATACATGGACATCAGCAGGTATTCGCTGAAAGACCGCCTGTTCGGGTTCTACGGATTCCCGATCGAGGATTTTTACACCAACATCGGATCTGACGGCGAGCAGGATTACAACATCTTCATAACGCAGGTGAAGACGATGCTCTTCGGTTATGAGAACTGCAGGGACGACATGCTGATGACCCTTACCGGATATTTCCTTCTCCTGATCGCGCTGATCCTTATTCTCGTGGCATTCGGAGGGATAATCTACGTGATCGCAACCATGAGAAAACGCGGTAAGACCGTTGAAGAAATGGCCCTGATAATACTCTTCGTGACCGAGGTGGTCTCGATCATCATGTTCTCATTAAAGTTCCCCCACGTTTGCTCGCAGGACTTCAGATACGATTTCCCGGCTCTGCTGACGGGGGTATTCGGCATCGCGGCAATGGCCGGATCAAAGCGTGCGGAAGGCCTTCCCGGAAAGGGATTGAAGGCGCTCTGCATTGCGTTCTTCGTCATGTCGACGGTCTATTACGCGATACTCTGGACTTACGTCAAAGGCGAAGTTTTGGTGGTTGAACCGACATGGTAGAAAAGAAGAATGACATCAGTTCCATAGGCCCTTCGTTCCTGCTGATGACGGCGGGAGTACTCTTCATCTACTGCCTTACGGGCATGACGGCCGCGCGGTTGAGCAGCATCAAATGCGCAGTCCTTTTCGGCGTGTTCGTATCGTTCGTTGCATTTTACATGGTCAGCCGCATCAATAGCGTAAAGGCCGGATTATCAGGCCTTCTGGCGGGAATCCCCGTCGGGATCGTCTCATATTTCGCGCTCGAAAATGCTTTCAATTCGGTGCAGCGCCTGACCATCGAATGCTTCGGGATCATGCTGAGATTCTTCTTTTTCGGATGCCTTACCGCGATAGTGCTCTGCTGCATCTCGCTGTACGCATCCAAAAAGTTCAAGACCGAAGATGCGGTATTCGCGGTGCTTGCGGCCGGGTTCACATTGAGAACGATAATGGTATTGTTCACGCCGATGAACTTTTATCAGCACGACGTATCCTCGTTCGCGCCCGGATTCCAGGGCTTTCACGATGATTACATCATGTATATCTACGAGAACTGGGCGCTCCCGGACGGCGACGTCAGGGACTTAGGTCAGCTCTACCATCCGCCGCTCCATTACATCCTGAGCGCATTGTTCTTCAAGCTGAATTCAGTGGTGTTCCCGGACCGCGCGGCTGCAGTGGACTGTTTAAAGACGCTGCCGTTCATCTGGAGCAGCGGCTTTGTGCTCTTCAGCCTCAAGATCTTCAGGCAGTTTAAGATCGAAGGCGTCGCGCTTGTTATGGCACTTGTCCTTGTGTGCCTCCATCCGCAGACGATATTCCTGTCGATCCAGGTAAATAACGACGCTTTGGCCCTGATGCTCTTTGTCGCAGCGATCTATCTTGCACTCAGGTGGTATGAAAACCCCGATCTTACGACGATACTTTTCACGGCGCTTGCCATCGGATGCGCCATGATGACCAAGCTCTCGATGGGCTTTGTCGCATTCCCGGTCGGCTTCCTGTTCCTGGCAAAACTCATTGAGACCGTCAGGAAAAAAGAGAAGAAAGGCAAGGTTTCCACGGGCGGACTCATAAAGCAGTTTGTTTGTTTCGGTGCCCTGGCATTCCCTTTGGGACTCTGGTATCCCGTAAAGAATTTCCTCGAGCACGGAACGCCTTTCACGTATGTCTTCCCGATCGATTCGTCGAGCGGGCAGGACGTCTGGATGTATTCACCGTGGCAGAGACTTTTCGCGCCTTCCATGGAATCCCTTAATAAGCCGTTCCTGGTGGAATCTTCTTCAAAACCCGGAGTTGATTACAACATATTCGTGGCGCTGCTAAAGACATCGCTTTTCGACGAGAGGAATTTCGAATCGGATTATCTTATAAAATCCGGGTTATGTGTCTATGGGGCCGCCATAATAGTGGCGTTCGTGATCTTTATGAGCGCGCTCATAATAACCGTCAGGTACATCAGGAAAAAGAAAATGACCGCAGGCTTCATGTCGCTCCTGATCCTTTGCGTTGTGATGCTCGGCTGCTACATAAGCTTCTGCTTCAAATACCCGGTAGTTTGCACGGAGAGCTTCAGATACATTGCGCCGGTCCTTCCCGCGGCGGGAGTTTTCCTGGGAATCTATGGCCGGGAATTTCCGAAAGGGGTCATTTGGAAGTCCGTTTTCGGGTGGCCCCTCACGTTTTTTGTCCTTGCAGTGTTCTCTTTCTACGGATCCTACGATCAATACAGGGTGGCCTGGGAGCATTTCATCAGGCCCCACTGACACATCTTTAAGGTGATGCGGTCAAATCAGGCTTGCCGTGTTATAATTCTTTTTGACTAAAAATAAAGGGGACCGGATATGGCACTTTTCGGAAAGAAAAAGAATGATGAGAATAAACCCGCGGAACAGAACGCCGAAGCGGCTTCAAGTTCCAAGGAGATGGAAATAATCCTCCAGGCACGTAAGGAGGAAGAGGAAGAACGTCAGGCGAAGATCGCGGCGCGCGAGGCTGAGCAGCAGGAATACAGGGATGCGATAGCTTCGGACATGACAAAGGCGGCTGAAGCGGCTGCCGATGTCCTTTCAATGTTTCCGGCTACGGACGGCAATGAGCGCTTCTTCATGCTGGTCGACGCAAATGTTTATACCGATCCGGTAAACGAAGGCGACGAGATCGTAACCGGCTACCTCCGCGGAAAGATCACCAAGGGTCAGGAGATCCAGGTCCTTTCAGGTCTTGACGATCTTAACACTGTTACAGTCAACGTTATCCGCAATGATAACCGTGAAATAGTTGATGAGGCTTATAACGAGAAGGTTGAGCTTGAGCTCTCCAAGGGCGACTTCAAGGATCCCGAATCTCCGGATGAGGAGAAGGAATCCAGAGTCAGGAACTTCTCCATCCTCACGAACCTTCCCGCAGAAGAAGGCAAACTCGAAGGCATCCGTCTTCCTGCCATGCTCTGCGAGTTCTCCAGATATCAGGGCGACCAGGAATTCTTCGGTCAGCTGATGAACGCTGCGATGAAGACGGAATTCGTCGTTCCCGCAAAGGTTACCGGCGGATCGAACAACCAGAGGAGAGTCGCTTTCGCAGGACTCCAGTCCAACAAGGAGGAAGGAAAGCCCATGCTTCCCGCTTTCTCCGGCATGAAGGCATTCGAAAAGCATAAGGGAATGCTTGCCAAGACCGGCGGCTTCAACACCGGCATCAGCATGGATTTCTCACAGATCTGCAGCGTTGCAAGAGACGAGAATCACGGCGGATGCGTAGTCGATCCTCTCGGCCCCGTCATTTTCGCGCTTCCCAAGCCGGTCCTCGACACTGCGGTCAACACGATCCAGTTCAGTTACCTTTTCGGCGAGAACAAGAAGGCTGAGACATTCCGGGAAGCTCCGAAGGCAGAGGAAAAGCCCGCTCAGAGGCTCAGGGAATACAATGTTCAGAACCTCATTCCTGCAGGCGAGTCCAACTACATCATGGACGCCGTCAGGAAATACGGCGGTTCTCATTCAGAGATCTCCAAGATCTGCGTCGTCATGGTCGTTGCAGTTGATGATCCTCAGGACAAGTCATATGTCTGCATCGTGGACTGCAGCAAGGAGAAGTTCGACATGAGCTGCAAGGGCCTCGAAAAGGTCATCAAGCCTTACATGAGGACCATAAAGAAACTCCAGTTCCGTCCTTATGACAAGGAACAGTTCCCCGACGAATTCATAGCGAGATACCCTTGGGCATACAACAAGCTTTCATTCTGAGGTTTTGATGAATTACTACTACATTGACTTCGAAAACGTAAAGACCGCGGGACTCAAGGGAGTGGATGCGCTTCCTTCTTCTGACACCGTCAAGATCTTTGCAAAGGGCGGTTCCGACCAGATGAAGTTCAATGACATCAAGACGCTGATGGCTGCAAAGGCAACCGTGACGATCGAAGATGTTGTCACGGGCACCAAGAACGCTCTGGATTTCCAGCTCCTGACAGACCTCATGATCGACTGCGTGAAAAGGGCCGGTATGTCTCCTGCACCGAAGTTCGTGATAATCTCCGCGGACCACGGATACGATCCCGCGATCACGCAGATGAAGAAGCGCGGCGTAAACAACGTTTACAGAGCAACCACGATAAAGGACGCGGAGAACGGCAATTTCGCCGGCAAGGAGCCAAAGCAGCCCCGCGCCAAAAAGACAACAGACGACAAGAAGGAAGAAAAGCCCCGTAAAAAGGCGGCTCCCAAGGCTGATACTCCCGCTTCCGATGCCCCCGTGGCTTCTGCCGCAAAGACAGAGCCTTCCAAGACTCAAAAACCCGAGCAGAAGCAGCCTTCATCAAGGCCTTCGAGAAGGCGCGTCCATTCCAGAACTATCAATAAAGACGATAAGAACGCCACGGAAACTCCGAAAAAATGACATCTTGAATAAACAAATTCCTAAATGCGCGTGATACAATTACGCGTAGGATAGATCTATATGGCAGTTTTTCGGGGATAGATATGCTTCAGATCAAAGACATCCGCAAGGAATACAAAACGGGAAATCTTGTTCAGAAGGCGCTTGACGGCGTCTCTCTTAATCTTCGCGACAATGAATTCGTCGCGATCTTAGGTCCTTCCGGCTCAGGCAAGACAACGCTCCTCAACATAATCGGAGGTCTTGACCGTTACGATTCGGGCGACCTTGTAATCAACGGGATCTCAACGAAGAAGTACAAAGACAGGGACTGGGACGCCTACAGAAACCACACGATCGGTTTCGTTTTCCAAAGCTATAACCTGATCCCTCATCAGACGGTCCTGGCAAACGTCGAGCTCGCTCTGACGATCTCGGGCATCAGCGGCAAGGAAAGAAAAGAGAAGGCTTTGGCAGCCCTTGATAAGGTCGGCCTTAAAGAGCAGGCTCACAAAAAGCCGAACCAGATGTCCGGCGGACAGATGCAGCGTGTTGCAATCGCGAGAGCGCTCGTAAACGACCCGGACATCCTCCTGGCAGATGAGCCCACGGGCGCGCTGGACTCCGATACGAGCGTCCAGGTCATGGACCTTCTGAAGGAAGTCGCGAAAGACAGGCTCGTAGTCATGGTCACCCATAACCCTGAGCTCGCAGAGCAGTACGCGACCAGGATCGTCAGGGTAAAAGACGGTAAGATAATCGGCGACACTGATCCTTACAAGCCTGAGGATTCGATGATAAAGCCGCCCGTCCATAAGCGCATCGGCAAAGCTTCAATGAGCTTTTTCACGGCTCTGGCACTGAGCTTCAACAACCTCCTGACAAAGAAGACGAGGACCATTCTCGTTGCATTTGCAGGCTCGATCGGCATCATAGGGATCGCACTTATCATGTCTCTTTCAAACGGCGTCAACAAATACATCGATGACACCGAGAAAAAGACCCTGTCGCAATATCCTTTGCAGATCGAGAGCTCGTCAGTGTCACTGATGCAGCTCATGATGGTCAACACCGATTCGTGGAAGGAAGCAGAGCCCGGCAAGATCACGGAGATCCCGAGCGTTTCGCAGATCCTTTCGACATTTAAGAGCAACGACCTGATCTCGCTTAGAAGTCATTTCGATGAGAAGACTCCCGAGATCTATGACCTCACGAACGGCATCGAGTACAGGTATTCGCTCCAGCCACAGATCTTCGATTATTCAAGCAAGACGGGCGATTTCAGACAGGTTAATCCGAACGAGGACTTCAAGTCCATGGGCATGTCCTCTTCCTCGATGTTCACATCGGCTTACACGATGAATGTATTTTTCGAGCTGCCCGAAAACGATGACCTCTACATCAACCAGTACGACATCAAGACCGGCAGGTGGCCCCAAAATTCAAGCGAAGCGGTCCTCGTCATTTCGTCGAACGGAAGCGTGAGCGATTACATAATCTATGTTTTCGGACTCCGCGACAGAAAAGAACTCGACAAGATGATCGACGACTTCACGAACGGAAAGACCGTCTCGTCTGATCAGGAGAAATACACCTGGCCCTACAGCGCGTTCATGGACAAGGTCTTCAAGGTCGCTCCCGCATTTGATTTCTACAAGTACGACAGCACGCACAAGATCTATTCCGACATGAGGAAAGATTCAAAGTTCATGAACGATCTCCTCAAGAAATCGCGTGATCTCAAGATCGTCGGGATCGTCCAGCCCAAGGACGGGGAGGACATCCAGATGCTGAATTCCGGCATCTATTACGGCAAGCACCTGATCGAGGAACTGCGCGCGGAATCCGAGAATGCCGATGTCGTAAAGGCACAGCTTGCTGACCGCGAGACCAATGTTCTCACCGGCGTCAGATTCGACGATGAGAACGAAGACTTTGACATGGGAGAACTTTTCTCCGTCGACGAAGACAAGATGAAGGATGCTTTCAAGTTTGACGAGAATGCGCTGAAATTCGACAAGAACAAGCTGACGGATCTTAACGGCATCGACTTCGCGAAAGAACTTGCCAACGCGATGCCCAAGATGAACTCAAAGGACATATCCAAGCTCCTTAATAACGTTAAGCTGGACGTCAATTACGAAGAGCTGGGCAAGCTCGTTACGAACGTAATGAACGGATATCTTGCTTATGCAGCAAAGGATCCGAAGACAGACTACGCGAAAATGCCGGATGCCTTCAATGCTTATCTGAACTCTGCAGAGGGAAAGGCACTGATCCGCGAGCAGATCATGAAGATAATCAAGGACAGCATCGGCGACGTATCGCAGAAGGCGATCAGAAAGGCCGAGACAGCCATCATGGACGGCTTTGCGGAATATGCTTCAAAGCAGGGATGGGATCTCACATCGGGTAATCTCACGCAGTACATGACACAGTACCTCAATACCGATGAAGGAAGAAAACTCGCGCAGAAGCAGTTCAATGCAGTAACCGATGAGATCGTCGGCAACGTAAAGATCACCGACAAGCAGATGTCCGCTTTTGTTAAGGCACTGACGAACGGCTATCAGAAGTATGCGAAGGAACATAACGCACCTGATCCGTCTCTGCTTGCAAAATCCTTCGCTGCTTACGCCAGCTCCAAAGAGGGTTCCAAGCTCATCACCGACGGTGCGATGAAGGCCGTAAACACGGAAAGCATAATGAAGCAGGTCTCAAAGAACGTCAACTCTTATTCGCAGTCGATGGGAACGCAGATCGGCGGAGCTATGAAGAAGATATTCAAGAAGGTCGCGACGCAGATCGGAAAGAATGTCACGAGCGCTCTGAAGGAAACGTTCTCCAATTTCGGAGATGCCCTCATGATCGATGAAGACGCGATCGCAGGCGCATTCAAGATGAACATGGACCAGTCGCAGATGGAATCTTTCATGGCCGAGATGATGGGCGGAAACACGACCTCCGCCGACGCAAATCTTGCCGCTTTCGGCTACCGCGAAGCAGATGACTTAAGCTCTATCACCATCTACCCGAAGGATTTCGAGAGCAAGGACAAGATCGTAAAGATAATCGATGACTACAACAAGGCTGCAGAAGATGCCGGTGACGAAGACAAGTCCATCACCTACACGGACATCGTAGGCGCGCTGATGAAGTCAGTCACGAAGATCATCAACACGATCTCATACGTCCTCATCGCGTTCGTCGCGATCTCGCTCGTCGTATCCTCGATCATGATCGGAGTCATCACATATATCAGCGTCTTAGAGCGCCGCAAGGAGATCGGTATCCTGCGCGCGATGGGCGCATCGAAACTGAATGTCGCCCAGGTATTTAACGCGGAGACCGTCATCACCGGCTTCCTGGCAGGTCTTTTAGGTGTTGGGATTTCGCTCCTGCTCCTGATCCCGGGCAACTACCTGATCCACAAGATAGGTGAGACGGAAGCGGTAAGCGCCGCGCTGCCTGTTCTTCCGGGAATCGCACTTGTTTTCTTAAGTGTGCTTCTTACGCTCATCGGAGGCATCATTCCTTCAAGAACGGCATCCAAGCAGGATCCCGTCACAGCTCTCAGGACCGACTGACAAATATCATTCGGCGAGGTTTTCTTTGATCTCCGTTTTCTTGGCGTACATGCGGTCATCGGCAAGGCGCTCTGCCATTGCGAGGCTCATTCCCGTTCCGTTCTCATAAACAGCCATGCCGCAGGGTATGAAAAGCGGGATCTCCGGCTTTTCATTTGTGTTGTATTCATCGATATAAGCATCAAAAAGCTCCAAGGCTTTCTCGTATTCTTTTTCGACATCGGGGCCTGTCATGATGGCCATGAACTCATCGCCGCCGGTCCTGAAGCACCACGTTCCCGCAAACGTTCCGAAGGTTGACTTGATCGCTTCGGCAGCCGCAATGATGCGTCTGTCGCCTTCGAGGTGGCCGTGCCGGTCGTTGACCTTCTTGAGGTCGTTTACGTCAAACTGGACAAGGATGCATTTTCCGGATTCGCCGTTCTGAAGAACATCTTCGCACTCATTGAATGCGAGGCGGTTTGAAAGCCCCGTCAGGCCGTCTACTCTTGCGAGCCTTGCCTGGATGTCTGACTCAAGACTGCGCTTGTTGGTCTCGATCATGGAGGTGGTCTCGTAGATCAGAAGGACGATGAAGAATACCGTCAGACCGATCCTCGTTGCTGCAGCGTTATCTTCCTGCCAGCCGGGCAGATAGTAGCGGATCATATCGATCGTGCCTGTCGCGAAAAGAACTCCGAAAGCAAACAGCATGTAGCGGTATCTGTTGTCCCTTTCCTTGTCGAGCTTCATTTCGCGCACGAACATGAATACCATGAAGCCTATTACGATCGCGATTATCGTGTGCGACAGGACGAGGATATTGTGGAAGTCCGTAACGTTCGTGATGAGGCACAAAAGGCTCAATATGAAATTGCCCGTAACGAGCCAGACCGTGATCTTAACGAGATGCGAATTGAGGTTCTCCGTCATGGCGGAGAAGAAGATCATCGCAGGCGCAGGAAGCAGCACGAGACACATGTGCTCAATCAGTCTTATGACACCCGGATTGCCCGTGACCAGGAACATTATGTGCGTACCCGTATGCGTATAAAGCGCGAGGATTATGGTCATGGTCCCGAGCGCGATCGTCTCAACCATTTTCGTAGTCCTTCTATTCTGGAACGCACCGAAAACAACGAGTGAAATGCCGAGGAACAAAGCAGAGAAGCTTAAGATGAACTTCCAGAAATTCCTGTGCAGGATACCCTTGATGAAAGAAGCGCCGCCTTCTGCGTGCATGCCGCGGAATGAAGTCCACTTGCCCTTTAGAAGTGAATCGTATTCGATCGTCAGCGTGCGGCTTCCCTCGAATTCGGGAACGTTTACGACGTGAATGTATTCGCCGTAGTAATCACCGTAGATGGGGAGAAGCTTCGGCTTGAAATCGTATATGAGTGCATTGTCCAGATAGATCTTGAAATTGAGATTGCAGGTGGAGAAGCAGAGGTCTGCGCCGTTGAACGTTGACCATTCGATATTCTTGTACATGGAGATCGTGTTTACCGGATCGAAAACGGGATTCTCGGGATCAGCATCCTCATCCTGTCTTACGTTCGGGCTTGCGCCGCCGTTATACTTCCATTCATCGTTAACGGGACGGTTCGGCGAATATACATTTCCGTCGGGAATGCTGAACACGAATAAAAGCCCCAGAAGGACTGCGGCTATTGCAACTATTGCCAGATTGATATATGCAAAAGTCTTATTCATTGGACGGACCGCCGGGTCAGTTGTGTGCAATCGATATCCCTATTAAGTATATCACCTTGTTTTACATTATAAAATGCAGTTGTTTTGATAAGAACCGCCGGAGTTTTTTGGTTGGTTTAGATGGTGATGATTCCGGATTTCGAAAAAGCTGATTTTGGAATGAAAAAAACCTCGAAAAATAGGCGGTGGAGAAAGATTTTTCATTCCACAAAAACGAAAAACGATTTCTGGAATGATTTTTCGCGCTGAGATATCAAATTTGCTTGAAAAACATCATTCCAAAAATGCGGTTTTATAAATCTGGAATGAAGCCGGCCATAAAGAAAAAGGGCTGCAAAAGCAGCCCCATAGAAGTCCTTGTCTTTTCATCAGTTCCAGTGCTTAAGCTGTGAAAGAAGCCTGTCATACTGAAGGCGTCTGTCGGAGTCTTCAAGCTTTTCGGGATTGGGCATGTGCTCCATCAGAAAGTCGAGAAGATCGTCTTTGGACTTGTACACGAAATCGCCGTCGGTGTAGCACCATTTGCAGTAGTCTTCGTTGAAGAATCCGTCGGGTTCGCGGCTGATGTTGATGTCTTCGTTAAGAGGCATTCCGCAGCACTGGCAGTAGAGCTGCCTGGGGCTCCCGAGGATGGTGTTGATCGAGATGTCGAATTCTCTTGAGATGATCTTCAATGTCTCTGTGTTGGGCTGTGTCTCGCCTGTTTCCCAGCGGCTTACAGCCTGTCTTGTGACCAGGACTCTTTCTGCAAACTGATCCTGTGTAAGGTTATTTGCTTCTCTTATCTTTTTCAAAATATCTTTGGTATCCATGACGTGAACTCCTTTGCTTTTGATAGCTCCATTATGGATTCCGGGGCGGATGATGACAAGCAACGTGTTGTTGCATTTTCTTGTTGACAAACGGGATTAATCCTGTAAAATTGAAAACGATTTTCAATTTCAATTGAGGAGACGGACATGTTAAAGAAAATATTCGCAGCATTGATGGGACTTACATTCATTGTTACTTCAGCCGGCTGTGCGGGCAGGACGGCAAACAAATACAAGGGTGTACGCGTTGTATGCGCGACTGCACCGCTCTACGACTGGGCGCGTCAGATAACAAAGGATACCGTAGGGACCGAGCAAAAGCTGATCATAAATAACGGAACGGATCTTCATTCGTTCCAGCCCTCAACATCTGACATAGTTGCGATCAAGAGCGCAGACGTATTGATCTTCGTCGGAGGCGAGTCCGAAGAATGGATCAGGGATGCGATCAAAGATTCGACAAATAAAGATCAGAAGGTCGTATGCCTGATGGACATTCTCAAGGATTCCATCGTTGAGGAAGAGGTTGTTGAAGGCATGCAGGGCGAAGGTGAGCACGATCACGAGGAAGGTCCTGAGTACGATGAACACATCTGGATGTCATTGAGACTTGCTTCGAAATCATGCAAGGCAATAGAAGAAGCGCTCGCTTCCGTATCAAAAGATAACGCGGAAAAGTTCAAGGACAATCTTGATGCATACCTTGCCAAGCTCGAATCACTCGACAAGCAGTATGAGGAAGGTGTAAAGGGCGCAAGGCTTGATACGATGGTAGTCGCTGACAGATTCCCTTTCAGATATCTTGCAGAAGACTACAAGCTCAAGTACAGCGCGGCTTTCGTAGGGTGCTCTGCTGAGACCGAAGCGTCTTTCGAGACAGTGAAATTTCTTGCCGACAAGATCAAGGAGCTTGACTGCAAGACGATCCTGACGATCGAAAATTCTGACGGAAAGCTCGCTAAAACCGTTCTTGAGACTGCCGGTAAAACAGACGTGAAGACTGAGGTCTTAGATTCAATGCAGGCCAGCGGATCAGAACTTGATTACCTTTCGGTAATGACGAGTAACCTCGCAAAACTTAAGGCGGCTCTTGCGTAAAGGAATCTGTCGACAATACACTGACATACGATAGTTATTTCGTGACGGGAATCATATAATTGATCTATCAGATCGATCATAAGGAGGCCTGACATGGATAAGAAAGCTATGTATAACCTGACCTACGGATTATATATCCTTACGGCAAGGGATGGTGAGAAGGACAACGGATGCATCATAAATACCGCGTGCCAGGTCACGACTGAACCCAACCGCATCACGATCTGCGTAAACAAGAATAACTTTACGCATGACATCATACTGAAGACGGGGCTTTTCAACATCTCGATGCTCACCGAGAGATCGGAGTTTGCAACCTACAAGCATTGGGGTTTCCAGAGCGGAAGGACCGTGGATAAAGTACTGCCGATCTACTACATGCGCGCGGACAACGGTGTCATCTACATCAAGGACGAGTGCAACGCATACCTTTCATGCAAGGTCGTATCTTCCACTGATCTCGGAACGCACACATTGTTCCTCGCAGACGTAACGGACGGGGCTGTTTTCAATAACGATCCTTCAGCAACTTATGCTTTCTACCAGAAGAACATCAAGGAATCTTCGGCATCGAAAGCACCCGAGCAGAAGGGATGGATCTGCACGGTCTGCGGATATGTTTACGAAGGTGAAGAGCTTCCCTCTGATTTCGTATGCCCGTGGTGCAATCACGATGCGTCATATTTCGAAAAACGCGGCTGAGCCTGATTTTTCAGATAATATACAAAACGCTTACTGACTGTAGCTTAATCAACAGAATCCACTGAAATTGTGGATGGTGTGTCTTTTCGCTGCGTGCTTAAATGATGCCGTCAAACAACAAGCATCAAATAACCTGCAAAGGACGGACAGACCAATGAACACCAAGATCAGAACTATACTCGCTGCCGGCATGCTGCTCGCTACGGTTTTGCCCGTTGCAGCCTGCGCAAAGAAGGTACCTTCAGCAAACCCGCTTACACCCACTGCTGAGACTGTCATCACCGAGACGGCACAGACCGAACAGACCGGTGAAACGGAAACATCCGCTGAGCAGACAGAAACTTCTCAGGAGACATCTGTTGTGACACCCATAGCCGTCACGGAAAGCGAAGAGCCGGTAGAGGACAATAAGCAGACCGGAACCGTAAAGAATGTCGAGACCACAAAGAAGACCTCTTCCAAGTCTTCGAAAAAGACAACAAAGAAGACAACCAAGCAGACCACAAAGAAGACCGTAAAAGAGACAAAGTCAACTTCTGCAGATAAGGGCAACGATAATCCGAGCAAGGAAACGGTAAAGACCCCGACTAAGAACTATCCCGAGAACTACACTCTCGGCAACAGCGTTTATACCTGCAAGGACATCACCATCAAGATCTTCATCAAGAAGAACGACAACGCAACCATATCCGTTGTATATAAGTCCCAGGACAGAAATGACCGCAGAAGGGAAGTCTATTACACCATGAGCGGAAAGGTCGACCGTAAGACAAACATTCTCAAATACTCGAACTGCACCAAGCAGGAACTCGTTTATACGGATCTCGGGCTTCTGTCAAACAAGGTGGATTACAAGAAGGGCACCGGCGAGATCACATTTAAGAAAGGTTATGAGCTTGTCTGGAAAGACGCTCAGCAGCATTTCGCAGACTCGCTGACTTTCTCGAGAACGGCATAAGCAGCATACACCGCGCTTGTTTCATAGATCCTTAAGGATGACGGAGTAATTTCCGTCATCTTTCATTTCCATAACCATATATGTTCTTGGCGACCCGCCCCTGGGCAGGGAAATGCTGCCGGGATTTAACACTCTGATGCCTGCGGAAGCGTAGGGATCGAGTTCCTTATAGCTGCGGCCGGTGTCTTTTACAGCGTCGCCCCAGCTGTCGTAAGGCACATGCGTGTGCCCGAAAAGCGCTATGTCGCATTCGTTGGTCGCCGCCTCAATGCAAAGCCCCGTGAGGTCGTAATTCACGTATTCATTGTGTCCGTGGCAGCAGTAGAATCTGTGGCCTTTGAGCGGGAAGATCGCGACGTCTCTTAATCCATCCGAACCAGAATATCTGTCGCAGTTGCCTTTGATGAAAACGCACGGGGTCTTGGGCGCGCCGGCCCACAAGGCGACTGTTCTTTCCGCGTCTTCTATGTCGCCTAAATGGATGAGCATGTCAGGCTTTTCGCGGTCTATCGCGATCTTCAGGTTGCCGTTCATGCGGTGCGAATCACTGACTATAAGTATCTTCATAAGAAATAGTAATCTACATCCCAGCCCGGAATGCAAGGAGTATGGCGCATATATATGCGGTAATCGTCTCTTATCTCAAAGACCTTTTCGGGTATCTCGAAAAGATCAGCACTCTTGTGATAGCACGCGATCTTCATCTGCGGCTTTAATCTTGAGATCGTGTTTCTTGCTCCTTCGATCGCGGCGAGCTCACTGCCTTCAACATCGAACTTGATGAAGCCTGCGTTAGCGCTGTCTTCAAAAGAATCAACGGTGACTTTGTCTATCTCGCGGCCGGTGTTGACTTTAGCGGCTCTCGTTCCCCGTCCTCTTGAATCAGTCAGCGTCGCTTTGCCGCACTCATCCGAAATGAGCGCGTTTACGCACGTGACGCGGATGGAAAATGCCGATGCGCATTCGGTGAGTTTTTTGAACGAGTGGCGTTCGGGTTCGACGGCGGTCGCTGAAATAAAGCCGGGGAACATTCCGGTAAAGCGAAGGAGAGTGTCGCCCCTATACGCGCCGAGGTCGATGAAAGAGGTGTTTTTGCTAAACGGCCCTAAAAGAGAATCAGCTTCATCAGGCGTGACCTCACATGCGCGGAGATAATCAAGGCGCCCTGAAAGCTTGTAGTTTACAAGACTTCTGAAGCACTTGCGTGAAGCATCGTCAGCCAGTCTTGAATATACTTTTTCGAGACGTTCTTCATTGCGCTGAACGAATTCCATGTCAAAGACTTCGCCGCCGCAGACGGGCACGTCGGGTGCATAGAGCTCGTATTTCTCTTCGATCGAATAAACGTATGAAAGAACGTCGGGCAGGGGAGAACCGAACGCGACGAGAACGATGAAATCCGAAAGACGGGCACAGATGCTTTCGAAAGATTCGACCTCAAAGCCTCTGAAAACGCGGCCTTCACGCACGAACCCGGGGCTCGCGAAAATGCCTCTGACGAGGTCTCCCAGTGAACGATTTTCGAGCTCGTTGATGATCTTATCCGCGCCGTCGCCGGTCCCGTAGATCACGAGCGGGCGCTTAGCTTCCTTAAGATAAGACCAGAGATCTTTTGTGATTTCCAAATATTCCATCGCTTGAAATATACCACAATATAAGTATGCTGATTACATGGTGAAAAAACTTTTCGCCGCGGTGCAACATTTTGCATTTTTGATCTGTATTAAGGGTGTAACACGAATCTTATGGAGGATAGGATCATGAAAAATAAAAGAATCTCAATAGTCATAGCGGCCGCTTTGGCAACGCTGTTCCTGTTTGCGGGATGCAGTAAATCAACAAGCCCCAGAGCGGTTTATGAGACGACTGCAGCCGGTTATGAATATGAAGATGCTGAAAACCGAATGTATGCCGCAAAGTCAAACTCCAACGCATCTTTGGGCGCACGCAAGGCTGCCGGTGCCGGCGATACCTTCGAGGAAGCCAGGGAGGACACCGGAGCTGATGTAAACAATCAGGCTCAGAACGGCAATCAGAACCAGGCCAATGTTGACCCGACAAAGGGAAGGCTCCTGATCAGGAACGTTGCCATGACCGCTGAGACCAAGGAGTTTGAGGCCATCCGCAAATCAGTTGAGGATAAGGTCAGAGAATTGGGCGGTTATATCGAGAATTCCGGAATCTCCGGAACAGGCAAGGCAGGAAGCCTCAGAAGGGCAAACTATACCATCAGGGTTCCCGCTGACAAGCTCGACGAACTGATCTCAACAGTCGGCGAAAACTGCACCGTTACGAGCACGAACGAGAGCACTACAGACGTTACTCTCAGCTATGTTGATACAAAGGCAAGACTCGATTCCCTCAGAGTCGAGCAGAAGCAGCTTACAGAGCTCTTGAGCCAGGCAAAGGATCTTGATTCCATCATCGTTCTCCAGAACAGGCTTACGGAAGTCAGATACCAGATCGAGAGTGCAGAGTCCACGCTCCGCGTCCTTGAGAACCAGGTCTCCTATGCTACACTCAAGCTCAACGTCAAGGAAGTCCTCGAAGTTAAGCCTCAGGAAGCGCCTCACGTTGATACTTACGGCGAAAGACTCGCCAAGACATTCATGAATTCCCTCAAGGCCATCGGCGAATTCTTCAAGGGACTTCTCCTTGTCCTCGTTGCCCTGTCACCTGTCCTCGTTGCAATGATCATCATCGCAGTAATAGTTCTCTGCATCGTTTTCAACGCAAGGAAAAAGAGAAGAGCAAAGGCTGCCGCTGCCAAGGCTGCTGCCGCAAAGACAGATGCTGCAAAGCCCGCAGAACAGGCTGTTCCCGCTCAGGTTAAGTCCGAAGAGAAGAAAGAGGAGAAGGAATAAGATCCTTAAAACTCTCTGACTGAATAATCACACTCGGCTGCGAAGCTCTCCCACTTCAAGGGATCTCCGCAGCCGATCTTATCATAGACCGCGCATGTCAGAAATCCGCCGCTCTTTGCGCCTCTTGCTGCTGCCTGGACGTCATCATAGACGAGCGTCCGGGAAGGCTCTGTCGAAGTGCCTCTGGCGTTAACGTAATTCAGTACTTTGAGAAAGATGTCGGGTGATGATTTGTCGATCTTTTTGCCAACGTCTTCGAGCGTGATGACCGCCTCGAACATCCCGAGGATATTGTTTTTCACAAGTGCGGAGACAGCGTTGTTCCTTGTGAGTGCCGTTGCCACGCCCAGCTGGAAGCCGAGTCTTTTCGCCTCATCAAGATATGGTCTTACATTAGGCTTGAGCTCGACTTCGTTCTTATAAAATCCGCTGACCATCCTGTCCCACTCTGCCATTATCTCCGCAGGGGACAGGGGGATCTTGTATCTTTGCTGAGTGTAGAGCGCTGCCTCATCGACCGATACGCGCTTTACGACATCGGTGTACTCGGGCGTAACCTCATATCCGTAGCGGCCCAGAAAATCGATGTCGACCTTGTTCCACACGTTCATGGAATCAAGGAGCGTGCCGTCCAGGTCAAATATCAGGAGCTTTACGCCGTTTGTCCTGAGGTCTTTGAGAGAAGGGTAATCAGACATCAATGCATGAAATCAAGCTTGCCCTTGAGGTTTCCGAGCGCCGCTTCCTTCTTCTCCTGAAAAGTCTTCTTGTTGTTCTCGATAAGGTTGTTGCCGTATGAATCGATGGATACGATCAAGGGTCCGAACTCCTCCGCCTTGAGCTTCCACATTGCTTCGGGCATGCCCAGATCGAGCCACTCAACGCCTTCAACGTCAACGCATTCCTCAGCAGCAACGACAGCGCAGCCGCCGGGGAAGATCGTGTGGATGGCGCAATTGTCGATGCAGCCCTGTGTAGTCTTGGGACCCATGCCGCCCTTGCCGATGATTATCTTTGCGCCGGTTGCCTTAAGGAATTCAGCCTGCGCCTTTTCCATTCTCATGGAAGTCGTGGGGCCTACGCTGATGACCTTATACTTGTCGGGCTCGCCTTCAGCAGAGATCTTTTTCATGATCGGGCCTGCGTGGAAGATCGCCTTTCCCTTGAGGTCAACGGGTGACTCCTTGCCGCCTTTGACGACCCTGATGTGGACGTCGTCGCGGCCTGTCGTGATGTCGCCGGTCAGATAGATTACGTCTCCGATATGTACCTTCCTGATGTCTTCATCAGACACGGGAGTTGTGAAATGGAATGTGCTCATAATGTGACTCCTTTGTGCGTGAAGAAATCGTATGTGAAGTCGGGATTGATCCTGATGCCTGCTCTTCTGTGAGCCCAGCATGCGGTCGAAAGTCCCATCGCGAGAGTTGCGGGATGTCTTGCCGCCTGCTCGATGTTAACGCCCATGACAGAGAGCTTTCCGCCGAATCCGCCGGGGCCTAAGCCTATCGAGTTGAGGCCTTCTTCGAAATCCTTTTCCATCCGGGCAGCCTTCGGATTCTCGTTGTGGGATCCGACCGGACGGAGGAGAGCTTTCTTTGAAAGCTTTGCCGCGACTTCAGCGGAGCCTGCGATGCCGATGCCTACGAGGCAGGGAGGGCAGGCGTTTACGCCGTATGTTGTCATCTGGTCAAAGACTGCCTTGGCGATCCCGTCGTAGCCTTCGAGGGGCATTAAGACCTTTGCCATGCCGGGGAGGGAGCATCCGCCGCCCGCCATGTAGAAATAGAGCTCGAGCTGATCGCTGTCCTTGACCAGTTCCCAGTCGATCCACGGTACCTTGTGACCGACGTTGTTGCCTGTGTTGAACTCATCGAAGACCTCGACTGCGTTATGTCTGAGAGGTGCCTTGACCGTAGCCTTCTTAACGGCTTCGATAAGAGCGTCTTCGATCTCATCAAGATAAGGGAATTTAGTTCCGACCCTCGCGAAAAACTGCGGGATGCCGGTATCCTGACATGAAGGTCTGCCGAGCTTGTCGGCCATCTCCATGTTCTTTTTCATGACATTGTATATCTCGGGAGCGAAGCCCTCGTTCTCGGCTTCGGCCATCTCTGAAAGTCTCTTGCGGACGTCATCCGGGAGGTGTCCCGAAGCGTGGCAGATGAATGAGCAGACGAGATCCGAAAGCCGCTCTGCTGCAGCCGTATCGTATGACATTACAGTTGTCCTCCGTGCGTGAATTTCTTCGCCTATTATAGCAACAGAGCCCCTGTGTTGTGGGGGTGTAATTCGAAAAGAATTTTTCTATAATTAAATGTAACGAAACCCGACCACCGGAAAGGTCAGAAGCGTGGTGATTACATGAAGAGCTTATTCCGCATAAGAGCCGAACACGAATGCAAGATATGGATCAAGAACTGTACAGAGTCCGATGCGCCGCGTCTTGCTGCGGAAGTCTACCCCGAGGACGTCACCGTCGAAGAGGATGTCATCTGGTCGGGAGAGCCCCTAAACCTAAAGCTCGATTACTACAAGCCCGTTAACGTTGAAAGCTCGAAAGAGTGTTTTCTCGTCATCCACGGCGGTGCTTTCTGCTATGGCACAAAGGTCCTGGACAAGTGCTATGGAATGCATCTTGCAAGGATGTCCGGCATGCCCGTTGCGAACATGGATTACACGCTGATGCCCGAAGCCGGACTGTCCGGGATAATCGGCCAGATATTTAAATGCATGAACTTCCTCTCCGCGAATTACGGCATAGAGAAATTCCACCTGACGGGCGATTCCGCAGGCGGATACCTTTCTCTCATTTCCGCTCTTGCGGCGAGGAACAGCAATATAGCACACGATCTTTTGGTGTTTGAAAAGCTCAAGGGAGAAGTGGTTTCCGCAGGACTTATCTGCGGCGGATTCAGATACCCTCCGAAGGGCTTCCCGGCGATCTTTTTCGAGGAGAGCAATCCCGATGATCCGAAGGCTAAGCAGCGTCTGCCGGAATACGTTTACGATATCTCGAAGATCGCCGAAATGGATCCCGAACTCAAGGTCGCAATGGTCACCGGCGAGGATGATTTCCTGCGCGAGGACAACCGCAGGATGAAGGAGATCTTAAGCAACGCTCTGTTCTACGACGCGGAAAACGAGGGCGAGCTCCACATGCATCATGTTTTCCCGATCGCGCATCCCGAGTGGCCGCAGTCGCAGAAGGCGATACAGCTGGTGATCGATAACGCGACGAGAGAGCTCTAACCGTTAGATGCGGTTTTCGAAAAGATTATTAATTCACGATTTGGAACACGGAATTGATCGATTCCGTGTTCATTTTTGTGAATATCGGCTCTGATTCACGATTTGGAACACGATTATTGGCGTTTTCGTGTTCCGTTTCGTGAATGCAAAAAAAGCTGTGATCTCTCAATTCAACATTGAGATTCACAGCCTTTATCTGCAAATGCCGTTTGGGGTATATTGCCGAAAGCTTATGCCTGTTCCGGCTTAGCTTCAGGCTCAGTCTCAGCCTAGTCCTTGACGCCGCGGGTTACTTCGCGGGTATCGTGGATGAGCTTGGAAACGGGCTTATAAACGAAGAACGTGATCGCTGAAACTACGATGCCCTTGAAAAGGTTGAAGGGCACGAAAGCGATGAACAGCAGCGTTGTTTTGTCCTTGATGAGAGGGTTGACCTTGGCGCTTGATCCAAGGATCGCTTCCATGGAAAAGTTCATTGCCGTACCGTAGAGCGGCAGGGTGATGTACGCGTTGATCGGAACCGCAATGACCGCGAGCGCTATGGTACCGATCGCCATTGCGAGGGCAGCGCCCTTTCTGGTGTGGAGCTTGAGGTAAACAAGACCTGAAACGCCGACGAAAAGTGATCCCGTGATGAAGTTGGAGAGCTCACCGATACCCATCGTGTGTGAGAAGGGAAGATGGATGAGGTTCTTTAAAAGCTCGATGACGATGCCCCAGACGGGACCCAGAGCAAATGCTCCGACAAGTACGGGGATCTCTGAGAAATCGAACTTGAGGAACGGGGGCATGAACGGGAGCGGCACTTCAAGGTACATGAGAATGAATGCCATTGCCGTGAGGATGGCTGTGACCGTGATGCGGCGGATCATTGCCTTACGGCGTGCTTTAGAATCGGCTAAGCCGACAGGTGTGGGTGTGGAAACTGACATGTAAACACTTCCTCTCTTCCGGACTTTACCGTCGGCCGCAGAGTCTCACTGCGTCAATCCTGCATGCGAAAATTTGACAGGACTTGCGGACTTCCCTACCCAAGGGTCACCGCCGGTCGGAGAATCACACTCCGCCTTGGACGCCTCAATTATACCCGCAGGAGCGGGTTTGTAAAGTGGGATTTTCAGCCTTCGGGATATTCGTCCTTGGGCTTGTTGTAGAAGATCTTGTCGATGAAGGTGAAGCAGACAAGAACGCCGTGGCTGTAGAACTTGAAGGCCTTGAAGCCGCCGTTCTTGCCGAAAGCCTTGGAAAGCTTGATGTCGGGCTCTTCGATGACGAGCTTGTCGAAAGTGGTTTCCTTTACGTCGCTGTCGAGGATGGTCTTGAGCATGCTGTGCTCGTTGTCATCGATGACTGTGAACTCGAGCTTGCTGACCATGCCCGTGAACTCGCCCCAGGGCTGCGTGCAGAATGAAAGATGCACATCTTTGCCTGAGACTGCGGGCAGTCTCGTTATCGTGAACTTGACGTGATCGCACCCGGTCCTGTGAAGCTTGAAAGTATAGACGCTGTCGCTGTGATTGTTTACGAACGATTCGATGGGCTCGGTCGCATACTCTGTGTTGATGTCTCTCCAGCGGTCGAACGGACGCGGATAATCCTTGTCCGTGATGAGGTCTGCGCGGGCCTTTGCGAGCTCTTCGCGGATGTTGGCCTGAACCTGCTTGTCGCCGTATTCGTAGGACTTCTCGATCCTCTTCTTGATCGCGTAATCAGCCTCGAGCATTACGGCGTAACGTCTTAAGCGCTGCGAGGGAAGGTCTGCTAAGGCTCTTCCGAGTCTCAATGCACAGTCGGCAAAATCGCAGCCGACCTCGCCGTTCTCAAAATAGAACCTCGTCTCATCGTAGAGTTTTACGTATGTCTGATATGCAAGCGGCGGGTTGGGGAGGACGTACTGGCCCTTCATGAACATGTCCGCGAGCTTGTATTTAGCTTCGATTATGTTGAAGTTCGAGGCAACCGAGAAATAGAAGAATGCCCTCTCGTAATCAGGCTTGCCGTCGATCCTTCCGTAGTAGTGGATGTAGCCCAAAGTGTTTGCGGCATAGCCGAAACTGAACTTGCGCCAGAGGATCTCCAAAAGCTTTGCCGATTCCTTGAAGTCGCTTGCATAGACTGCGTTGCCGCCGTAGCAGGCATAGGCCTTTGCCTTGAGAGCTTCGAAGATCTCCTTTTCGCAGAGCTCGTCGGTGAACGATACGAATAAGGTCTTGATGTCTTCGGGTGCATCCTTCAGGAGAAGGTTGTTGTCCCAGTGATTGATGAATGCGGTCTTCTGGGGGACGGTGTACCTGCGCTCGGTGACGGGAAGGTCCTTATCCTCCTGAAAGAGCTCGATCATGTTGATCATGGAATCGAGATCGACGTAGTGGGACAGCGGCAGGGGCTGGTAGGGCAGCTTCTTGTCGAGGTCCGAATGGGCAATGACTGCAAGGATCGTGACGAGAACGTCCTCCTCGGTCATGGGGATCGTCGGCAGTTCGATCTTTGTCATGGCATCCGGATCAGGTCCGAAAAGCTCGTCCAGACAAAGGTTGTTGAAGAAATACACGATGACCGGATACCACCAGTCGAAAAGGAAATCGTCCAAGGGGACCTCGTCATCCGCGAAATGGGAGAGCGCGATCCGGAGGTCTTCGAGCTGCATCGGATAATCGACTTCGCATTGAACGTCGAAACCGTTTGTGGGGTAAGCGTCGTCTTCGCTGCCGCCGACCAGGTCGAACCAGCCGATGTCATAGCGGCAGAAGTCTATGAGCTTCTGCTGGGTAACAAAGATATAAGGCTGGCTCTTGTTCTTGCTCATCGATCCGTTCCTTTTTGAAATCAGTCTTCCGGAACCGCTCCCGGAGACTTCAGGTATTACCCTATATTATACATAAAGCGTATTTTATCACACGGGACAAAAGAATACCCAAAAAGTTTTCCGACATATGTCGAAAATGTCTATTGTTAATTTACCGCGGGCAATATATAGTATTGTAGCCTGAGGCAAAGAATTACCAGATCAGGAGAAAAAATCATGCTGGAACTTCAGAACATCTGCTTTCATGCGGATGACAAGGATATCCTTAAGAACGTAAGTCTTAAGATCGATGACAAATTCGTCGCGATCACCGGCCCCAACGGAAGCGGCAAGTCAACGCTTCTCAAGATCATCATGGGCATCATCACACCCACTTCGGGAAAGATCATCTTCGACGGCGAGGACATCACGGACCTTCCGGTCTATGAGCGCGCAAACCGCGGAATGAGCTTCGCTTTCCAAACGCCCGTAAGGTTCAAGGGAATCAGGGTAAGAGACATCCTTTCGATCGCTGAAGGAAAGCCCGTCAAGATGGGAACATACTTGAGGGCCGTAGGTCTTTGCCCGAAGGATTACCTTGACCGTGAGATCAACGACACGCTCTCCGGCGGTGAGATGAAGAGGATAGAGATCGCAACGGCTGCTGCAAGAGGCGGAAAATTAAGCCTTTTCGACGAGCCTGAGGCGGGAATCGACCTTTGGAGCTTCCAGAACCTCATCCAGGTCTTCGAGAACTTAAGGGACGTAACAAACGGCAATATCATGATCATCTCCCACCAGGAGCGCATACTCGAGATATCCGACAAGATCATTTATCTCAAGGACGGCGTGGTCGACAAGTTCGATGACAGCGCAAAGATCATGGATGAACTTAACATGACGCATCACGTAAACCGCAAGGGCTGCCTGATCGCGGGAGCTGAGGGGGTACACTGCAATGGATGATCTCGAAAAAAGGATCTTAAAGGAAGTCGCAGAACTCGATGCACTGCCCGTAGGCGCCTTCAACATACGTAATAACGGAGCGAGCGAGGCCAGGAATTCGACCGCGAACATCGAGATCGAGTCGCGCGAGGACGGCCAGGGCATCAATATCCACATCAAGGACGGAACGAAAAACGAGTCCTGCCACATCCCGGTCATCATCAGCAAATCCGGCCACAAGGAGACCGTCTTCAACGAGTTCTTCATTGGCGAGGACTGCGATGTCACGATAGTTGCGGGCTGCGGCATCAGCAACTGCGGCGGACATGACAGCCGGCACGACGGCGTTCACTCATTCCATGTCGGAAAGAATTCGAAGGTTAAATACATCGAAAAGCATTACGGCGAGGGCACCGGAACCGGAAAGCGCTTCATGAACCCCACGACCGAGGTCGAGCTGATGGAAGGCTCCACGATGGACATGGATACCTCGCAGATCGCAGGCATCAACGATACACACAGGGTCACGAAGGCGACCGTGGGTCCCGGCGCAACGCTTCTGCTGCATGACAAGATCCTCACGAACCTTGACCAGACTGCGTCTGCCGAGATGATCATCTCATTGGACGGCGAGGACTCCAAGTGCGACATCGTGAGCCGCGGCGTTGCAAAGGATGAATCAAAGCAGGACGTCATCATCGACATTTCTGGAAACAACAAGTGCAGCGGCCACGCCGAGTGCGATTCCATCATCATGGACCACGGCGTCATCATCGCCACACCCAAGCTTGCGGCTACGAACGTTGACGCTTCTCTCATCCACGAGGCTGCGATCGGCAAGATCGCGGGCGAGCAGATCACAAAGCTCATGACACTTGGTCTTAACGAGCAGCAGGCCGAGCAGAAGATCATCGAAGGGTTCCTGCGTTAAAGATGGCCGGAAAGAAGCTGAAGATCGGCCTCGTCTTGGAAGGCGGCGGAATGAAGTGCGCGTATGGGGCGGGCATTCTCGACTGTTTCCAGGAGGCCGGCATAGAGTTCGACTACGCGATCGGCGTATCAGCGGGCTCCGGCAACGGCATGAGCTTTCTTGCGCGCCAGCACGG
>SVJC01000122.1 GCA_015069215.1 Oscillospiraceae bacterium
GATGGTGAGGGCATCGATCGCATCAACCTTTGCACCTGCTGCTTCCATCTTGGAGATGAGCTCGGTGGGATATTCTGCCGTGCCTGCGATTACCGGCATAGGATCGATCTGCTGTGAGTTGGTTACGATCTGTCCACCCGGTTTGAGGAACTGTACATATCTTGCAGCTTCAAGAAGCTCGAAAGAGATGATGTAATCAGCCTCACCTTTGTCGATGATGGGCGAATTTACTTTGTCGCCGAACTTAACGTAAGTAACAACGCTTCCGCCTCTCTGGCTCATTCCGTGAACTTCGGAGACCTTTACATCGTAGCCCTTGTCCATCGCGGCTCTTCCCAATAACTTACTTGCGAGGAGCGAACCCTGTCCGCCTACGCCTACTATCATTATGCTTGTTACCATGTGATCGCCTCCCCGTTCAATGTCTCAAAAGCGCCGAACTTGCAGAGCTCGCTGCATACCTTGCAGCCGAAGCACTGTGTCGTATCGACATGAGCGTGTCCGTCCTTAAATGAGATCGCAGGACATCCGAGCTTCATGCATGCCTTGCAGGACTTGCACTTATCGGCGTTGACCCGGATGGGCTCACCGCGCTTAACCTTCTTGAGGAGTGCGCAAGGTCTTCTTGAAATGATGACTGAAGGCTCTTCTGCCTCAAGCTCTTCCTTAACTGCCTGCTCTGCTTCAGCGAGGTTGTAAGGATCGACTACTCTTACCCTGTTGATGCCCATTGCACGTACGAGAGCTTCCAGGTCGATCTTTCCTGCCGGGTCACCCCTGAGGTTGAAACCCGTTGTAGGATTCTGCTGGTGGCCTGTCATACCCGTGATGGAGTTATCAAGGATGATGACTGTTGAATTTGTCTGGTTGTATGCGATGTTTGCAAGACCGGTCATGCCCGAATGCATGAATGTGGAGTCGCCGATGACTGCAACAGTCTTCTTCTCAGCGTCTGCGCCAAGTGCCTTATTGAAGCCGTGGAGAGAGCTGATCGAAGCGCCCATGCACTCTGTGGTGTCGATGGCGCAGAGCGGCGGAGTTGCACCTAACGTGTAGCATCCGATGTCGCCCATGACCGTGAGCTTAAGCTTTGAAAGAACATAGAACATGCCTCTGTGAGGGCAGCCTGCACACATGGCCGGAGGTCTTCCGGGAAGACCTTCGATCGGCTTGCAGGAAGGCTTTTCGGGAAGTCCGAGGCTTGTAGCGATGAGGCCCTGTGAGAACTCATCGATGAGCGGGAATGTATCCTTTCCGACAACCTCAAGACCCAGTGTCCTGCAGTGTGTCTCGATGATCGGATCAAGCTCTTCAACTACTACAAGCTTACCGACCTTTGCTGCGAGGTCCTTGATCTTCTTAACGGGAAGCGGGTTGATGAGGCCTAACTTGAGTACAGGATACTTATCACCGAACACTTCCTTAACATACTGATATGATGTGGATGAAGTGATGATACCCATTGAGTTATCAGAACCTTCTTCCAAACGGTTAAGAGGAGATTCCTCTGCGAATGCGGTGAGCTTTATTGTCCTCTCCTCAACGATCGGATGACGTCTCTTTGCATTTGCAGGAACCATGACATACTTGCCGGCATCCTTAACGTAAGGCTTTACGGGAACCTCTGCCCTGTCGCCCGTCTCAACAACGGACTGTGAGTGAGCAACTCTCGTGCACATCTTGATCAGGACGGGAGTGTCGAACTCTTCGGAGATCTTGTAAGCTTCGATAACGAAATCCTTAGCTTCCTGTGAATCAGCGGGTTCGAGCATGGGCATCTTCGCTGCAATGGCATAGTGCCTTGAATCTTGCTCGTTCTGGGAAGAATGCATTCCCGGGTCGTCAGCGACAAGGATGACCATACCGGCATTAACGCCCGTATAGCTCATTGTGAAGAGCGGGTCAGCAGCTACGTTAAGTCCTACGTGCTTCATTGCGCAGTAAGATCTCTTGCCTGCCCTTGAAGCGCCGAAAGCCGTCTCCATGGCGACCTTCTCGTTCGGAGCCCATTCGCAGTAGATCTCTTCAAACTTCGCTGCTTCTTCGGTCGTCTCTGTAGACGGTGTTCCCGGATAGGAGCTGGCGACTGCTACACCGGCCTCATAGAGGCCTCTTGCGATAGCTTTGTTTCCAAGCATTAGTTCTTTCATGTGAACATCTCCTCTGTTTATATTGCTGATACCGGATCAAAGTCTCCAGAATCTAAGACCGGAAGCCTTGAGCTCATCCATGCGGTAAAGGCTCTTAACGTCGATAAGGACCTTCTCGTCATTCTTGAGTTCAGGCTTGAACAGTTCCTTGATCTGAAGCATTGACATGTTCCTGAATTCGTTGTGGCCTACGGCTACGATAACGCAGTCTGCCTTCGGGATCTTATCGAAATCAACGAGGTCAACGCCGTACTCGTGCTTTGCAACTTCAGCGTCAGCCCAAGAATCGGTTACGATGGGATTGATGTCATATTCCTTGAGTCTGTTGATGATGTCTACTACCTTGGAGTTACGCGTATCTGGGCAGTTCTCCTTGAACGTGATTCCGAGGACTACGACAGTTGCCTTCTTAGGAGCAAGGCCTGCCTCGATCATCTGCTTGATCGCAGCGTCTGCGACATAAGCGCCCATGCTGTCGTTTACCTTACGGCCGTTTAATATGATCTGTGAGTGATATCCGAGCATCTCTGCGCAGTTCGTAAGATAGTAAGGATCCACGCCGATACAGTGACCGCCTACAAGACCCGGCTTGAAGCCCAGTGCGTTCCACTTGGAATTCATTCCGTAGAGGACTTCGTTTGTATCGATTCCGATCTTGTCGCAGATGATCGCGATCTCGTTCATGAAGGCGATGTTGATATCACGCTGTGAATTCTCGACAACCTTGACTGCCTCAGCCGTCTTGATGTCTGATACGGGAACCGTACCTGCCTTGATGACGATGTCATAGACCTTCTTGATCTCTTCTGCTGATTCTTTATCCATACCGGAAACGACCTTGCGGATCGTTGTAAGTGTGTGGACCCTGTCACCTGGATTGATACGCTCGGGAGAATAACCGATCTTCCAGTCAACGCCGCACTTGAGGCCTGATTCCTTTTCGATTATCGGAACGCAGACATTCTCAGTAACGCCGGGATATACAGTGGATTCGAAAACGACGATCGATCCGGGAGCTAAGTTCTGACCTACCGTTCTTGAAGCGCCTTCAACAGGTCTTAAGTCAGGTGTCGTATCCTTGTTAACCGGTGTGGGAACTGCTACAACGATGAATCTTGCTTCCTTGAGCTTGGAGGCGTCTGATGTGAATTCGACTGTCGTGTTCTTGATGGCCTCACCGACTTCGTTTGTTGCGTCGATGCCGCTTGCGTACTCCTGAACACGCTTCTCGTTTATATCAAATCCGATGACCTTGATATGCTTTGCAAACTCAACTGCAATAGGCATTCCTACGTAGCCTAAGCCTACGAGGGCAAGCTTCTCGTTGCCCGATATAAGTCCCTGATAGATATCGTCAAATCTCATTTTGATCGCTCCTTTGTTTTTGGTTCCAAATATTTTACAGATATGCCTTTATGGCTTCAACTACCGCTTTTATGTCCTCTTCGGTCTTGTAAGGATCGAGGGGAAGGCTTAAGACCGTGTCGCAGATCTCAGTGGTTACAGGGCAGTCAGCTTCTGCGCTGTATGTTCCCGCGAATGCTCCCTGCTTATGCATGGGCTTCTTGTAGTAGATCATGGAAGGGATTCCCTTCTCCTTGAGCTTTGCCTGGAGATCAGCTCTGTCAACGCTCTTGGGAAGCCTTACAGTGTACTGTGCCCAAGAAGAAAGATAATCTTCAGGGATAACAGGAAGCACAAGGTCCGTGCCTTCGAAAAGTTCAGTATAGAGCTTTGCGACCTTATTGATGTCAGAAAGCTCATAATCGGCAAATGCCTTGAGCTTTACCTTAAGGATCGCAGCCTGAACTGTATCAAGACGGCTGTTCATACCGATGCGGATATTGTCGTACTTGTCAGCGCCTTTGCCGTGAACTGCATAAGACCTCAGAAGGTCTGCCCATTCATCGTTGTTTGTGAAGATAGCGCCGCCGTCACCATAGCACCCAACGGGCTTTGCCGGGAAGAACGATGTTGTGGAGATGTCGCCGAAAGAGCAGGCCTTTGCTCCGTGGAGCTCACCGCCGAATCCCTGGGCGCCGTCTTCAAGAAGATATAAGCCGTACTTTTCGCAGATGGGCCTGATCGCGTCAAAATCTGCAGGAAGACCGAAGAGGTCAACCGCGATCACCGCCTTGGGCGTGTACTTGCCGTCAGATAAGACCTTTTCGATGGCCTTAACGAGCTTATCAGGATCCATGTTGTAAGTAACGGGATCAACATCAACAAAAACAGGCGTTGCGCCGACCGCGCCGACGACCTCGCCTGAGCTGAAGTATGTGAAATCCGGTACGAAAACAACATCGCCTGCGCCGATTCCCCAAACCATGAGGGGGAGCTGCAATGCATCGGTTCCGTTTGCGCAGGAAATGCAGTGCTTTACGCCGCAATATTCAGCGAGCTGCTGCTCCAATTCCTTTACGACGGGTCCGCCGATGAACTGGGCCTTCGTGCATGCATCTTCGATACCTGCATCGATGTCCTTTTTGAGTACCTGGTACTGTTTCTTGAGATCTCTGTATTCCATAAGATCAGAACGTTCCTTTCATGTCGGTGCTTGCAAAGTCCTCAAGAGGGAGCTTTACAGGCTGACCGGTCTTCATTGACTTGTAGATGGCAAGGATCATCTCAAGTGCGTTCCTGCCTGCAACGGCATCAACATAGGGCTTGTGATGATTCGTGATGGAATCCATGACGTCTGCGAAAAGGCTTGTGTGGCCGTTGCCGTAAACGTTGCTCGTAGCTTCCTTGAGATCCTTGTTTGCCTGGTCTTCCTCGCTCTCGTCAGCGAAATCCCAGACATCGATGTTATTGGTGGATGTACCGCCGATCTTTACGGTTCCCTTCTCACCAAACAGGTAAAGGGTCTCTTCAAGGTTCTTGGGATATACGTTGGTCGTACCTTCGATCGTTGCAATAGCGCCGTTCTTGAAGGTTACGACAGCCATTCCGACGTCCTCAGCCTCAAGATAGTGATGGAACTGCTGACGGGTTACGCCGTAAACGGACTCGACCTCGCCGCCCATCATCCATCTCAGAAGATCGATCCCGTGGATGCACTGGTTCATGAGGCAGCCGCCGTCATCCTGCCATGTGCCTCTCCAGGGAGCCTGATCGTAATATGCCTTGTTGCGGTTCCATCTTACGTGGATGCTTCCGTGTGAGATAGTGCCGAATCTGCCTGCTTCCAGGGCTTTTCTCATCTTCTGGACAGCAATGTTGAATCTGTTCTGGTGGCAGGCTGATACGACTACACCCTTCTCCTCGGAACGTCTGATGATCTCGTCAGCATCAGCGATGTTCATTGCCATCGGCTTTTCGATGATGACATTGATCCCGTGATCGATGCAGAAAAGCGCGATCTCAGCGTGGATCCCGGAAGGAGTTGCGATGGAGATAAGCTCGATCTCGGGGTGCTCCTCGATCATCTGCTTGTAATCCGTATATCTGGCAATGCCATCCTTGTTATTAGGCTCGATCTTGCCGAAAAGGATGTCAATGTTCCCGGGAACGGTATCGCATGCAGCAACAAACTCGAGATTGTTGTTGTTTACTGCCTTAACGTGGTTTACTGCGATCCTTCCGCAACCGATCAGTGCATATTTCATCTGTTCTTCTCCTTATGTTTCTTCCCGGTCAACCGAGGATTTCGTTATACAGCTCAACTAGCTTTTTGGCGTCAGTCTCCCAATTGTAGTCTCTTTCGACCGCGGTCTTCGCGTTCTGACCCATAGTGACTGCTTCATCCGCGTTATTATATATATAATTAATCGCATTTACAATTTCATCGACGTTTTCGGAATCAACCGCTATTCCGCAATGGTTCTTTTCAAGGAACTCCTTCAAGGAAGGCGGAGTGACAGATCCGATGATCGGAAGGCCGAAAGACCCGTATTCATAGACCTTTGTCGGAAGGTTTGTTAGATCCCTGTACTGTCCGACGTTGTGAAGGACCGAAAATCCGATCGCAGACTCCTTTAATATGCCCTTAACCTCGTGATGCTTGACAACGCCTCTGTAATCAACGCAGGCGAATTCGGGCATCTGCTTAAGGGTTTCCATGTAAGACTCGGAGATAGGGCCTGCAAGGATGACGGTGGAACCCGTTCTGTAGCCCGCGATCACCATTTCCGTTATGCCGCGCGCCTCCGTAAGGGCACCTACCTGGCATATGGTCTTTTTTGAAAGGTTTGATCTGACGTCAACGTCCCTGTCATCACCTAAGATGGGGAGATTGCCTATGACGACGTCTCTTTTTGAACGTCCGTGAAAGATAGTGTTGCCGTCAGGGCTCTGAGCGGGAAAGATAACCGCATCGACCCTTCTGGAAACCTTTGATTCATAGTTAAGGAAGAATTTGGCAACAGGTTTTCTGACGATGCCCGGAATGTATGTCTTGATGCTGATCTGCTTATAGCAGTCCTCATGGCTGTCATAAACGACGTGCTTTCCGGCTTTTGCAAGCTTTAAGCCGTACGGAAGGAGTTCGGGATCGTGAAAATGGTAGATATCGGCATTAAGTTCCAGTGCCTTCTTATAAACGGCTTTGGCACCCTTTGTCATGCGTGCCTTCCTGCCCGAAAAGGTCATGCCGGTCGAAATGATATTGACGCCGTTAATCGTCTCATCGGCTTTTTTGTCGTTTACAACAAGATTCACCTGAAATCCCGCCCTTGCCAAAGAAGTACATTCTTTCTCAAGGATGCGCGGATCATATCTCGGGTGCGCGCTTGTCATATGACACACTTTATACATTCGAGCCTCTCCTCTGCGGAAATCCCGCCTGCATAATACTACCACAAGAGCTAATAATT
>SVJC01000123.1 GCA_015069215.1 Oscillospiraceae bacterium
TCTCGATAAGCTCGAAAACCTTTTCTTTCTCGAGGCCCGTGATACCCGAAATATTACCGGCAATAAGTTCCTTGTAGTCCATAAGAAACACCAATCCTACTTATTTATTAATTTAATGACACAACATCATATCACAATTTTGCCGTTTTGGGCATTATGGAGTATACTTAACGGACTCGATAAAGGAACAAGTAAGGTCAATTATCTGATGGATTTAATATACAGAGCCGCGATAGGCAGCGTCGCCGCGTTCATAGTCACATTCCTGCTGCTCAAATTCCTGCCCGGCGAGAAGGTCCTTCTGGGACATGACCGCGGACGTAAATTTGCGCAGGGATCAGCCGTAAACATCGGAAAGCCGACAGGTGTCGGTTTCTATTTCACGTTGGTATTCGCGTTAGCTTCAGGGATCTGCTGCTATTTTTCGCCAAGCCTGATCTGCGCCCTGACCGCGATCGTTGCTTCCATGATGACCGGATTCCTTGACGACAGGTCAAAGAATCCCTGGGATGAATACCTCAAAGGCTTTCTCGACTTCGTAATGTCAGTTCTGGGCGCAGTCGTCTGCGTCTGGTTCTACGGCAGCGACCTCGTAATAGGCCTCACGGGAGCCAAGTACCACCTTAATCCGGTGCTTTTCTCCGCCCTTGCGGTACTTCTTTTCGTTGTCTCTATCAACGCCACAAACGCTACTGACGGAATCGACGGCCTTTCAGGCTCTCTTTCGATCCTGAGCATCGCTACCCTTTTCGCGGTCAGCTTCATCAACATGCCGGTACTCGGGATCAACAAGGAAGGATTGATAATGGGCGCCATCATGATCTCCGTGCTCATTGCCTACCTGATCTTCAACTTCAACCCCAGCAAGATGATGATGGGTGACGCAGGTTCCCGTGCTTTGGGTTTTTTCATTGCATTCTACGCGATCTATCTCAAGATCCCGTTCGCTTATCTAATCGTAGGTCTCCCCTTCATCTGTGACGGCGGCATCTCGATCTTCAAGATCACTGTCGGAAGACTCACAAAGAAGAAGATCATCCCCTTCAAGAACATCACGACGCCCCTTCATGACGAATTGCGCAAGAACCGCGGCTTCAACGTCCGCAAGGTCTGGGCAACGCTCGTTATCGCTGCTCTGGTGATAGATCTCATCTATGTCGGGATCACGTTTTTCCTTCATTTAGGAAAATAATCCAAGAACCGTTCAGATCTTTTTTGAAAGCTCTTCAAGAGCTGTTCCGACCGTCTCTTCATATGAAGGGTGGGATCTGACAGATTTGAGGCACTGTCCGACGGTCAGACGGTTGGTTATTGCGAGAACAAGCTCGCCGATTATGTCTGAAGCGTTTGCGCACATGAGCTGAGCACCGGTCAGTATTCCGGTCTCTTTTTCGGCAACAAGCTTTACAAAGCCTCTTTCTTCCCTGGAAATGACTGATCTGGAGTTTGCAGCAGTAACAGCCCTGGAAGTTACGGCATCGATGCCCTTTTCCTTGGCTTCGGCATCGGTCATGCCGGCACAGGCGATCTCAGGCGAGCAGTAAACGCATGCGGGAATGCATGTCATGTCGTGCTTCGGCGATCCGCCTGCTAAGATCACGGCGATGTTCTCGCCCTCTGCAGCTGCCTTATGCGCAAGCTGTATGCCGTTCGTGATGTCACCTGCGGCATAGATGTGTTCTACGGATGTACGGCCGTTGGCATCAGTTACGATGCGGCCCTTTTGGGTCTCAAGCTTTCCTGCAAGTCCTTCAGGGATCACAGAGCGGCGTCCCGTCGCAATAAGGACTTTGTCTGCAGATACGGTCTTTTCTTCACCGCCTGCACTAAAGTTGACTTCAGCCTTTCCGCCGTTATCTGAGATCCTGCTTACAACTGCACCGGAAAAGATCTCCGCCCCGCGGTTCTTTAATATCATCTGAAGGTTTCTGGCAACGTCCTTGTCCATATTTGCAAGGATCCTGGGCAGCGCCTCGATAACCGTGACTTTTCGTCCGAGGTCCGTATAAAAAGAAGCGAACTCGCAGCCGATCACGCCGCCTCCGACGATTATGAGGCTTTCGGGAAGCTCATTTCCCTCCAGGATGTCGTTGCTCGTAATCACCACATCGGAATCGATGCCGTCGATCGGCGGCATTGCGGGCTCTGTTCCCGTAGCGATCAGGACATCCTTTGCCTTATAGACAGAGTCTCCTGCCTTTACTTCAACAGTTCCGTCAGCCAAAACTTCAACAGTTGCAGCCTTGCCTTTGACGGTCTCAGCGCCGCTGGCCGATACTGACTGTTCAAGGCCCGTGGTAAGTATCTTAACGGTCTCATCACGGTATTCGAAAAGCTTTTCACTGTTGATCGAAGCGGATGCCTCGACTCCGAATCCCGAAGCCGAATTAAGCTGTCTGATGAGTCCGGATGAATGGAGCAGAGCCTTTGTGGGAATGCAGCCTCTGTTAAGGCAGGTGCCGCCCAAAACATCCCTGCTGTCTATTATCAGCGTTGCAAGCCCCAGCTTTGCTGCCGTCATTGCAGCAGAATAGCCGGCGGGGCCTCCGCCGATTACGATCAGATCAAAAATCTTATCCGTGGTTTCCATAGCTCTTAATTATATACTAAAAAGCCATTCCTGCGAGGAAAGCCTTTTCATTGCAGTCTCTACCATTGAAGGGTCAGCTGCTTCCTCCCCTGCCCTGTCAGCTTCTCCGAAACGCTTTTCAAACTCTTTTATGATGCTCTCTTTAACATCTCTGATCTCAAGGCTTAAGTTTGTCACCCTTGCCCTGACGCTCTGAACGCCGTGCCTTTCGAGCTTGTTCGAAGGAGGCGTCAGATACTGCACCATCTTATCTATGTCACATGAGCAAAGGATCGTTCCGTGGTGAAAGCAGGGAGAGTTCTCATCAGGACCTGACTGATAGAAAGCGCTGCCCGAGAACTTGGCACCCGTGGATGCCACTCCTAGGTCGTTGTTTCCGGTCCTGCAGGTCTCTATTCCAAAAGCTTTTACGGCCTCCGATATGATCTCAAAATCCTCATCAACGGAAAGAAGCCCCCTTGGTGCAATGAACGTGAAATTCATGTTGCCCATGTCATGATAGACTGCTCCGCCGCCCGATATCCTTTTCGAGAGCTTTACGCCGTCTTCTTCCATCTTAGTGAGATCACATTCTGCCTTCGCATCCTGATGGCGGCCGATCACCACCGTCTTCTCGTTCTGCCACAGATAAAGGATCCTGCGGCCGCAAGACGTTTTCAGAAGTGTTTCCTCAACTGCAAGATTGTGATACGGATCGGAAGATGTACCGGTTACGATAAGCGGCTTCATCACTTGAGAGTCTTGATGTACTCGTCGTATTCCTCAGCCGAAAGGAGCTCGCCCTTAGCTGTGATATCGCCGATAACGGCAAACCATGAACCGTAAGGATCACTGTTGATGAGCGTAGGATTATCTATGACTTCTTCGTTGACCGAGATTACTTTGCCTGATACCGGAGTATAAACGTCAGATACGGTCTTGATGCTCTCAACATCGCAGAACGGCGTATCGGCCGTAACCTCATCTCCCTCTTCGGGAAGATTTGCGAAAACGATGTTGCCCAGTTCCTTCTGAGCATAATCGCTGATGCCTACAAGGCATGTGCCGTCATCTTGAAATATAGCCCACTCATGCTGCCTGGAATACAGGCGGTCATTCTTTTCGCTCATAAATTACTCCTTAATCCGCCATATGCGGCAAAACAAGTATACACTAATTTGAAGCGATAATAGCAGCACCTATTGCCGAAAGATACGGGGAATTATCAGGGATCGTGACCGCAAGGCCGAAAACACTTGAAGCGTAGCGCTCGATTCCCGGAATCTGCGAAAGCCCGCCGGTAAACAGAATGCGCTCACATCTTACCTTGGAAAGCAATGCCTTGGACTGTACCAGCACCTGCCAGATAACGCCCTTCATTATATCTTCGGGCTTGACGTTATCCGCGATAAGCTTTGTGATCTCGGTCTGTGCAAATACCGCGCAGGTCGACGAGAGCTTAACGGAAGGCTCACCGGATCCTTCAAGCGTTATGTCACTGAATTCCTGCTGAAGCAGATTTGTCGAATTGGCAACGAACATACCGCATCCCGCGGCGCACTTGTCGTTTACGAAGAACTCCTTGAGCTTACCGTTTCCGCAAACGATTATCTTCGTGTCCTGCCCTCCGATGTCCAAAACGACGTCATATTCGGGCGCGATCATGCCGGCACCGGCAGCAAGCGCTACGAGCTCAGATACGGTCTTTCCTGCACCTGCGTTGTTCTTGCCGTATCCGCAGCTGACGGCCGGAGCCCCGGGATAAAGCGAATTCAATTCACCGAGCTTCTTTTCGAAATAATCTTTCTGCAGGACGGGAGTCCTCTCGGAAGAGAGCATGACAATGTCACTGCCGTCTAAAACGCAGTATTTCGTATATGTTGAACCGATGTCGATCCCTATAGAACTCAACTGATGGTCTCCTTTAAGATCTCCATGAGCTTGCCTGCTCTTTCAACGTCCAGATATTCGCGGTCGATCATGTCGACCTCGAGCTCAGCCTGCGGAATGCCCACGTTTTTAGCGGAAACATAGTCGCACTTGCAGCTCTTGTTCCTGCAGGTTACAGCGCACTTAGCGCCTGATGCGGCGATAAGTGCGGAAAGCCTGTCCGTCTTAGTCTTCTGTGAAAGATTGAGGAATGTGGCGTTATAAGCACTGAAAAGCTTATCCCAGACGGTATCGCCCACATAATCAAGATTCCACCATGTGATGTAGTTGGAACCGCAGACGCGGAAACCGTCCATGACCTCGGTCAGGTATCTGTCCTTATGATACCAGAGCGGATAACCGATCCAGAACAGCGGAGTAAGAGACTTGTCGCACTCGGGATATGTCTCCATCTCATCAGCCATCAGGTTGTAGATAAGAGCCGTCTCTTCCTTGCAGCGTGCCGTGATGAGGAAGTTGATGTTGTCGAAAAGCAGTGTCGGCGGAACTTCCCTGTCCTTAAGGCAAGCGCACACTCTTTTCCATGCGGCGACAGATGCAATGCTGTTATCGATCCTCTTGGAAAGCTCCTTCTCATCGAGCTTGTTGCCGCTTAACTCTTCCATCTTTGCGACGAAATCCTTATGCTGCTTTTCAACATAAGCTCTGGCGATCGTGTCTTCTGTGAATTCACCCGGATAATCCAGGATTATAAGCGGAACGTTATACCTTTTAGCAAGGACGCTCCACCATCCGGGAAGTGTATTACACTGGTTGTTCGTCGCGATAAGAACGTCAGGCTTCGGCGGAACGCCTCTCGGGCCCTTGCCGGTCTCAACGCATCCCTCAAAGCAGCATGAATAAGAGCAGCAGTCACACGAAAGGTGCTGCCTGTTGCTCTCTTCGAGCAGGGGCTGCTCAAGTCCGCTTGCCGCAATGACCGCAGAATAGCTTTCCGGATAGATATATTCGATATCGAGAGCGTCAAGGATCTCAATGGGGGTAAACGAAGTAACCCAGGCAACCTTCTGCGAAGGCTCCCTTCCCTTGGCGTATTTCGAGAAATCTTTGTAGTAGCTTCGCATCGCTCCCGCTACATGTACAAGATATGAATCAGGCATCTTTACTCCTTAACCATCAGATAATGTCGGCGAAAGCCTCGAGCGCGGCATCCTTACCGCTTCCGTCGGTCGAATCCGCCATCTGCACCTGAAGCACGGGAATGCCCTGCTCATCAAGCGCTTTCTTATAAACAGAGAACAGATAATCGTAAGGCTCGCAGTATTTCTGCGTCGCGAAAATGACTCCTTTGCAGCCCTTCTCACGTATCTCTTCAAGATCGCTCTTAACCGTCTCGGCGAAAAGGTCCTGCGTCGGGGAAGGCCTTGTGCAAAGGATTTCCGAAGCGATCTTCTTATAGATGTCAGTATCCGAAGAAACAAAACCCGCACGGGATGCGAGCCGGCCTGATTCAGGCAGATCGTCAGCGACTACCTTAAGGCCTGCTTTTTCAATGGAATCGGCCAGACTGACAGCCGTAAGGAATGAACCTATCAGGAAAACGGGCTTGCCGCCATTACCCGCGCTGATGTGGCTCTCATCGAACTCATAAGGTGCACTAAGTGCGGCATGGACTTCCCTGATGTATGAAGCGTATGAAAGGCCGGAAAGCTTACCATAAGATGCCGCGATCTTAGCGTTTCTGGCTGAGATCACGCTGTCACGCGACTTAATCTCATCTTCACTGATACTAACTCCAAAATGCTTTTCGATCTTGCCCTTGTAGTCTTTCAGGACCTCAGCGAAGTAATCCACAGACTCTGCGTTCCTGACCGCAGGAACCGGCATCGAATAAATAAACTTGCCGGTATCATCAATATAACTGCCGATGGAACGGCTGCTGTCACAGCTTTTCGGGAACACCGCGCCGTCAATCGAACTGTCTTCCCTGACCTGTGAAATGAAATCGGCTGCGTAACCGCAATAATGCGACAGCCTGCAGCTGCCGTCAAAACCGGTGAACCTCACCGTGTCACATACCTGTTCCGGCACGAAACCGGACATTGAAAGTATCTTCATTTCCTCATTATCCTTGGTTTTTCAATGTGTCCATTATAGAAAACCTTGTAATTTAGTTCAATGCTGATTAAAGGCAGTAATGCATCAACATGCTCCGTAAACTCCGGCGTAAACTTTTTGCTCAAAAACTTTACGCAAAAGTTTATATATGAACGTACGTAAACCTGAGCGTAAACAATTCACCGGAAAAGTTTACGCAAAAGTTTACGCCAACACGCCAACTATAAAAAAGGACTGACCCCGAAGGATCAGTCCCAATCTGTCGATTCATGGATCAGTGAACGGTCAGAATCAGTAATTCTCAGCGTTTACCTCAAAGTAGCTCTTGGGATGAGCGCAAACAGGGCAAATTTCAGGTGCCTTTGTGCCGACAACGATG
>SVJC01000124.1 GCA_015069215.1 Oscillospiraceae bacterium
GCTCGGATAGTATGCAATGAAAGCTATAGGAATGATGAACGTGAAGATTATCTTGAAGATCCCTTCAAAGATCGACGAAGGATATTTCGCGAAATCCTTGAAGCGGAACATGATGACCATTACGTAGCCGGAGCCCTTGATCCAGAAGCATGTAGCCGCAGCGAAATTCATGAGCGCGATCATGAAGAGCGAAGCTGTCAGGAGGAACACCAGAAGCTTCAAGATAACCAAAGGTGTTACCGGTATTCCTATCTTGATCCATGCATAGACAATTGTTCCGATACCGAACGCAAGCTGTCCCAGGCCCTTTACGTCAAACACTTCCGAAATGAAGTAGAAGAACACGTTCACGGGCCTGAAGCAGTACTTGATGAAGTCTCCGCTCTGGACCATAAACCTTAAGTTCCAGTTGTTATCGAAGAAACACTGAACGGGAGTCAGCGCAACGAGCGAAAAACCATACAGGAACAGCATGTGATAGTAGTCCCAGCCGTTGATCGTCGGGAAATTATGGAACAGGATCATAAACGTGACGAACCCTGCCAGATTGGTCATTATCATTCCGAATGTCGAAATGATGAAGTCGGCACGATAGCTCATCTTGCTCTTGAGATCCTGTATCAGTATCTTTCTGTAGATACGCACATAAAATGCTAAACCTCTTTTATGCATATCAGCCTCCGTTCACGGTTACTTTCTTAACCGCACAATTCCAGAATAGATTGCCCGCCAGAGCAAGCACCGCAAGCCATACGATCTGCATTGCGAAAAGGCTCAAGAGCCCCTGCCATGTGTCAGATCCGTTCTTTTCAAGAAGGATCGAAAGCGGTATGTCGTAGACCGCTCTGAACGGAAGATACTGCACCACCATCCTCGCCTTCTCCGGAAAGAACGCGAGTGGGATCGATGCTCCGGAAAGGAGCAGTACTATCGTCTCTTTTACGATGTTTACGCCCCATGTTGATTCAGTATAAAAACAGATCGGAGCGACCAGCATTTCCAGGTTGTAGTTGATCATCAGAGCGAAAACGGTTGCTATCAGGAACCACACAAGGTTTAATCCCATCGGTATCGCGCCCTTGGTAACTAGCATTACGACAATGAAAGTCGGAATGAATGTCAGAACGAACTGAACGATGTGGTTACCCGTATAGCTCCAAAAAGTGTACTTCCTGAAACGCATGGGTTTGAGCAGATCCAGTACGATCTTTCCGGACTGGATCGATCTGCTCATATCCCACACAACGAACATTTCAAGGAAGTTGAAAAGTGCCGTGGCAAGGATCAGATAGATCATCGTATCGGTGAACGTCATCCCGTTTACCACAGCAGTTCCGGACGAGTCATAGATCGCCTTCCAGAGGTAGTAAACAAGGACCAGATAGATCAGGTTCGCAAACAGCGTAACGAAGATGCCAAGCCTGAAATGGAGCGATTCCATTATGCCGGCTCTCGTTATCGCGAGCAGTCTTTTAGGATTCATTTTGCGCTCCCTTCGTAGATCTTCTTGATGACTTCTTCCGTTGAGATCTCATCGATCTTAACGTCTTTTATCTTCTTTTCTTTCTGCTTTTCCATGATGACGTCCATTACGTCCGTGGTCTTCTCATCGATCAGGTATTCTTCCCACGTATCGTCTGAAAGCTTGAGCTTCAACGTCCTGTACGAACCAAAATAGTTCTTCAGATGATCGATGTCGTTGTCGTATATCTTCGTACCCTTATCGATGATGACTATCCTCTTGCAGAGAGCATCAACGTCACCCATGTCGTGAGTGGTAAGGATAACAGTAGTTTTCTTCTCTTTATTAAGACCAAGGATTAGCTCTCTGATCTTTGCCTTCATTGAAACGTCAAGACCGATCGTAGGCTCATCAAGAAAAACGATCGCGGGGTTGTGCAGGAACGCTGCGAGAATGTCGCTCAAAGTTCTCTGTCCCAGAGACATCTCTCTTACGGGCTTATGCAGGATCGGCTCGATATCGACTAATGAACGGTAGAGCTCGATCATGCCTTCGTAATCCTTTTCGGGAACCATATAAAGGTCTCTTAAGAGCTTGAAGGATTCGATCAGCGGAAGCGACCACCAAAGCTGGCTTCTCTGGCCGAAAACGACTCCGATGTTCTCGCAGTTCTCTGTCCTGTTCTTGTAAGGCACCTTGCCGTTTACGAGAAGCTCGCCGCTCGTGGGCTCCAATACACCGGTCATCATCTTGATGGTCGTTGATTTGCCTGCGCCGTTAGGACCCAGATATCCGATTATTTCGCCCCTGTTAACAGTAAGGGTTACATCCTTGACTGCGGATACGGTCTTGTAGTCTCTCGAAAACAGGTCCTTAATGCTGCCTTTAAGTCCTTCATGGCGGTTTAACACCTTGAAATCTTTACAGACATTCTTCATTACTACTGCTTCATTGCCTGAATACTCACTCATGTCATTTTCCCTCTTTCTTTTCTGTTCGATTGCAAGTATATTGTAAGTATCTGCACGATAACAGACGATTATTGCCCGAATTTGATAACTATCTTCCACGCGTTTGGAATATTGTTATACTTTTCGGAACTTTGGAGAAAAATAGTTATGAAAAGAGAAGTCATGGGCCTCATTGTCAAACGTGATGACGGCTCCGAGATTGTTAACTACGATGATCCTAACTTTCCTTCCTATATATATGACGGCTGGATCGCTCCTAAAATGACCTGGGAAGGCGTTCCGCACTTTCACGAAGACATCGAGATCATGACCATCAAGGAAGGCCGTCAGATGTATGTCGTCAACGGCAAGAACATCCTTCTGAACAAAGGTGATACGATAGTGGTCAATTCAAACCAGATCCACTATAACGTCTGCGTTGACGGCGAGACTGCCAAGTATGTCATCGCAGTCATCAATCCTAGGATACTTTCCAACTCGGTAGCCGTTGAAATGCAGGCCATAAGGCCCATTACTGATAACCCTGAGCTTTCTTACCTGCGCTTCCGTTCCATTAACGAGAATACCGAAGAGATGCGGAAACTGGTACTCGGGCTCCCTGCGGTAAGACACGATCCTTTCGCCGTGACAATGCGGTTCTACCAGATATGGGACATCATAAGAAGACAGGCGGAATCCTACGGAATGACCGAAGAGACCGTATCAGACCCGGGAATGCTGCCTTTTAAGTCAATGATGCACTTCATCGCGAATAACTATCAGCACCAGATAACATTAAGCGACATTGCGGCGAGCGGCAATATCAGCAAGTCGCTGTGCAACACTTTATTCCATCAGTATGTAGGCGAATCGCCCATCAATTACCTGATGCACCTCAGGTCCAGAAAAGTCGCTGAGCTCTTAAGGGCAAACAAGATGCCTATGACTGAGATAGCTTCGCAGACAGGCTTCCGTGGCGTCAGCTACATGGCTGAGACCTTCAGGAAATTCTTTGAGAGTTCTCCCCGTGAATACAGGAAAAAGTGGGAGTCGATCTGATCAGCGCTGTACTCTTCCGGATCCGTCGCCCTTTGCGAGCTTCATGACTTCATCTACAGTAACCCTGTTGAAGTCCCCGTCTATCGTGTGCTTGAGGCAGCTGGCTGCAACAGCGAATTCAAGTGCTTCTTTGTCATCACCCAGCACATTTAATCCGTAGATAAGACCGCCTGCAAACGAATCTCCTCCGCCAACGCGGTCGACGATGTCATACATCTCATACTTGCGGCTTACGATAAAGTCCGTGCCGTTGTTAATTGCTGCCGCCCAGAAATTGATGTCTGCGCTCTTGCTCTCTCTTAATGTGATAGCAACTTTCTTAACATTCGGATACTTCTCGAGAAGGCTATTGCTGAGCTTTCTGTAATCCTCGTTATCGAGCTTGCCGCCTTCGACGTTGCTCTTGCATTCAAGTCCTAAAGACTTCTGGCAGTCCTCTTCATTTGCGATGATGACATCCGCATATTCTGTCATGACGGACATGACTTCCTTTGCATCTACTCCGTATTTCCAGAGATTCTTACGGTAATTGAGATCTATCGAAACGGTGATTCCGCGCTTCTTTGCTTCCTTTACTGATGCTATCGAAGCATCCTTTGTCTGCTCAGAAATAGCGGGTGTAATGCCCGAAATATGAAGCCATGTAACATTGTTAAAGATGCTTTCCCAGTCATATTTTTCGGGATCGAACATAGAGATAGCGGAATATGCCCTGTCATAGATGACCTTGCTCGCACGCTGGTTGGCACCCGTCTCAAGATAGTAGATGCCCATCCTTCCGTCAGTCCTGATGATCTTATCAGTACCGACATTGAATCTTCTGAGCTCACCTATCGCTGCGTCGCCTATCGCGTTCGAAGGGATAACCGAAATGAACTCCGCATCTAGTCCGTAGTTTGCAAGCGATACGGCAACGTTAGCCTCACCGCCTCCGAATGTCGCTTCAAGCGAAGGAGACTGCATAAGGCGCTCTCTTCCCGGGCTCTTAAGTCTTAACATCAATTCTCCGAAAGTAAGGAACTTGCTCATGCTCTTGTCTCCTTGATTATCTTTACGGCATTGGAAGCCAATGCTGTTATCTTATCCCAATCATGGTTTAATACGTCGTCTTTCTTGCAGACCCAGCTCCCGCCTACCGCACATACAGACTTGATGCCGATGAACTCTGCAAGGTTAGCTTCCGAAACGCCGCCTGTAGGAAGGAACTTGATCTGTCCGAAAGGAGCTGACAGTGCTTTAATCGCTTTGATCCCGCCATATACATCTGCAGGGAAAAACTTGACGGTCTTAAGTCCCAGGCTGATAGCTTTCATTATCTCAGTCGGCGTAACTGCGCCGGGGATCACCGGAATGTTATTTTCGATTGCCCATCTGACAGTCTCTTCATCTATTCCGGGAGATACGATGAACTTTGCGCCGCACACAACGGCGGTCTTCGCCTGATCTACATTCAATATGGTGCCTGCACCTACGATGACTTCAGGAACCTCTCTGCTTATCACCGAAATGCACTCTGATGCGCACTCAGTCCTGAAGGTTATCTCCATGAAATTAATGCCGCCCTTGAGCAATGCTCTTGCGAGCGGGACCGCGTCTTCGACATTGTTAAGGACTACCACCGGGACAATTCCCGCTTCATAAACTTTTTCAGAAAAAGACATGTGAAATACCTCGAATTTGTTAACTTGTATTCTAGCATATTTTTAGTTGCGGTGACAGCGAAAATTAGTTAATCTATATCCGTCAGATACTTTAAGAGGTGGACTATGAAAAGCTTTATCAGTGACGATTTTCTTCTTGAAAACAACACCGCAAAAGAACTCTATGATTCCTTTGCGAAAGATCTCCCGATAGTTGATTATCACTGTCACATCGAATCAAAAGAGATAGCTGAAGATAAGCATTTTGAGAACCTTTCGGAGCTCTGGCTCAAGGGCGATCACTACAAGTGGCGTCTTATGAGAGCCTGCGGCATCGACGAAAAATACATAACCGGAGATGCTCCCGACAAAGAAAAATTCATGATGTGGGCCAAGGCAGTAGAAGGCGCTTTCGGCAACCCTCTTTACCACTGGACAAACCTTGAACTTACAAGATACTTCGGAATCGACGAGCCCCTTACCACGGAAAATGCGGAAGAGATATGGGATAAAGCAAATGAACTGCTTACATCAGGAAAACTTTCTGCAAGGAGCATCATGACATCTTCAAATGTTGAAGCAATATGCACGACTGACGATCCTTGTGATTCACTTGTCTATCACGAGCAGATCAAAGAGTCCGGGTTCGGCCCTAAGGTCTTACCTGCATTCAGACCTGACAACATAGTAGACATCGAAAAGGACAGCTTTAACTCTTACGTTGAAAAACTTGAAACTGTATCAGGTATAAAAATTGACTCGATTGCTTCACTTAAAGAGGCACTCATCTCAAGGCTGAATCATTTCGCTTCACACGGCTGCATGATAGCCGATCACGGAACCGAATACATCAGTTATTCAAAGGATGTTAAGATCTCTTCCGATGAGGTTTTCAAAAAGAAGACCATATCAAAGGATGCATCTTTAACTGCTGAAGAGATCACTGCTTACAAGACAGATCTGATGCTGTTTTTCGCACGCGAATATGCAAAGCGCGGATGGACCATGCAGCTTCATTTCGGATGCAAGAGAAATGTTAATTCAGTCATGTTGGGAAAGGCCGGTATCAACTGCGGATGTGACACGATCACAGGTGCAAATGATTTCCTGACTCCTCTTTCCGGATTCATGGATCAGCTAAACAGCGAAGGACTTCTTCCCCGCATGATCATCTACTCGTTAAATCCTGAAGACAACACCACAATCGACACACTTTGCGGATGCTTTAACAGCGGCAGCATAGCAGGTAAGATCCAGCACGGTGCGGCCTGGTGGTTTAACGACAACCTGGTTGGCATGGAAGATCACTTAAGGTCTCTTTGTGCGCAGAGTCCCCTTGCCTGCTTCGTTGGAATGCTTACTGATTCAAGGTGTTTTCTGTCCTACACAAGACATGAATACTTCAGAAGGATCTTCTGCAATTTCCTGGGCACCGAGATCGAGCGCGGAAGATTCCCATACGATAAACGTATCCTTAAGGATCTCATAGAGCGTGTATGCTATAAGAACTCACGCGGACTGCTTTTTGAAAACTAACTGATCTGTTGTTGGATAGATAAAGAACTCTCATGGAACATGTTTCATGAGAGTTTTTTATACTCCCCAAAAAAATGCCGCCTGAGCAGAGGCGGCATTTCTTTGCTATAAAAGTTTTGAGGAAAACCTGATTACTTCTTCTGATAAAGTGTTGCGTAGAGATCTTCGAGTCCCTTCTGGTTGTGGCCTTCGCAAGACTTCTTGTACTCGTCCCACTGCTTCTCGATATCAGCCTGACCTGTAAC
>SVJC01000125.1 GCA_015069215.1 Oscillospiraceae bacterium
ATCGACGTCTGACATCCTGCCTGCAGGTGAACAGGAGCAGACGCGCGGGGCAGAACTAAGCTGCCAGTGCGAAATTGTTGTTAGTTTTTGCGTTTATCTTTAACGTGCCCGTTTTAACGAAGCCAGGCAACTTCGGCTCGCTTATCCGGTTTCCACACCCCCGTCGAAACCAGTGCATCCCCATATATGAGCCGCCTCGCGGCAGCTAAAGCCCCGGTCTGCCGGAGCTCACTTTTGGTCTAAAGTCTTTCTTCGTCGGCTTCAGACTGCTTTACTTTATGTCTCTCCCGAGCTTCCTCGATTTCCGCTTCGTAATCCTTGACGTCCTGCTGCAGCCTCTCCAGGTGTTTGCAGAGCTTCATCAGATCCTCGTCGTAAACCTCACCCTTCTTGTATCTCTTGTAGCATTCCTGACCGATCTTCATAACAGCGGCCTGCATTTCCTTCTTGATGTCAGCCTGCTTGCCCCTGATCTTGTTGATTTCAAGCATTTCATCGGCCTTTGCGCTTGCTCTTGTGGCCGCGTCCGTTGCCGTCTTGCTCAGTGTGTCAAAAAAACTTGCCATTGCTACCTCCTGACCGCCTGCTGCATGCGCCTGTCGGCATCACGCTTGGCGATGTCATGCCTCTTGTCGTACTCCTTCTTGCCGCGTGCAACGGCGAGTTCGACTTTGGCCTTTCCCTTGTCATTTATATATACCCTCAAAGGTACCAGAGTCAAGCCTTTGAGCGTCGTGTACCCTATCAGTTTGCGAATCTCCCTCTTGTGGAGCAGGAGCCTTCTCGGACGAAGCGGATCGACATTGAACCGGTTCCCCTGTTCGTAGGGGCTGATGTTCATGCCGAAGATTATGACCTCTTCGTCGACGATCTTCGCATAGCTTTCCTTTATGCTGACCTTGCCCTGGCGGACGGATTTGATCTCCGTGCCCGTCAGCGAAATGCCCGCCTCATAGGTCTCCTCTATGAAATAATCATGCCGCGCTTTTTTGTTGTTCGCAACAAGCTTCATTCTAATACCACCTCTTATTTATGTCCAGCTGTTACTTCTCGGAATACTCCGAAAGGCCGCCGATCTCGTTGAACGGATAAAGCCTGAAGAATGCCTTACCGATAATGTTCTTTTCGGAAACTGTGCCAACGTCTGCCGATCTGCTGTCCAGGCTGTACTCGCGATTGTCGCCCATGCAGAAAACCTGATCCTCCGGCACCTGATACCCTACAATTTCGGTGCCCTCGTCATAGGTCGCTCCCTGCGTCTTGATATATGGCTCGTTTATCTTCTTGCCGTTCCTGTAAACGTATCCTTCATCGATGGTGATGATGTCACCCTCAACTCCGATAACGCGCTTGATCAGAAGCTTCTTTCCGCCGTTCTGATCGTCATCAAGCTGGGACTTAAACACAACGATATCGCCCCTGTTTGGGTGCTCTTTGAATTTGTAAGTCAGCTTATTTACAAAGAGATAATTGTTCTCATATAAGGTCGGCTGCATTGATCTTTCCTTGACTATGGTCGGCTTGATGACCATGGAAATCGCAACCACAATTACTACAGCTATAATTAAGTCTTTAATAAATTCTTTCATGTCAGTCCTCTTTTATTGCTCTCCAAACCCTTTCAAAATCCTCCGGAACCTTGGCCTTGACCTCAAGTCCCGACAGCTCTTCAAACCCCTTCGGTGCTCCATCGGCCTCCGATGGCATATCTCCAAACACGATCCTGTATGCGTGCAAGAGCTGTGTAGTCACTCCGAGCTCTCTGGCTCTGTCATTTGCCTGCTTACCTCTCCTGCTCGTGCCGTATTTCGAATCTCCGATAAGCGGGTGTCCCTTCGATGCAAGGTGCGCTCTGATCTGGTGCGTCCTGCCCGTCACAAGCTCCACCTCCACGACAGAGTACTTATCCCCGACTTCCAAAGGCCTTACGATCGAGACCGCCCGCTTGGCTGCGGTGCCTGTCTCCGCCGCGGAGTCCGGAGCCTTTGTTACCTTGACCGTGTTGGTCTTCTCATCCTTGACCAAAGCCTCGTCGATGACCATTTCCTTATCAAACCTGCCGACCACGATGGTGATGTAGTACTTCGAAATGGCGTCGCGCTCGCGGAGAAGTTTCGTCAACGTTCTCAGGCTCGCTGCATTCTTGCCGAAAATGACAAGTCCCGTCGTGTTCCTGTCCAGCCTGTTTACCGGTGACGGCGTGAAAGTCTTCTCTGCCGCCGGATCGTACTCACCAGTGCCTTGCAGATATCCGCAGACCTGATTCATCAGCGTGTTCTTTTTTTCGCTGGAATCGCCGTGTGTCAGCAATCCCCACGGCTTCTCGGCAATCAGGATGTTGTCGTCCTCATAGGCGATTCGGAACTGCTTGCGTGCCTTTTGCTTCTTCGGCGGCCGCGTCATCTCATCTAGATTCTCCTGGGAGACATAAAACGTCAGCTCATCCCCTTCGGCGAGAATCGTATCCTCCTTGGCACGCTTGCCGTTGACCTTCAGGTCTTTTCGGATGATTTTGTATATAGCGCTGAGCGGAGCCCGTTTAAGGTACTTCTTGAGAAACCTGTCCAGGCGCTGCCCCGCGTCGTTTTGGGCTATCTGTATCTTAACCATTTAGTCGTCTTTGTCCCTGACAATCACGACGTTGTCCGCATAGCCGTCGTTCAGGATCTTCATGGCCTCTCTGACCATATCCCTCTGAGTATCATCGTCGGCATCCGCGAATTCTTCCCTGTTCTCAGCCATGTATCTGAGCGGTTTGGCGAAGCTTATAGCCGCCAGCGGAATGTAGTCCTCGCCGTCTCTGTTGAAACCCAGTTTCTCCATGGTGATGCACTGGGTTTTGTAGTCTTCCAGCGTGTATCCCGTCTCACTTACGACTTTTGCAAAATCCGGAAACTGCATGTTGATATCCCAGAGTTTTGCAAAGGCCTTCTCGCGCTTCTTGTTCGTATACTCGCCTTTCGGCTGGCAGTAGAACAGTTCGTTCGTCACCTGAGACATATATTTGGTTTTCTTCCTTGCCATTGCTAAGAGATTCATATCGTTCTCCTTTTTCTGGAGCCTTTGTGCTGCTTATTCGACCGGTGCGGAGGCGGCTCCCGTGAAGCCCAGCGTGTAGTACAGAACCGCTGCGAATCCTATGGTGATGCAGAAGGCTATGATGATTGCCAGCACGCTGGTTCCGCCCCAGCGCTTGATGTATTTGCCGCGCTTATCTTCCGGCAGCCTGATGCACCTTTCGACGTTCTTGTCGATCTTATTCTTGTAGAGCCAGTTGCCGTAGATGCCGCTGAGGAACATAAAAACAACATCGATGGTCCAGCCCACATCCGTAAAGTGCCCAATGCTTGCCAGTATCTCGTTGATCGCTGTGTGAAGCCCGGTGGTTATCACATAATATGCGATGCACTCGGCGTACATCTTCCTGTAGGCAAACCAACAGAAAGGAACCAGAAATGCGAACCAGTTCCATGATGTTTTCTTTCCCTCTTCATCGAATTTCGCAAACCGCGGTCCGTAATACTCGATGTTTTTTGCAATCAGCTGCGATCTATAGTCGTTGTTTAAATTCTCCATCAATTTATTATAACAGATTATCAATTGCAATGGGATTTCTTAATGATTTCCAATGAAATAATTTGTTGAAAAACAGGGCCAAAATATGTATAATAACGTAGTCAGCGTAAATGACAAGCGCCATTAGCTCAATTGGATAGAGTCGCGCACTACGAATGCGAAGGTTGGGGGTTCGAGTCCCTCATGGCGCGCCATTAGTAAACGAGAGATCCGAAGGGTCTCTCGTTTGCTATATTACGAACAATTGACATGAGGGACTCGAACCCGAAAGGGCCGGACAGTCCTGCGGACTGTTCGTGTCCGAGCACGCCTTTGGCGGGCGCAGGACGGTGGATCGCCGCGGCGATGCGCGAAAGTCCCTCATGGCGCGCCATATGGAAGCGAGAAGGTAAACACCTTCTCGCTTTTGTATAGTTTATAATATTGGTGTTTTGAGCCCGAAAGGGGCTCATGCCAACTTATTCCATCTCTACGCTCTCCTGGAATGCCTTCAGCTGATCCGTCATCTGGCGGGCAGTCTTCGAATCAAGCTTGTACCTGATAAGCGCAGCCACGAAAAAGATCGCAACAACAGCAAGGCCTACGGCGATTCGCGCTCCGATAAATTCGGCTCCAGCTATCTGTCCGCCGAACACGATCACCTCGATGATCGCGATAATGAGGATAAGTTGAACCGCTTCGCGTATAATGGTCTGTTTGATCGTCAGCTCTTTGCTCGTGAACATTACGAAAACCGGTATGCATGCAAGGAATCCGTATATGATCGGATAAACCAGCAGTTCATAGCCGAATCTCTGCTCCGGGGCAAAGGCCATACCGCAAATGTACATGGCCGCATTGATCAACACCGTGCATATAAAAAAGTATTTCGCTGTCTCCGTTATTCGTTCTCTCATTTCTCACCTCGAAAGCTTTTCTTTGAAATCGGCAACGTATTTCCTGGAAATAATCACATTCTCGCCATTGTTCAGCCTGCACATGTATCTTCCGTTCAGCGCCGGCTTGATGGCCTCGACCTTCATAAGGTTGACGATGGTCGACTTTGATATGCGGATGAACCTGTCTCTTCCCAGAGAGTCTTCAAGCTCATGCAGCCTGATTCTGGCCTCATAACAATCCTTCTTCAGGTAGATGAAGGTTTTGTTGTCTACCGACTCTACATAATATATGTCCAGAATCGGAATGCTGCGCATTTCGTCGCCGTCTTTCACATCGATCTTACCCTGACGGGATTTCACGAACTGCACGATTTCCTTTACATTTGAATCGACCTTATGACACCCGATTCTTATATATTCCTTTTGGTCCTGACCAATCTTGATTACTTCGATTTCCATTTCTTAATAGCTTTCCTGAACTGTGAATGTCCCTTCCCCCTTCAGATAGCAGTCAAAGAAGTTAAGCGTCACCGAATTTACCTGCTCGATGCAGTACTTCGGATCCACGTCTCCGGTCCCGAGCATATCTGCAAAGAACGGTGAGAACAAAGGCAGGTCTGTGAAGTTCATGTGACCGCTGTCTTTAACGTAGGTCGAATAACCATCGACTGCATTCTCTATTATAACATTATTTACATAGTCCTTGCCCTGTTTTACCGCTTCTTCGCAGGATTCCTGATGCTCCTGATTTCTAAAGTCGAGAACCGGTGTCGGGTACGGCTCCTCATTGCAGATACTTTCTCCGTCCTCCTTAACGCCCTTTACTTCACCTAACATGGTACCGTCAAGATCGATTACTGCGGATACATCTCCTCTTCTTCCTGCTGTTACAGATGTAGCTCCGCCCAGGGAGTGTCCCATGAGTCCGATCTTCTTAGTGTCAATGACGGCAAGCGCTTTGCTGACCTCGCCTGCATTTTCATCATCGCCGAAGGCCCACGCCGAATCCGGACCTGATGCGGCAGCAGACTTGACGTTATCGATCACGAAGTTCATGTCAGCGAGTCTCAGCTTCATCCACTTGGAAGTAAGCTCGAATTCCTTTTCTGGGTCATACACGCCGTTTTCGACGTCCATTGCAGTCTGAATGTAATCACTGTCAACGATGATCGTTTTGCCCTCTGAGTTCGTCGTATAGAAGGCATGATGCGGATGGTCAAGGGCAATTACAACATATCCGTGACTTGCCAGTTCCGTGTATGTGGACATGTTGCTCTGATAGTAACCAAAAGCGCCATGACTAAATATTACCAGCGGCAGCGAGTGTGCCTTCATCTTTTCCGCGTTCTGCGGATAGAAGAAATGCAAGTCCACTTCACAGTTTGAACCGTCATTTTCAAACTCATCCACTCTGGATGAATCAACTATAACGGCCGAGCACTCCGCTATATCGTAGTCTCCCGTAGTCGGAAGTCCGTGGTAGTCCTTGAACATAAAAGCCGGCCCCATAGCCATCGCGAGGATGAGGATACCGACCAAGGTCCTGATGACGATGGAAGGTCTGCCTTTGATTTTTCTATTACCCCTCTTAATTAACCAGAAGATTGCCGAGACTATAAGCTGGATTACGAGTACAACTAACAGCCCTTTGAACCTGAAGCCGAAATCGATTCCCGGAAGCACCGTCATGATCAGATAGGTCAAAAGCTCGATTCCCGAAACACAAAGTCTGCGCGTTGCCCATTCTCCGCGCGTGGTTCTTCGCGAAAGCTCAAAGGCCGCGAAGCCTATCTCTGTTATTATTAATACCAGCAGCAACAAGATCGTCATGATTGTCTCCTTTCGGTCTCATATATCTTTCCCCTTCTTGCTGCGAGTGTAATAAAAAGAGAGCTATCATACAATAGCTCTCACATTAAGATGCATTTTAACGCGGTAAGATGCACAAAAACGCGTTATTTCCCTCTTTTTATTTGATCCGCTGCAACTGCAAAACCGCCGCCGACACCTTTCATCGTGTCCAGCTGTGCGCCTTTGATGTTCCTGCACTCCGGGCAGTATGGGCTTTTGTACGTCTCCTTCGCCCACTGTTCCCACTGCTCTTTTTCTTCCTGTGTTTCCACGCCGTGAGTCATCTCAAAATCACGTCCGCATTTCGAACACGTCAAAGTCACTTTTGCTAACATATTACCCCTCCTACAGCAGATCCTTGATTCCTTCCCAAACCTTGATCGCAACGACCGGATCGTTCATGGTGTAAATATGGATTCCCTGAACGCCGTGCTCGATCAGGTCTCTGCACTGCTTGACCGCGTACTCGATACCCGCCTGATAAAGTCCCTCAGGATCGTGTTCGTACTCCGCGATCATTGCCGTGAAATCGTGAGGCAGGCTGGCACCGCTCAGCTGAACTGTCTTTTC
>SVJC01000126.1 GCA_015069215.1 Oscillospiraceae bacterium
GCTATCGCGCATCTCTGCTGCTGTCCGCCCGAAAGCTGTGACGGGAACTTATACTGGTGCTCTGTAAGGCCAAGCACTTCGATTAGTTCGTCAAGGTCAAGGGGATCATTTGTCAGGTACTCGCATACCTGTATGTTCTCCCTGACAGTCAGGTTCGGGACAAGATTATAGAACTGAAAGATGAATCCCAGGTTGTCTCTTCGGTAATCTGACAGTTTCTCGCCCTTCATGCGCTCGATGAAGGTCCCGGCGACCGATACGGTACCCGAATCGATCTCATCCAGACCTCCGATGCAGTTGAGCAATGTTGATTTGCCTGACCCTGATGTACCCTGGATAACGCACATCTCGCCTTTTTCGATCTTAATGGAAACACCCTTGAGGACCTGCATGTAGCTTCCGCCCTCACCATATGCCTTTTTCAAATCCTTCGTAACGATATACATATAAACACCCCATTGTTTTTTTCACTTACATTATTAGTCTTCGCTAACCAACTGCGCAGATGTTGATTTCAACAATATTTTACTGATCTGCGGGCAGTTAAATCGTGAATTAGTTAACCTATGCTAACCGAGTCGTAAAAAAATGTTTGTTTGATGACCTGTGCAACTGCGTTTGCTTTTCTGCTCATAAAACCTCCCAAAATAAAAAATATGGCCGAAGCCATATCAAAACAATTTCCGGAGAATCGTCATGTATAGCTTCGCAGTTATACATGAGTCTCGCAATTTAAAACAAGCCAGGCTTTCTGCCAGTATGTTGACTTGTTACGCAGTACGCTTGCTACTCCCTCATGGGATACGATTGAACATATGAACAACCGTTCATGCGTATTATAGCGCGATACAACTGTTTGTCAACCCCTGCCCGCAAAGTCATCTGATACTGTCAGTTGCGAATCTTAAATACCCTGTAAATCACACGGTTAAAGCACTGGTTGTTATGTAAACCGCAAATGGTTATTTCATGCTGACCGCAATGACCATTCATGTGTTTTTTCCTATTGCTTTTTATTAAATAGTGATATAGATTATTGCTTTGTTTTATTTAGAAAAATATGAATGCCAAGACTCTGAACAGAAACTCGATGATCGAAGGCAGCCTCTGGAACAAGATCCTGGGGTTCGCTTTTCCATTGGCTCTGACAGGCATCCTTCAGCAGATGTTCAGTGCCGCAGACTTAGCGGTCGTAGGTAATTTCACCGAGGACCTTGGAGCTGCCTGCATGGCAGCCGTAGGCGCCAATACGCCGATAATGAGCTTCATAATCAACGGATTCCTCGGCATTTCTTTAGGAACCAATGTCGTAATAGCAAATGCAGTCGGCAGAAAAGATGATGAAACGATCGAAAAGGCCGTACACACTTCCCTTATCGTAGCTGTCATCTGCGGGATCATCACCGCCCTGATCGGCCAGCTCATCGCAGAACCTCTTCTGCGCTCACAGAACATATCAGCCGAATCCGTTGACATGGCCATCATGTATTTCCGCATCTATGTCGGCGGACTCCCGGTAATACTGATCTACAACTTTGAAGCAGCCATATTCAGAGGTATAGGAAACACAAAGCTTCCTTTCATAGCTCTGGTCATATCAGGCATAATCAATATCGGTCTGAACATCTTCTTTGTACTCGTTCTCCATATGAACGTTGACGGAGTTGCCATAGCAACGGTCATTTCCAACCTGATCAGCAGCGTCATACTGATAATCTGCCTCAAGACGAGCAAAACGGCGGCCAGGTTTGACAGAAAAAAGCTGAAAGTCGACAAACCGGTTCTTAAGCGCATCATGAAGATCGGTGTTCCCGCAAGCATTCAGTCCTGCGTTTTCTCTTCTGCTAACATAATCATCCAGTCTGCTATCAACGGACTTGGCACGATCGTCGCCGCTGCTTCCTCCGCTGCTTTCAACCTCGAGATCTTCTCTTATTATGTTCTCAACAGCTTCGGTCAGGCATGCACCACTTTCACGGGCCAGAATTACGGCGCATGGAAACTCGACAGATGCAAGAAGTCATTAAGACTTTGCCTGCTTGAAGGTATCATCATCGAAGGAATAATGGTCGCCACGCTCCTCATTTGCGGCAGGAACATGCTCTCAATATTCACCCAGGATCCTGCCCTGATCGAGATCGGATATGTCCGCGTACTCTTCATAACAACGGCTCACCTCTTCTCCCTTTTCTACGACGTAATGAGCGGATACATGAGAGGATTCGGGATCTCGCTTTCTCCTGCACTAGTCACGATGTGCTGCATCTGCGGAATTAGAATATTCTGGATCTACGTTATCTTCGAAAAGTTCCATACGTTCACGAGCATCATGGCCGTCTATCCGGTAAGCCTCGGAGTAAACGCCCTTGCGATCCTGATCCTTCTCCTGATCAAGCGGCCGGCCAGGAAGCTTAATTCAAAACTTAACGATAACTAAAAACAGCGGCCGTAAGCCGCTGTTTTCGGGAGTGATATTTATGGAAACAGGTTAACTGTCATGCTGTTTGAAACTTCTCAAAAGATACTCCGGCACCGCCAATTACGTTTACGTCACCGATGAAGCTCAGCTTGCCGTTTTCACCGAAGTAAGGCTGGATGTATTTATATGAGATCTTCTTGAGATTCTGTTTTACGTAATTCTTATCGTCCTTGGTCTCGCATCTCTTGAACTCTGTATTGTCAAACTTGGTATAGATGGTTTTGACCTTGCCGAAAAACTCATCGTCAGTCATGCCTGAGAGCTTAACGACATCGCTTCCCGAGATCAGCTTTCCGGTGTTGATGTCGATGTTATAGGCCTTGATGTATACGAATTCGCCGCCTGAAAGATCCATGTTGGAAACAAGGAGCGATACCGTCTTATTGCTTACAAAGTACACGTAATTTGAATCAAAGATCTCCTTGTTATCGCCGTCGTAAAACTGCTTATCGATCTCAGTCCTGATAGTCTCATTGGCAGCATCAGTGCTCACGCCGGTTATCGTGACCTGCGGGATCTTGTAAGTGTAAGACTCATCATCGACCATAAAAGATCTGTCAACGGCATCGGTTATCTTGATCTCGACAGCAGCCTTAGTCTCTTTTGTCGATGCAGCCGACGAAGACGTTGTCTGTTCTGTAGTGGTTTCCAAAGCCTTGGTAACGGCAGTCTGGGAAGCAGCGGGCTTTACCGGATCGGTATCAGCCGCCCTCTTTGCGCCTGCGCAGCCTGTCATGATCATTGCTACCGCAATTCCTAATGGTATGATGATTGCTTTATTCAAATTGGATGTTTCATCCTCCTAACGATTTTTGTTTTTTCAACAAGGCGATTATGTCAATAACGGAAAAACAATCCAATCATCAAAGCAATGTGATACTGATGATTAAGCGACACCACAACGGTTTGGTGTCGCTTAATACAGGTAAATATTTAGACTTCGCAGCCGAAGCTAAAACCAAGCGAAAGCAACTGAGATCATTTTAATGGATCTCATAAGATTGCCTTATTAATCTCTCCCTGACTCCAAAAACAGATTAGCACGCGGAAATTCAGGCGATTAAGGGCAAATTTCACAAAAAATACTGACAAATTTCAAAACCGTAAGGCCGGAACATGATCTATCGGGTATATTCAATTATGTTACTGACCCTCTGGTAACGGCCGTCAACGTATGCATCAAGATATATGGTAAACTTTCCTTTCTTACCGTTTTTCCACTGGTATTTTGTATCCAGTACACGTTCATTTTGCGCATTTCTTTCAAGAATGACCTCTCCGTTGTGCTCAATATGCCAGCCCAAGGAGGAAAAGCCCTCAGTGTGATCACGGGTTATGGAATAATCGGAATTCAGCGTCAGATGGAAGAAATCCTCCAAAGGCTTTTCGGGATAACCAGGCGGATATCCTTTCAAAGCCCTGTCTATGCTCTCATTGATGCTTTTTATATCTGCATTGCGATCGCGGGAGCTTCCCGAAACATGATCGTGCATCTTTATCGTGTAATCGCGGGGTGTTGTCTTTGCCTTAGACAAGTACGGATTTACTACCAGGAACCACAAGAGCAAGATTCCGACTTGAACGGAGGCTATAACAAGACAGACAGTACAACGGACGACGCCTTCACCCTGCTTTCTTGCGGTCGCCAATCCGGAAATTGAAAGAACGAGCGCAACAAAAGGCAGGAGTATATTACAGAATGCAATGACATCATGCAGAGGATCGAGATAGTATCTGACTTCGTAATAATTCGTATGAACCCTTAAAGCAATGGAAACGGTCAATGGCAGCAGTAAGGCTATCACGGCCGCTATGAAGAATGGATTCTTTTCTCTTTCATTTTTCATTTTGAAGTCCTCGTGGTATTGCCGCCTTTCAAAGCACGTTCTATCTCTTCATTGATACTTTCTATCGAAGCGCTCTCTTCGGGAGGGAGGTTGCGGGTCACTATTATGGGCTCACAATGATGCAATTCGCCTGATAAATAGAGTCCTGCAAAAGCGTACATTGAGAACAGTGAAACTATAAATGAGATAATAGAGAAACATACTCCGATATTTCCGATGCCCTCACCGTGCTTTATTGCGGTAACAAGTGCTACGATGGAAAGCACAACAGCAATGGGCGGTACTATCATTTCCAAAACTATGAGACAATCCATCAGTGTTCCATACCCGATAAGCCGCAAAACAACGTAATTGACGGCCGAAAAAACCGCAGCGATCAATGCAGGTATGAATAACGGATTCTTTTCTTTATTATCATAATCCATTAGTTCCACCTCCTAAACATCATTCTAACCATGTCACGCCATCAATTCCAAACGGGGGTGGTCTTTCTTATATTCTTCTCCGCCCCACTCGACGACCGTAAAGCCTTTCCGCTCAGCGGGATTAATGGCAGTCAGATCCTGCGGCTTGATGCCGATCTGTGCATTCGAAGCATACCAGAGCATGTTGACCCTGATGACCGTATCGGGCGCGGGTGAGACGCGAAGAGCTGCAACATCCTCATAGGCCTTTGTCTGGAAAGTAATGACGTTATATTTGTTGCCCTGCATCAAGGGGAGCCAGTATGTGATGAAGTCGTCTGCTTCCTTGTCATTAAGGCCGAGCTGCCTCAGCGCGTTTTCGAGGAACTCTGCGGTATCTTCACCCTTTACGCAGAAGCCTGCGCTCATATCGGGCTTGATCTTGATGTCGCCTTCCCAGTACAGATAGGAGTACTGTCTTCCCTTCTTGTCGGTGAGCGTTCCGTCGGGCTCTGCCGTAACGGTCCACCCGGAGGTCTCATCGTAATCCGGATATACGACCGTCAGTTTGCCGTCCAACTCGAGTTTTACATTGACTTCAGTCTTAGTCTCCGGATACAGGTAGATAACAGGCTTATGGGCCCTGGACAGATAAAAATATAAAACCCAGAGTCGTAAGCACTCGCAAATAAAGAACAAAACATATAAGAGCACGTGCTTCAGCTTTCTTTCTCCCATGATCACCGCTTCGATAAGACGGTAAAGAGCTATCAGCCTCGGAATGGTAAAAATATTGGAGATCAGCGAAGTGATCACAAAAGAATACAGCATCGGCGGATCCGAAACGATCTGTCTGATCATATCCATGTATAGATCCCAAGGGGTACTCCGATCCTGGATCGACGCTATCAGGCAATCATAGACCCTAAGGAACCAAAGGATTCCATGGATGATCAATACTATCTTCCATATCTTAAGCGTTCGCATTTTGCTGTCACTACCCATAAGCTGCCTCCCCTAAAAAAGCCGAATGATCCCAAGCAGGAGGTTGTGCCTGCTTTCAAGAACAGTGTGTTGTTACCGGTCTTTTATTCTTTTGCCTGTGAAACTTTTCTCTTGCGTGTTCCGATAGCGATCACGATCCCATAGAAAACGCAGAGCGCCTCGTTGAGCGGCATCGCGAAAAGCATCATCTCAGGTATTACAAACGCTTCCTTATATGCTCCTCCGAAGATCAGGTATGCGATCATGCCGAGTGCCAAGAGGACGCCTGCTGCCAGGATGTACATAAACAGGCTGACCATCCTGCCTGAGATAAGGAATCTGTATATGTAGTATGCGAGAAGGAATGAAAGTCCCGCGCAGACCATGGAGCACAAGGCGAGCATAATGCCGTATCCTGAGTTTAAGGGCTTGGTGACCGGGTCAGAAGCGATGCGGCTCTCAAATCCGAGCAGTACGAGGAGCAGGCTTGCAAGGCCCCTGTAGATGAAGAAAACGACTCCCAAAACACCCGTTTTCGCGATCGGAAGCTCGCTGTGGATCGTCTTGATCATGCAGGAGATCAATGTGATGGAGATGAACGCATTGACACAGATATCTATTATCGAAAGGAACGGGAAATACCAGTGATCTATGGTGAACAGTTCTTCAACGAAGCAGTCCCTGAGCCACCAGCAGGACAAGAACAGGGTTCCGAGGCTGATAGCGACACAAAGGGCTATCACCATCGTCTCGATCTTGCCGGCGAGCCTTCCGTACGACTTGGCCCTCTGTTCGATCTTCATCGCGTTATCGTCGGCCATCAGGGTATCGACTGTGGTATCAAGAACGTCAGCTAAGTTCTTGGCAGTGACGAGATCAGGATAGCGTGAGCCGCCCTCCCATCTGGAAACTGTCTGCCTTGTCACGAAGAGAAGGTCAGCCAGATTCTGCTGGGTCATCCCTTTTGCTTCTCTCAGCTCTTTAATCTTCTCTCCAAAATCCATAACGTGTTCCTCCTCGATCCCTTGGTGCCTTCAGTGTGGCATTATCTGTCCGGATTTGAAAGCACCACCTCGGTTTTCGGGCGCACCATTTTGGTAACACCCTTTATTTTAAG
>SVJC01000003.1 GCA_015069215.1 Oscillospiraceae bacterium
CTTCGCAAAATAGCTGTCAAATTCGTTCCAAGAAGAGAAATTCTGAGGAATACAAAATGCTACCGCCCATGCTTTTCTAAGTTTCTCATCTGGAATCGAATCCAGAAACTCCCATGGAGCATCGAAACCTACTCCGCCTGAAATACCACTCATATCATCAAGAGATAATTCCTTCATTTTTTCATCTGACATAGAAAACTCTCCTTTCACACATCTGTATAGATAAATTATATGATTTATCAGGTTAACACACTGTAAATGAACAGAAAACAAATATCTGAACTTGGATCAGATATTCAAATCAATAGTACCTGCAATAGACTCTATTTCTTCATCTGACAGATGCCAAACGCCTATCTTGTCTTAAAATTGATAAATAAACCCGAGATATGATACTTCTCTCGAGGCTCAATGCGCATATGTATAGATAAAAACAGCGACCGGTTTTTGTCCGATCGCTGTTTTGTTGGGCATACTTTTCTAAATTGTCGTAACTTATGTAGTAAGTCTGTAGTAAACTACCCGTTTGCTTAAGAGCGCATAACTGCAAACCGCTACATTTATTGACTTTTTACGACGCCCGTTGCTTTCTTGGCGGAGAAGGAGGGATTCGAACCCTCGAAACCCTTTTGGGGTTTACACGATTTCCAGTCGTGCGCCCTCGACCAGGCTAGGCGACTTCTCCATTCGTTCAAAAAATGCTTAATGATTTTATAATCTTTGGATGCCTTTGTCAACTTAGAAGGTTTTTCGTGCTATAATTGAGCGGTTTATCAATGACCTTCGGAGGTTGGAGCTATGAAATCAAGTACGGCAGCGAAAATCGTGGCAGCGGCACTGGCCCTTGCCTCATCACTTATGCTCTTCTCCGGATGCGGCAAAAAGATCTATTCGGATCCCAACATGACAACTACCGTTCCGAAGGTAACGACTCCCGGAGACATTGCTTATTCCGATCTTTCCGTCATGCTTTCCAAATATGACGCGGCACTTAACGACTACATGCATCAGCACAGGTCTGAATGTACGACTAAGGAACTTAATGACAAGACTTTGGGCGGGATCGCATGCCACAGCGTATATACGGTTTCTCCTGACAACAAATACCGCGTACTCCAGCAGGAAAAGAAATACGATGACAGGACCGTCATGGATGAGTATTTCGACCTTGGTGACGCACTTTTCATTGCCAGGACCACGGTTTACAAAGACGGTAACTTTGATCCTGTCGAGAAATACTACATTACGAACAACATTGTTTACAAGCTCGATTTCACGGCAGAGACCGTTTACAAGGTTGTAGATATCGGTTCCGATACGTCTGCCACTACGCAGAAGACCTTGGATCTCTACTTTTCTTTCAAAGACATAGTTGCAAAGTATGGCTGAAACTGAGAAAGACAACTTAAACTATGATGTTCCCGCCGCTTCAAACGGCGGGACTTTTCGCGAAGGGCTTATGGACGGCCTGGCGATCGGGCTGGGATACCTCTCGGTCTCATTCTCTTTCGGAATAATGGCCGTTGCCTCAGGACTTTCCTGGTGGCAGGCAGTCCTCGTTTCCGCTACGAACATCACATCAGCAGGACAGGTAGCGGGAGTCCGCATTATGGCAGTCTCCGGCGGACTCATTGAGATGATGGTCTCCCAGATCGTCATCAACCTGCGTTATTCACTGATGGCCATCTCGCTGTCCCAGAAGACCGACAAGTCAATGTCTTTCCTGTTCCGCGCCCTTCTTGCCTACGGGCTTACCGATGAGATCTTCGGTGTCTCGGTAAGCAAAGACCATAAGGTCGGCTCAAGATACTTTTTCGGCATCACGGTCCTCCCCGTCATCGGCTGGGTCCTTGGAACACTCCTCGGAGCTGTCTTGGGAGGCATCTTCCCCGTATTCCTGACCAACGCACTGGCAGTGGGAATCTACGGAATGTTCATTTCCATAGTCGTTCCCAAGGCAAAGAAAGACCGTGTCATTCTGATATGCGTCCTTATCTCGTGTGCCATATCGTGCCTGTTCTTCTATGTTCCATGGCTCAAGGAGCACGTCACCTCAGGTTTTGCGATCATAATCGCAGCGGTCATCGCAGCCTTGATCGGAGTCTTCTGCTTCCCTCATGAAGAGAAGAGTGAGGAGGCAGGAGCATGAATCTTTCCGTCTTCTTCCCTCTTTTGCTTGTCATGGCATTAACTACCTGGCTGGTCCGCGCCCTTCCGTTCACGCTGTTCCGGAGGAAGATCACCAATGCGCGCGTCAAAACCTTTTTCGACCTGATCCCATACACCGTGCTCGCGGCTATGACATTTCCTGCCATTCTCTATGCGACCGGTTCACTGCCGACGGCCTGCGCAGGCCTTGCCGTGGCTTTGATCCTGAGCATCTGCGAAAGATCGCTCCTTATGGTTGCCATCGGTGCCTGCATTGCGACGCTCGCAGCCACGGGGGTAATGATGCTTCTCGGAAGCAGATGATCAGTATTCACTAAACGGGAAACAAAAACAGGTCCGCTAAATGCGGACCTGATCCTTATGGAGCCCCCAGCCAGATTCGAACTGGCGACCTCATCCTTACCATGGATGCGCTCTACCTGCTGAGCTATAGGGGCAGAACTCAAACAGCCTTGAAAGTATATCACAGAGAGTTTGTGTTGACAATAAAATTGATTATCGTTGTTTTTTCTAATATAATGCGCACGAATTCATTTGTGAGGATTTTCCGGTGCGTAAGCTTTTCGCTTTATTGACAGCATGCATCATGATGGTCACCGCATTTACGGGATGCGGCAGAAGGCTCAGCGAGCCCAAGGTTGACATGTCCTCTTTCACGGTCTGCACCGAGGACAGGTTCATAACCGCTCTGGAGACCGTCGGCGTTCCAAAGGAAAAGCACACGATACACAGGGACCACGCATTCAAGTTCGTTGACGAAGAGACCGCATATACATACGAATACTGCCTTGAAGCGACAGCCGACAACGAGAACTACTTCAGTTATGTCCGCTGCTCTGATGAGGCCATGGCAAAAAGCCTTTTCGAGCACTATTACGCAAAATACAAGGAAGTCTGGTCAGGCAAGGGCTTCTGGGGCATCCATTCGGATAACATAAGCGACACCGACGGCTATGTGCTGATCAGCGGAAGATTAAGTGAAAGCGACGGAAAGACTTACATCGCTTATCACGATGTCCTCTATTTCAAGGACAAGACGGTCATCCTCATGATGGCAAGCGATTACAGGAGCGACATTGAGCGTCAGATAGACAATCTCTGCAAAGAGATCGGCTGTCAGAATCCCTGAACTGTCAAGAAATATCAGGCCTGTGCCTCGTCTTCGTTATCTTCAGGCTCGGCAGCATCCGGAGCTTCGGGCTCTTCATCCAGGATCTTTGCATAAGCAACTGCATAAGGATTCCTGAACGACTTGTCCTTGCTGACGATCACGGCATAGTAACCGGGCTTAAGTGACTTCTCGCACTCGATGTTGTAGAAAGCGGTTCCGTCCTTGTAGTAAGAAGGTCCGGTAGTAACGCTGTATATAGGATCAGAGAGCTCGTCCTTATCGAAATCGTTGTCCTTGCTGTAGTAATATGCGAAATAGAGCTTATCCCCGACCTTCTCGTCAACCTTGATCGAGAAAGCAAGAGTCTTGGTATTCGAGAAATATACGCCCTGGCTCTTCATCGTTCCGTCGTAGTCCCACCATCTTGCGGACTCGATCTTCTTATCAAAAGCTTTGTCGTAGATGGTGTAGTTCTTGCCGGAAGAGACCTCTTCCATTGTCTCGATGCGGTCAAGGATCGTTCCCGAACCTGCAGGAACCTTTGAAACGCCGTTGACAAGGAAGAATACTCCGAAAGCAATGAATCCGATGAGGAAAGCGCCGCCGAAAACGAGGCCGATGATGAGACCTGTATGGTTCTTCTTTTTCTTGGGTTCAACAGAAAGAGCAGGTGCTGTCTGGACTCCGGGAACGGCAGGAGCAACGGCTTCCGGCGCTGCGGGAACTGCTGCGGGAGCCGACGCGGGTACAGCAGCAACTTCCGGGACAGGCTGGAGAGCTCCGGCGGGAAGTTCTTCATTCAGAGGCTTTTCGGGATGATAAGTAACCAGCGTCTGCATGGGCTGGTTCATTACGGGTGCTTCGGGTCTGGCCTCAGGAACAGGTGCTGCGGGTGCAGCAGGTACAGTAGCTGCAGCCGGAGCCACGGGATGCGGGACCCTGATCGTAACCTGATCAAGATCGGCCGTTGCTGCGGGCTGTGCCGGAGCAGTCTCGCGGACTATTACCTTTGTTCCGCAATTACCGCAGAACGGTTTTCCTTCTGTCAGCCTGAAACCGCAGTTACGGCAGAAATTTGATGCCATATCGAGCCTCCGATATTAATCAATAAAGAAATACTTTGAGAATTCTATCACATATTGATGCAGAATTCTCCCATAGACAGGAACTGCAAGTATCCGCTGCACGAAATGGACTTGACGCTTATTAACTTCAGGAAGCCCCGTAATTACTTATAAGAAGATCGATCGCTTCAATATAGCCGTCAAAGCCTTTTCCCATTATCGTCTTGAAACAATAGTAGGACACGTAGGAGATCTGTCTGAACGGCTCTCTTTCGGAAACCTGTGAGATATGGACCTCGACTGCGGGGATCGACACGGCCTTGAGTGCATCAAGGATCGCTACCGATGTGTGGGTATACGCACCGGGATTGATGACTATTCCGTCGACCTTATCGAAATAAGCCTGCTGGATCATGTCAACGAGCTCGCCCTCGTGATTGCTCTGGCTGCAGACAACGTCTATCCCCTTCTCCGAACAATATGTAACGATCTTGGATACAAGGTCGTCGTAAGTCGCACTTCCGTAGATCCCGGGTTCCCTGATCCCGAGCATGTTCAGGTTTGGGCCGTTTAATACCAGTATCTTCATGCGTTATTCTCTATCTTTTCAATGAGTTTCATTGCTTCGAGCGGCGCGCCGTCTATATAAGACTGCTTGTCAGGATAGGTATCCAGAGTAAGTCTGTAGTCGCACCATGTCTCGTACTTATCCTTGCGCTGGCTGAAGAGCTTTTCGACTCCGTGCTGTATCGAGACAGGGCGGTTATGGTCAGAAAGCGTCTCCAAAGGCCTTTCAAGGTAGATTACGTAGGAATTGCACCTGACGTAGAACTTGTTTTCGGGACGGGTAACGATGCCGCCTCCGCAGGATATTACAAGTCCGCTCTGAGGAAGGACTTCGGATGCCACCACGCACTCGTTGTCACGGAAAGCGTCCTCGCCAAGTCCGGAAATAGCCTCGGCTGAAGTCATGCCGTATTTGTCCCTGTATGCATAATCGAGATCGACCAAAGGTCTGCCCGTGATGGCTGAGATGCGCTTGGCCATCGTGGTCTTGCCGCATCCGGGCATTCCGATAAAGGTTATGTTTCTCATCTTGAGCTTTAACGATCTGATTATCTGTTCAATGGCAGCATTCTTCTCTACCCCGAGCTTTTCAGCTGCCTCAATGTCGCCCTTGAAGAGCATGGAGGCCTTATAAGCCTGTGCCACGAGCATTGAAAGTCCGCCGCAGATCTTAAGGCCAAGGTCCTCCGCATCCTGCAGGAATCTCGTACGTGCAGGATTGTAGATAAGATCACAGCAAGCCTCGAGTCTCGGGAACTTTTCAAGATCGACGAGCCTCTCGTTGACGTTGGGATACATTCCGACAGGCGTCGTATTTACGATGACCTGAACGCTGCCCGCCTTGTCATAGACGTTTTCGTAATTGATCCCGGAAGTGCGGCCGCAGGACAGGATGTTGGCAGCTCCCAGTGTCTTGAGCGCATAATTGACCGCAGCTGCGGCACCGCCGGTTCCAAGGACCAGAACGTCCTTGCCTGCGATCTCAATGCCCTTACGGCCTACCATGTAGATGAAGCCGTAGTAATCGGTGTTGTATCCGTATGTCTTTCCGTCTTTTCCGAATACAACGGTGTTGACGCTTCCGCATTCACGTGCTGCTTCATCGAGCACGTCGCAGCGGGCTGCAGCTTCTTTCTTATAAGGAATGGTAACGTTGAAGCCCTTAAAGACCTTGCCTGAGAAGAGTTCATCAAGCTCCTCAGGCTCTCTTTCTATAACGGAATATGTATAAGAAGAATCAAGAAGATTATGGATCTCGGGAGAATACGTGTGTCCCAGGGAACGGCCGAGCACGCCGAAAGCGGGCTTATTCTGATGGAGCTTTGAAAGCCTGAATATCTCGCGGTAAAGATCTACTGCATAAGGTCTGCTCTCAAAACCTGATATCTTCTTTATCTTTTCGAAGATCGCCTCTTCACGTGACGCATCAAAGGTCTGTTTCCCTTCAGCACGCTTCACGTTCCCGATCTTGCGGGAAACGGCAGTCCTTCTCTCGAAAGCATCAAGGATCTCACGGTCAATAGCATCTATCTCGCTTCTAAGCTTCTCAAGATCATCCATGGCTGTTACCTCCATGAAAGAATGATATCATTTTTCGCACCCGTTTTGATGCATACGCTGAATTATTATCGATTAAAAAAATTACGATATACTCCTGTAAGAAAAGTGTGATCTGAATCGTCTTATAGGTGAGATCTCAAATAACACCGGAGGCAGAGAATTTTGAAAAACGAAGATGTAGTCAGATTATTTGATGCTTATTCTGATGATCTTTACAGGTTCGCCGTTTATTATTCGGGTTCCAAACACGACGCTGAAGACATAGTTCAGGACGTGTTTTTGAAACTCCTCGGTAATCATGTCGAATTTAAACCTAACAAGGAGAAAACGTATCTCCTTACCATGACGGCCAACAAATGCAAGGATTATCTCAAGTCGGCATCACGTCAGACCGGAGTCGAACTCGAGTCTGCGGAAAACGAACTGCAGTATTTCGATGATTTCAACGAAAGAAACAAGGCGGTATTTGATGAGCTCATGAAACTGGACGGTCAGTTCAGGATGCCTATCTACCTGCACTATTATGCGGGTTACTCTTACAAAGACATCGCCGGAATACTGAAAATAACCGAATCAGCCGTTGCCGTAAGGATCAACAGAGGCAAGTCGCTGATGAGGATAGGACTGGAGGAATATCTATGAGAGACACCTCGGACAAAATAAGAATGGAAGAATCAAGAAAAATGGAAATGAGAAATATGCTTATGTCCGCTCCTGCGGAAGTTACAGAAATGCCTAAGAAAAACACGAAAAAGAAAGCCGTAACGATCCTCCTGGTCGCTGCAATAGTATCTGCTTTGGGCCTGTCGGTCTATGCGGCAGTAAGAGGACTTAGAGATCTCAGCTTCGGAAAGTCTTCCTGGGGACCTTCGATCGAAGAGGACATCAAGAATTCAATGCCGCCCAAAGAGTTCATTTCGCTGGCGGGATATGCCGATTCGCCCGAACACAAGGCAACAGATGAGTGGTTAAGATTCGTGAACAGCTACGATACTGATGGGTCGATAGTGGATGCTTATGACAAGGAATGCAAGCGCACTAAAACGGATCCGTTTGGCGATAAATATCCCGGTTATCTGATCTACTCTCAGGAGATGGCAGACAAGCTCGAAGAGATCGCTGCAAAATATGGCCTTAAGCTTCACGGAGGACATGATGATTGCGACGAGAAGATCCTTAAGGAAAAGTACGGCATAGACGTCTTTTTCAGCAGCGCTTCCGGAGGCGGATGGCTCTTCGATAACGGAGCTTTCAGTATGGATTCTACTTTTGAAGGCATCCATTTCCAGCTTGGAAGAACCATGAGAGGTTATATGGATACTTCGTTTCTCAACATCGGAAACAAGCAGGAATACGAAGAGTGGACCTATAGGACAAAGAGCGGCATAACCGTTACCATTGCTTATAACAACAAAGGCGGCGAGTTCAAGAAAGCGATCATCACCGCAGACCTCGAAAAGAGCTTTGTATCTGTAAACGTCCTGCCGTGGAACGACGACCTGGAACTCAACAACTTAACAAAGGAAGACATTCAGAAACTGGCTGATGAGATCAACTTCGCAGCACTCTGATGCTCTGACGTAATAATCCCCAAAGAATAAAGAGGTACCCTGAAAGTGAAGCAATTCACAAAGGGGCACCCTTTATTCTTTATGAATACAGAGTGCGTGAGTGCCTTTTGCGCCGCTCCGGAACGCCCCGTAAACTTCATCGTAAACTTTTCGCATTTACGGAAAACTTTACATGTGAACAGATGTAAACTTTGGCGTAAACATTCAGCCTGAAAAGTTTACGGAATAGTTTACGCCGGGTCTGTTTATCAAAATGAACAGGATATCAGCAGTTCAATTCTGAGGTCCGGAAAGGATCATGTCATAAAGCGCTATCGCCGCTGCCGCTTCCACGACGGGAACTGCTCTCGGAGCAACGCAAGGGTCATGCCTGCCCTCAATGCTGATCGTCGTATTCTTCTTTGCGCTGAGATCAACGGTCTCCTGCGTTTTGGAGATCGACGGCGTGGGCTTTAATGCGCAGTCAAAGACTACGGGAGCCGCCTCACCGACGCTTATACCGCCCAGGATCCCGCCGCAGCGGTTGGTCTTGAGCCTGACCTTTTTGTCACCGTCGAAAAAGAATGCATCGTTGTTCTCAGAACCCCTTAGGACAGTGCTGTCGTAACCTGCGCCGAATTCTATAGCCTTGACTGCCGGGATCGCGAATATGATCTGCGAGATCTTGCCTTCAATGCCGTCAAAGATCGGGCCTCCGATGCCTGCGGGTAGCCCTGAGATGACACACTCGATGACTCCGCCTACGGAATCGCTGTCCATACGTGCCTCTTCTATCCTTGCCTTCATCTTTTCAGCGGCTTCATCAGAGATCGCGGGAAAATCCTTTTTAGCGCATGCAGCAAGGTCTTCCAGGAACTTCTTGTCCCTGGGATCGTGATCGGAATACGAATCATCAAAAGCATCGTAGACCTGCTTCAGATGGGCGTGTATCTCAATGCCCCTCTTCTTCAGCTCTGTCAGCGCGATGGCACCCGCGATGCACAAAGGTGCGGTCATTCTGCCGGAGAAGATGCCGCCGCCGGAATGGGCGGCTTCATCGCCGTAGAGAATGCCGGCTGTATAGTCAGCGTGCGAAGGCCTCGGGCAGTTCATTATCGAAGCATAATCCTTGGGCTTGGTGTTGGTGTTGTAGATATATCCGTGGAGCATTCCGTCCTTGCAGTCGAAATGCACTTCATCGGCTTCTTTTCTCGGAGTTGACCAGGCATTTTTTCCCGGTGCTCTTCTGGCCATGAATTCCTTAACAAAATCCTCGTCAGGCTTAACACCTTCGGGAAGGCCCTTGATATATACGCCTATGGTCTCGCTGTGAGACTGGCCGTAGATCATGAGATTCAATCTGCTTCCTGTGTATGTACTGTCCATGCTCATGGTAATGCCATCCCGTTCTCGATTATCTTTATGAATTCAGGGAAAGATTTTGAAAGGCAGGAGATATCGTCTATCTCAACCTTTCTTCCGGTTCCTGCCGCACAGAGCACCGCCGCCATTGCCATGCGGTGGTCGTTTGATGAAGTCAGTGAGATCTCTTCGGGGATCTCGCTCCTTACCGCTCCGTAGACCGTGATCGAATCCTCTTCAAGTTCTGTCTTTATTCCGCAGGCCGAGAGCATTTCGCAGATCGCTGATGCCCTGTCGGATTCTTTTACGCGGAGACGCTTAATGCCTGTAAGGACAGTCTTCTTTGCCTTGAAAGCACCTGTCACCGCCATGTAGGGAACGATGTCCGGGGTGTCATTGCAGTCACGAGTCAGCTCATCAACGGGCGGTTCGCCGTCAGGTCCCATGACCGAGACAGCGCCGTCATCGGTATCAACTTCAATTCCGAGATCCTCAAGGAAATCAATGACCGCACGGTCCCCCTGGACTGATTCGGGATCAAGGCCGGTGATCATGGCGCCGCCGTTCTTCATGAGAGAACCGAGGCATAGGAGGAATGCTCCGTTGCTCCAGTCGCCCTCAACGGTGAACTTGCCTGAAGGAGTATCTGTTCCGGCACGTCCGGGAACGTTAAACACATTGCCTTCGCGGGTAATATCAATGCCGTATTTCTTTAAGACGGCTACCGTGAGCTCGATGTAATGGATCGAACTCATCTCGCCCGTGACTTTTACAGTTGAAGGCCTGTTGAAGTTGGACAGCGCCATCAGAAGGCCTGATATATACTGCGATGAGACGCTTCCGTTGATCGTGTAATCGCCTGCCATCAGGAAGCCCTTTGCAATGACAGTGCGCTTTTCGATGTCCTTTTCGATGGTTACGCCGAAAGGTGCAAGGCACGCTGCGAGGTCATCTATCGGGCGCTCAACTAAGCGTCCCTTTGTCGTGAAGACCATGCTTCTTTCAGGCGAGCCCTTGAGTGCCAGAGCCAAAGGGATCATGAAACGGAGCGTTGAGCCGCTCTCGTTTGCGGGGAGGGTGATATCGTCATCACCGGTATCGGAAGCAGCCGACAATGCCGCAAGACATCTTTTCGTGGCGATGACATCATCGTTGTCATCCTTCTTTATGTCGAGATAAGCGCCTCTTGCGCCCAGCACGTAATTAACGATAAGTTCCCTGTGATAAGCCGATTTCGACGGCGGGGCCTTAAGGTCCAGCATCAGGTTCTTGCAGGATAATCTCATTTTGAAAGAAACCTCAATAATTCTTCGGGTGTCATCTTCTTTATCTCGGCCTGTCCGGGCTTATTTACAAGTATAACCGAAATGGTGCCGCCACGCTTCTTCTTGTCGTTCATTGCGCCCTCTACGATAGCCCCGGGAGTAATGTCGTCACTTACCGGAAGCTTATAGAGCTTCATAAGGTTCTTCATTCTCTCTGCGGTACCAGCGTCAAGAGATCCGGCTCTTACGCATGCGTCGATCATTATGCCCATGCCCTTGGCAACGCAGATACCGTGCGGCTTGGTATAACCGCTGTCACGCTCTATTACGTGTCCTATCGTATGTCCGTAGTTAAGGATCTGGCGTCTTCCGTTATCGTTCTCGTCTTCTTTAACGACGGATGCCTTGTCTGCAACGTTCATGGCAACAAGGTCTTCCAAAAGCGCTTCGTCATCTCTTATGCTTCCGTTTGCCTTTTCGAGCTTTGTAAGGAGCTCCGGGTCAACTATGAAAGCATGTTTGACCACTTCGCCCATGCCCTCGGTGAACACTTCATCAGGAAGCGTCTTAAGAAAAGATATGTCTTCTATTACTACTGACGGCTGCCAGAATGCGCCGACCTGGTTCTTGCCCTTGGCGATGTCTATTCCGGTCTTGCCTCCGATAGATGCATCGACCATTGCCAGAAGCGAAGTCGGAAGCTGGATGACGTTTATTCCGCGGAGGAACGTTGCCGCCGCAAAGCCCGCCATGTCAGTGGTGACGCCGCCGCCTAAACCTACCACGATGTCAGTTCTCGTAAAACCTGCTTCGGCCATCGTATTCCACATTGCGGCAATTGCTTCGATCCCCTTGGATCTCTCGCCGGCCTCGAAAACATAACTGACGGCTTCGATCCCTGCGCCTTCAAGTTCCTTCTTTACCCTGTCCAGGTAAAGCGGAGCCACGTTGGTCTCTGATACGATCAACGCCTTTAAAGCGCCCGGGCAGAGCTTTTTGACTTCGGTGCCGAGAACGGAGACTGCGCCGTCTCCGATGATAACGTCATATTCTTTGGAAGCTGCGGGAAAACGTACCGTTCTCATATTCCGTCAACCTCCTCCTTGATCTTTCTGCCTTCATCCAAGAGTTCCCTGAGACCGTCGAAATCATCGTCTTCCAAAGCCTTTTTGTACTTCGAAAGTTCTTCCTGAAGATGATCGATCTCGAAAATGAGATTGTCCTTGTTCTCAAGGAAAAGCTGTGTCCACATGGTCGGGTTGAGCCAGGCGACTCTTGTCATGTCCTTGTATGAACCTGCGGAGAAGCCCTTGTGATTCCTTGCGGAAGGGCTCTTGATGTAAGCGTTTGAGACAAGGTGTGCCATCTGTGACGTGAAGGCGATCATCTTATCGTGCTCATCGGCATGTGCCAAATGGAAGCTGCCGAAACCACAGGGTTCGAGCAGGTCCTTTATCCTGTCCAATAGGAACATGTCGTCAAATACGGGCGGGACGACGACCATTGGCGCACCCTTGTACATGTCCGCCTTGGAATACGCCATTCCCGAGAACTTCGTTCCTGCCATCGGATGGCATCCTACAAATAAGAATCCTGTTTCTTCGGCGATCTTAAAGCACTTTTCGCATACAAGTCTCTTCGTGCCGCACGCATCGATGACAACACCGTCTTTATTGAAAAGGTCCTTGTGTTCATCGACCCATTTTACTGTTGCCTCTGGATAGAGCGAGAGGATAACGAGATCGCATTTGCCAAGGTTCTCATCTGTCAGTTCATCATCGATGATGCCCTGCATCTTAGCCATCTGTGTCGTGCTGTTTGTACGGTTCCAGCCATAGACCGTTGACTCTGAATTCTCTTTGTATGCTTTCGCGAAAGAAGCACCGATCAGACCTAAACCGACTACACCTACTGTTATCTTCATTTTGATTACTTCCTTTAAATCTATAAAAAAGACACCGGAATATTCCGGCGTCTTCATTTATCACAGAATGCTTCTTGCCTTGCCGATCGCATCCATGACCTCAGTGAACTGGGCAGGAGTAAGCTGCTGTGCTGCGTCGGAAAGAGCCTTCTCGGGACAAGTATGCACCTCGATCTCGAGGGCATCCGCGCCTGAAACGACCGCCGCCATGGACATCGGCTTGATGAGATTTGACTTGCCTGTTGCATGCGAAGGATCGCCTACGACAGGAAGGTGCGTGATCTGCTTGAGAACGGAAATGGCACTTACGTCAAAAGTATTTCTCGTGTATGTCTCATATGTCCTGATACCGCGCTCGCAAAGGATTACATTGGGATTACCCTCGCTCATGATGTACTCAGCGCTCATGAGGAGCTCCTTGATGGTGGCGGAAAGTCCACGCTTGAGAAGGACCGGCTTTCCTGTCTTTCCGATGGCTTTAAGAAGGTCGAAGTTCTGCATGTTGCGTGCGCCTACCTGAAGGAAATCAACGTCCTCGAAAACAGGGAGCTGCTCAGGGCTCATGATCTCGGAGCAGATGGGAAGTCCCGTTTCCTTCTTCGCTTCAAGGAGCAGTCTGATGCCTTCTTCGTGAAGTCCCTGGAAGTCGTAAGGTGATGTCCTCGGCTTGAAAGCGCCGCCTCTTAAGATCGTTGCACCTGCTGCCTTTACCGCCCTTGCGCATTCAAGGATCTGCTCTTCGCTCTCGACTGAGCAGGGACCTGCGATAACCGCGAAATTGCCTCCGCCGATCTTAACTCCACCGACATCAACGACCGTGTCTTCCGGATGGAACTTCCTGTTTGCCTTCTTAAAAGGCTCGGAAACGCGGGTTACGGACTCGATGATGTCAAGACCCTTGAGCATTTCGATGTCGAGCTGTGTCGTATCACCGATGAGACCCAGAACCGTGCAGTAATCACCCTGCGACTCGTTTACCTTGAGGCCTTTGCCCTCAAACCAATGTACGAGGTTTTTTACCTGTTCCTTTGTAGCTGTATTCTTAAGTACTGCAATCATTTCTGTTCTCCTTCTTTCCTGTGAATTAAAAACGCTGCCCGGGCTTTGCGTACCCTTGCAGCGTTTATTCTTAACCGGTGATATTAAGGTTTTCTCGCGCAACAAAAGCCGCTTCAGGCATTATCTCCGAAGTAGTAATAATAGTTATACGCAAAATAGAAAACCGCAGTCTTCACTTGAGCTGATCTCCTTATGAAAAACTGCGGTCATTAAAACACACAATGCCAATTGCTGTCAAGGTGTCAGGCGAAATCCACTTCACCCGTCTTCTCCTGTATAAGCTCAACAACATTCTCAGGCTCGATATTGAGCGCTAAAGCTATCTCATTGTTCATCCTTACCTTTGCATCATTAAGCGCGCGCTCGTCCTGGGCATTGAGATGCTTGCCCTCTCCTGAGAGCTTCTTAGCATGGCACTTGATAAGATGGATCATGCTCATGATATCCTCTCTTGAACCATTGACGATGATGTCCGCAAATGCATCCTTGCGGTCATTCCTGTCCTCGATCCATTCGAGCTTGTTATAAGGTATCTTATCTATAAGAGCCATTGCTTCTTTCTTTGACAATACGGGACGGATCTTATCGACCTGTGCCTGATTCTCAAGAGGCACGTAGACCACCTGGGACTGTCTCACGAAAAGAGGCTTTAAGACATAATATTTCTGCGGTTTCTCTTTGAAAAAACTGATGTCTTTGATCGCATCGATCTGGCAAACTCCGCTGCCTGCATAAACAATGTTGTCCCCAACCTTAAAGCTCATATAGACCACCTTTCTTATAAATTTTTGATAATTTAAGAAAAAACTATTTGTAAAAGCGAAAATTAGATGTATAATAACTAATTTTTATTGTAACACGGTCAAATAAATATGCCCGTTGGCATTTTGTCAAAAAAAACGCCCCGGGCATAACTGTTATGTTGACAAACGGCCCCTTACGGGCTCTGTTTTACTTAGATTCGCAAGCTTTTTTGAGTTCTTCGACGACGATCTCGAGTGCCTTGATCCTCGCATACTTCTTATCGACGGATTCGAGGATGTACCAAGGAGCAAATTCGGTAGATGTCTTCTGGATCATTTCATCGATCGCCTGCTCATACTGGTTCCACTTTTCGCGGTTGCGCCAGTCCTCATCAGTGATCTTCCACTGCTTCTCGGGCGTTGCCTGACGTTCCTTGAAACGCTTGAGCTGCGTGCGTTTGTCGATCTGCACCCAGAATTTGATAACTACCGCGCCCCAGTCTGTGAGCTCCTTCTCGAACTCGTTTATCTCGTTATAAGCGCGCTGCCAGTCGTTCTCGCTGCAGAATCCTTCGATCCTCTCTACCATTACACGGCCGTACCATGTACGGTCAAAGATCGCAATGTGACCGGTCCTCGGAAGCCTCGTCCAGAATCTCCAGAGGAAGTGTCTTGCCTTCTCGTGCGGCTCGGGACTTGCGATCGGCTGCACCTCAAAGCCTCTCGGATCTAACGCTCCGGTGATTCTCTTGATGTTGCCGCCCTTGCCTGCCGCATCCCACCCTTCGTAAGCTATAATGACCGGGATCTTCTTCCTGTAGAGCTTATAGTGAAGCTGTGAGAGCTCATCCTGGAGGTCATCCAATTTCTTGTCGTATTCCTCTTCGGTCAGGGTCTTACCCTTTAGATCAACTTCCTTAAGAAGAGGTGTCTTCTTGAGAGGGAAAGTGTTCTGCAGGATCGGTGAGGCGAGCCCCTTGTTCTTGAGAGCAGTCTCAATGCCCTGGTTCAGGAACTGCAAGACCTGAAGTTCGGCGAGCTTCTTGTCCTTTGCGTCAATGATGTACCATGGAGCCGTCGGGCTGTTCGTATCCTTCAGGTACTTGTCGTAAACCTCAAGGCTCTCGTCGTAATGCTTGTTTTCGTGCAGATCGTATTTATCGACGCGCCACTTGGTGTCCTTGTCTGAAAGGAGCGCATCTAGCCTTCTTTTCTGCTCCTTCTTGCCGATCTGGAAGAAGAATTTCATGACCAGATAACCATTGTCGACGAGCGATCTCTCGGTCCTTGTTATAGAGTCGATCTTCTCGTCGTATTCCTTATCGCCCATCTTGCCGCTGATCCTGGCGTCCGTGATCTCCTCCATCCAATAGGTGTCATAGAACACGAACTTTCCCTTCTCGGGGATGTCCTTCATGTATCTGTAAAGGAACGGATATCTCTTGTCTTCCGCGGTCGGAGCAGGATAGGTCTTAACCTTGAAGAACCTCGGATCGATGTTCTTGATGATCTTTCCCAGGACGCTGCCCTTGCCGGCCGCGCCCCATCCCTCAAAGATGACCATTACGGGAAGCCCCGCATCTTTTATCTTCATCTGGCTTGCGAAAAGCTTCGCTCTCTCATCCGCAAGTCTTGCCGTAAATTCTTCATCCGCAGGCTTTTGCGCTTTAACCATATTCTTGAGCATGGATCTTCCCTCCCTTAATTAAACTGATAGTTTAACTATAGGGGGCGAAGACGGCATTTTAAAGGCATAAATTGTAAATTTTTAAAAGAATTTTGACTACTTCTTGACCTTGACCTTCTTGCCGGAATTCGACTTCTTGAAGAACTTCTTGTACTTCCATATCTTCGACTTCTTGACCTTCACGGTCTTGACCGAAGAGCCTTTAAGCGACTTCTTCACGCCGCCCTTGGTCAGCTTTGTGGTGTTCTTGATGTAGATGGTCTTGAGTTTCGCGTCCTTGTAGAATGCCTGAGCGCCAATCTTATAAAGCACTTTCGAAGTTATGATGAACGAACTGAGCTTGGGGCACCTTGCAAAAGCATTCTCACCTATCGTCTTGAGGCCCGCTCCGCCGGACACCTTGACCAGGTTGGGGCAACCGTAGAACGCGTTCTTGTCGATAACGGTCACGTTAGCGGTCAGATAAACGGTCTTCACGGTATCGTTCTCGAAGAATGCGGTGCCTCCGATCCTGTTGACCTTATAGATGTAGCCGTTAATGTCTATCGTGGCAGGAATGACGACAGCCTCTACAGGATTTACAACGCCGGTAAGCATTACCGTGCCCGCGCCTTCAGTGTCGGAATTCGTCACCTTAAATGAATAATCACCGATATTTACGACATCGTCCAGATTGGGCGAACCTATTCGCTTGAAGTTTACCGTTACCGATGTTTCTTCGGCAGGCATTGTGAACTTGTTACCAGTGATCCTCTTGCCGTTTACGAGGATGTAGCTGAGCTCATAACCTTCGTCAGGGGTTACGTTTATGGTGATCTCTTCGCCGGCGGGAGCCTTGAGATAAGGCAACGAAGCTTTACCGTGCTTGGGCTGGTTAACATCCAGATCATAGGCAACCTTGGAACTGAAGCTCTTATCGGATATGTTGATGCTGTAGAAATGTGAGTCAGAAATTTCGACAAGGTCATCATCAATCCATAAGATCTCATCACGTACATACCATATGATCTCGTTACCCGATACAACAGGCTGGCAATCTGCCTGTATGCCTTTCGCAGACTTGACGGATCCCTGAATATTTCCTTTGCCGTCAATAAAGGCATAGTAAACTGTATCCTCTTTTTCTGTCAGGCTCCATATCAAGACATAACTGTTATCGTTTATCTTAACAAGGTAAGGATTGGTATAATCCTTGTTGCTGCCGGCATCCGTGGTGATCCACTTGGTTTTGACCTCTTTCGAAGACTTGTCAAATATGGAAACGAAAATGTCTTTCTTTCCATAATCATCATATTCAAAATCCTCGGAAACAGGGAATTTGCTCTTATCAATGCTGCTGCCGGCAACTATGTACGAGGAGCTTGAGATCTCCAATCCGCCCAGGGTAGCTCCGGTATAATTTCCGAACTTCTCATACTCACCGATTACAGGAAGCATCAGATAATATGTCGGCGACTTGTTTGTGAATCTGCCGGAGGTAATATCCGCTCCGTAATGCCAAAGATAAATACCTCTTGGGTAACAATCTCCATGATCAACACCTATTATGTGATGATCCTCTATCTTGACGTACTCCGAAAAAGAGTGACTGCAATAACCCGTGCTCTCATTAGATACCGCGTATTGTGAATCAAGTATCTTCATTTCGGATATGTCGATCAGAATGGTGATGTTTGCCTGATGTCCTCCGTACATACCGTGTCCCGTTCTGATGACCATGAGATTTCCTTCAGTCGTCATGCTGCATCCGGAAGCGTCAAAAGGCAATACCGTATTGCAATCTTTCAGCCCGCACGAACCGATACGCTTCCAACTCTTGTCGTATTTTGTTAAACGGAAGCACTCAACAGAAGCCGACATTTGAGGGTTTTCCTGACCGGTAAGGACATAGTAGCCGGAATCATCAGCATAGAATCCTCCGAAGATCGGAAGTTCAGCTTTAATATTCTTTATGCTGCCGCATCTGAATGACGAGTCATAATACTCGACAAGATAAGGTGCCGACAGATCTTCTGCATTGCTGCCATCATATCTGAAGATCATATAGCCGCCGTCATCCAGAGGGGTTATGTATTTTTCGGTGACCCGGTCCCAATTTAAATCATACTTATGCCTTTCGATCTCCAGCTTACCAGTAACGGCGCCGTTGACCTTAACGGGACAATTCACCGCGATCAATGCCGCAAGGACAACGCCTGCGGTCATCTTTGCCGCAATCTTTGCAAAACTCTTTCCGGAACTGAAGCAACTCATGGCTACCTCCATTCATATGACAAAGGCCCAAACTTACAAAAGACGATTCACCCTCACAGTAATTATATTTCCTTGCCCTCCTCATTTTTGTTTTTCAGCGCACATTTAACCAACTTGTAACAATTGCAGACAAAACAAAGCGGTTCTTACGCTTTAGCCATAAGAACCGCTGATTGGTTTTTTCAGTTAGGATTTACACGCTTTTTCTTATGATCAGATCCTGATCTCCTCGAGCATCGTTTCGTAGTCAACTCTGTCGAGGATTGCTTCCTGTGTAAGCGAAACTATGTCGGCACGTGCGCCGGAAGGGGGTGTATTCTCGCTTTCAACTTCGTTATTGTAAGAATTGGTCATATCTTCCATAACAAGTCACCCCTTGGCGTTTTCGTTATTCTACTACTAAAAATCTGAAACTCTTGAATTCTTTCAAAAAAGTAATATTACTATCTTGTTACAAAAAGTCAGCCCCCTCGCCAAAACGGTTCGGGGGCTGCTTCAGGAGCGTGCAATATGGATCGTTTATTATTTGACTGCAATCTGTACGTCTTCGGCTTTTGTGATCTCGCACTTGCCTTCAAGATTCTCATAAACATATACGAGTACCCACTTGGAAGCACCGTTGAGTTCCTTGACTGAAGGTGTCGCCTTGCAGAAGATCGCGTGATTCGTTCCGGAAACGACCTGTGATCCGATGTAAGCAACGGGCTCATATGTCGCGCCGGTCAATGTCTCTGTAGCCTTGTCCATTACCTGCTTGATCTTGTCCGTGATCTCGGCTGATTCCGCATAGGACCATCCGCCGGGTACGGGCTCTTCCTTGCCTGCGTTCTCCGTTCCGGGAAGGACCAGTCTGTCGTTTGCAAGAAGGCTTGCCTTACCCTGAAGGTCAACATAGATGTAGACCAACGTAAATGATTTCAGTCCGCCGTTGCTCTTGAGCGTAGGCTTACCGAGGAAGCAGTAATTTTTTCCTGCGACGACCTGGGAACCGAGGAAGGCTACCGGTTCATAGTAAAATCCGTCGAGCTGACTTTTCATGTTCTCAAAGATCTTCTTGTGCTCTTCGGTTACTTCTGAAGATTCGGGCACTGCCCAGGATCCGACGTTGTTCTTCATATCGGGGTCAGCCTCCTGTTCCTGTTTTGTCTGGTTCTGTCCCGCAGCCGGGTCCGATCCGCGCTTGCTTGTGTTGCAGGCCGTAAGGCATGTAGTGAGCATTGCTGCCGTAAGTCCGAGGGTTAAGAGTTTTGTTGTAAGGTTTTTCATGGTGTTCATCTCCATTTCGTTTTTTGTCTTATGCCCTTAATACAGTCTGGCTTTCCGAAATGTTGCACTAAACAGTTTTTCCCTGTCCCGATTACTCCTTTATCAGTGCCAGAGGTTCAGATAGATCACGAACACTACGTTTAAGACTGAGAAAAGAACTGCAATGACGTTATAGATCTTACGGATGACCGAGGACTCTTTCGCAGGCGTCTTAAAGAACTTAACGATCGAGAAGACCGTCAGGACAGCGAGAATAGCTGTCAGGACTCCGCATGCGGGGAACGCCCATGTGTATGTCTGATACGGGAACCACATCGTAACGAGAGTCATTATGACAAGGCCCATGAGACCGAGCAGCAGTATGATGAGCGACATGAATCCGGTCTGAACTCCGAGAACGATCTTCTTCGTGCTCTTCTTAGCTTTGCGGACGATCGCCCTGATACCCTTTACTATCAGGCTGACAAATGCGAATACGAGCGAGATAGCCCAGCCGTAGATAAGCACGCACTCGAAGACAGCATGAGCCGGTGAAGCAAGATAGTAGTCGCCGTACATTTCCTCGATCTTCGGAATGCCGTCCTTCTCGTTATATGTCCAGTACCATTCCTTAAACGAATCCTTGGAGAGGTAGCTTGCGCCCATTATCTGAAAGTGTCCCTTGAGCACGGACCTTGCCGGATGATAGAATCCGTCCTTGACCTTGGATTCGGCAGAAGGATCCTCCCAGACATTTTCCCCGTAGATATGTTTAAACATCTCATAGTTGAAGTTATGTTCACCGGCCTGGTTCGTCATGACGACGCATCCTATCTTAGTCTTCAGGTCGAAAGTGATGTAAGACGAGCATGCCTGAGTGTTTCCGCCGTGACCGTAGACCGCTTCTCCGTACGGGAGCGCCCAGAATCCGTGCGCGTTCCTGGCGGTCTTCGTGTCGGCAAAATAAGATGTCGCAGACATCATGACATCAAAGGTCTCCTGCCTTTCGAACAGCGGGAACTTATCCTTAACAAAGCAGGAACCGTATTTTATGTAGTCCTTGAGCGTTGATACGCAGGCACCCGCAGGATACATTGAAATGTAGTAGAAAGCATTTCCGACAGGTACGGTGCCCTGATAGCAGACGAGCTTGTCACGCCTCTTCCTGACACCCGGGTTATCCATGAGATCCGGGGCAAGTGCGGAATCATTCATTCCCAAAGGCTTGAAAATATGCTCGTGGACATAATCCGCAAAGCTCTGTCCGGATATGCGCTCAACTATGTATGCCGCAAGCGAGACGCCCCAGTTTGAGTATGCCGTGATGGTATCAGGCTCAAAAACCTGCTCGGGCTGATCGAGCTTAAGAGCTTCCTCAAGCGTATGGAACTTACTGCCTACCCTTAGGAACATATCGGTGTAGTATTCCTGGAAGCCTGCCCTGTGATTCATCAGATCTAACATGCGGACAGGCTTGTCGTATCTCAGGTTCTTAAGGAACCCTTCAGGAAGGTATTCCCTGACATCCTTTTCGAGATCGATCTTCTCCTTCTCCCAGAGCTGCATGACGCTTACCCAGACCATGGTCTTTGTCGTCGAACCCCAGTCGATCACCGTGTTCTCGTCAACCTTGATGCCTTCAGCAACGTTGGAATAGCCGTAGTAGCCTTCATAGACAGTACCGTTCTTGTCGAACACGCCGACCATCAGGCCTGCGGCCGTATCCTTGTGGTCCTCATAGAAAGCATTGATTATCTGCTCGTGAGTGCCTTCGTAGGTCTTCTTTTCTTCTTCCTTCTTTTCAGGTGCGGCTGAACAAGAAGCAAGCAATGACAAGGTCATCAGCAGCGTGAATATGGCAGCTGCGCTTTTCTTGAAAAACTTCATATAAAACTCCCTTTTTCCATTTTAGCTAACTTGAATATAATATCACTGTTATTAGAGAGTTATAAATCCGGAGGAACCGATGAGAGGGATCGTTTTCGACATCGACGATACGCTTTACTGCAGGCAGGACATGCTGATAAGAGCCGCCGAGATCGTGCTTGGCGTCAGCATTCCCGACTGGCAGGAATTCATGCGCATCTATTACGAGAAGAGCGATGTCAACATGCAGATGCTCGAATCGGGCGAGGTCTCTACCCACGACATAAACGGCTGGCGCTACAATGAGACCTTCCGCATATCAGGTCTCCCCTACAGGCCCGAAAACGGCGGCCAGGCGGCTGACACCTATCTGGAACTCCAGACACACATGCAGGTCAGCGATGAATTGGCGAAGATCCTGGATAAACTTGCAGCAGATCCTGAAATAAAGATAGGGATCCTTACCGCCGGTGAATCAAAACATCAGTGGAACAAAGTCGATATGCTTGGCCTTGACCGCTGGTTTGACAGAAGCAACATCATCGTTTCCGGTGACACTCCCTATATGAAGCCCGACATCGAACTGTTCAGAATGTTTGAAGCGAAGTTCGGCCTTGCTCCGTCTGACCTCTGGATGATCGGCGACTCCTACAAGCACGACATAAAGGGCGCTTTAGACGCAGGATGGCACGCATTGTGGATCAACCGCAGGTTCTTAGGTTCGCAGGAAGTTACGCCTGACATCACTGTCGAATCAGATAAAGAGCTGAACGAAGCACTCAGAAAAACTTTCTGCTGAACTTATCTTCCAAGCCTGTGCTTGAAATCACCGTAGCCGAAATCAGTCAACTTCTCCGCCCGGCCATCTTTGCCCAGCCTGTAGATATCAGGCAGCGGCATTCCGTTGAAGGTGTTATTCTTGCAGGTCGTATAGATCGCCATGTCACCGAAGACGAGCACGTCTCCGATGTTTAATTCACGGTCAAAAGTATAGTCACCGATAACGTCACCCGAAAGGCATGTAGGCCCTCCGAGCCTGTAACTATAAGGCATTGAACCGTCGCGGCTTGCATCAAGGAGCGGCGGAGTATAAGGCATCTCAATGACGTCAGGCATGTGGCATGCGGCACTGGAATCAAGGATCGCGATCTTTATGCCGTTGTTTTCCACGATATCCAGGATGCGGCTTACAAGATATCCTGCATTTAGAGCTACCGCTTCACCGGGTTCCAGATAGACCTGAACGCCCCATTTTTCCTTCGCGTATTTAATGCATTTCTCAAGTCTTGCGACATCGTAATCAGCTTTGGTAATGTGATGTCCGCCGCCCATATTGAGCCATTTCATCTTTGGAATGACATCGCCGAACTTTTCTTCAACGGCCTTAAGCGTGGTCTCGAGCGCATCCGAATCCTGTTCGCACAGTGTATGGAAATGAAGGCCGTCAAGGAGTTCGAAGATGTCATCCGTCATCTCCTTGTCCCAGACGCTTCCAATCACGCCGAGGCGGCTGCCCTTTGCGCAAGGATCGTATATCGCGTGATCTTCCTGGGTCGAACATTCGGGATTAATGCGAAGGCCTAAGCTCTTGCCGTTCTGTTTTGCAACGGGGCCGAATTTCTTCAGCTGATTGACCGAGTTGAAAACGATGTGATCGGCATAGTCTAAGAGCTCGCCGAATTCGTCATCTCTATAGGCGGCACAAAAGACATGGACCTCTTTGGAAGGCATCTCTTCTTTTCCGAGCCTTGCTTCGAAAAGCCCGCTTGCCTCAGTTCCGGAGATATATTCTTCAATGAGCGGATAGAAGTCGTAATTGGAAAAAGCCTTCTGCGCCAGAAGGATCCTGCAGCCCGTACGAGAGATCACCGAGGCGAGCACTTTGCCGTTCGCCTCGAGTTTTTTCTCATCGATAAGATAGCAGGGGGTCTTTAGGCCGCTTGCTTTTCCCTCTTCAAGAAATGATCTGATTCCGCCGAAGATATCGTCCATGTATCAGTCCACCAATACGGGTGCGAAGTTCTCGCTCCTGGGAAGTCCGTACTTATCGAGTGCGTCGAGGAACGGATCCGGATCAAACTCCTCTACGGTATGAACGCCCTTCTCGGTCCACTTGCCGGTAAGGAGCATCATGGCACCGCACATTGCGGGAACGCCTGTCGTATAGCTGATCGCCTGGCTCTCGACTTCCTTGTAGCACTCCTGGTGATCGCAGACATTGTAAATGTAATATGTCTTGTCCTTGCCGTCCTTCTTGCCGGTGAAGATGCATCCGATGTTCGTCTTGCCGTGTGTGCGGGGACCCAGACTTGCAGGATCGGGCAGAAGCGCCTTTAAGAACTTGATCGGGACGATCTCGTGTCCTTCAAACATGACGGGAGTCGTCTTTAGCATGCCTACGTTTTCAAGGCACTTCATGTGAGTCAGATAGCTCTGGCCGAAAGTCATGAAGAAACGGATCCTCTTAACCTCGGGAATGTTTACGGCGAGGGACTCCAGCTCCTCGTGGTGGAGCAGATACATGTCCTTCATGCCGACGGAATCGAAATCGTATTCCCTCTTGATGCTCATTGCGGGGATCTCTACCCACTTGCCGTTTTCGATGTAGCTTCCGGGAGCGGAAACTTCCCTGAGGTTAACCTCGGGGTTGAAGTTGGTAGCGAATGCATAGCCGTGATCGCCGCCGTTGCAGTCTAAGATATCGATCGTGTCGATGGTATCGAACTCATGCTTTTTCGCATATGCGCAGTAAGCCTGTGTTACGCCGGGATCGAATCCGCAGCCGAGGAGCGCAGTAAGACCTGCCTTTTCGAACTTCTCCTTATATGCCCACTGCCAGCTGTAATCGAAATATGCTGAGAAGCCCTTTTCCTTGCATCTCTTCTCGTAGATGGCCCTCCACTCGGGATCGTCGGTATCCTCAGGCTCGTAGTTAGCAGTATCCATGTAGTTGACTCCGCAGATGAGGCATGCGTCCATTATGGTCAGATCCTGATAAGGAAGCGCGATGTTCATTACGAGGTCAGGCTTATATGAATTGATGAGACTTACGAGTTCATCAACGTTGTCGGCATTGACCTGAGCGGTCGTGACAACTGTCTTGGTCTTGCCCTCAAGAGCCTTGGCAAGAGCGTCGCACTTTGATTTTGTACGGCTTGCGATACAAAGCTCGGTGAAAACATCATCTGCCTGACAGCACTTTCTGATGGCTACGCTTGCAACGCCGCCGCATCCGATTACTAAAACTCTGCTCATTTTCTTTATCTCCTTTTATTTGTTGATGGAAAGGATAAGTTCCCTTAAAACCTTACATGCCGTTGCCGTTGAAGCGCCGCTGGGATCTAACATCGGTGCAAGTTCGTTTATGTCTGCTCCGACGATGTTCATCCTGCTGACCTTCAGAATGGCGTAAAGGAGCTCTGTAAAGCTCACGCCGCCTGCTTCGGGTGTTCCGGTTCCGCAGAAAACGGAAGGATCGATGCAGTCGAGATCGATCGTGAAATATACCGGCGTATTATTCTTTTCAAGTTCCGCAACGGTCTCTTCAAGTCCGTCAAAATTGAACTTATGCATATCCGTATGCTCATCTGCAAACCTGAATTCCTCACGGTCGCCGCTCCTGATGCAGAACTGATGGATCTTCTTGTCGCCTACCAGGTCAAAGCATCTTCTCATGACACAGGCATGACTTAACTTAGCGCCAAGGTAATCGTCACGGAGATCTGCATGCGCGTCAAAATGTATGATGTGCATGTCAGGATATTTCTCGAAAACAGCTCTTACCGCACCGTATGTAACAAGGTGCTCGCCGCCGATCATGATGGGCATCTTACCGTCACTTACGATCTTGCGGGTAAGCTCTTCGATATCCTTAAGAGCTGCTTCTGATGAACCGAAGCACAGCTCAAGATCTCCGCAGTCAAAGATTTTTTTGTCTGTCAGATCCTTATCCTGATAAGGGCTGTAGGTCTCCAGGCCGAAGCTCTCGTGGCGGATCGCCGAGCTTCCGAATCTTGCGCCGGGCCGAAAGCTCGTCGTTGAATCGAAAGGTGCACCAAACAGTGCAATGGACGCTTCCTCATAACCGCAGTCGCAGCCGATGAATGTCTCTACGTTCTTATTCACGGTTCAACCTCCATGAGCATCTTCTCGAGATAAGCCGGCAGATAGAATGAACCTATGTGCAGCTTGGTCGTGTAGTACTTCGTGCTGAGGTGAAGGCTCTTCCATCTCTCCTCATTGAAATCATCGATCGGATGATATTTCTTGCTCGCAAAACCGAAAAGCCAGTAGCCTGCTGCATATGTCGGGATATGTGCCTGATATACGCGGCTGATCGGGAAAGTGTTTACGATCCTCTTGTGGCTTCTCTGCATCGCTTCGGCATCGTGCTTATAGAAAGGGCTTCCCTGCTGGTTGACCATTATGCCGTCGCTTCTTAATGCGTTATAACAGATGCCGTAGAACTCCCTGGTGAAATATCCTTCGGAAGGTCCGAACGGATCGTTGGAGTCGACGATTATAAGATCGTATTCCTCGCAGCTCCTTCTGATGAATCTCAGGGCGTTATCGAAATAGATATGCACGCGGCTGTCATCTAACTTGCATGCGTTTTCGGGAAGGTATGTGCGGCATGCTTCGATAACCTGGGGGTCCATCTCGACCAGGTCGATCCTCTTTACGTTCTCGTATCTTGTGAGTTCTTTTACGACTCCTCCGTCTCCCGCGCCTATGACAAGAATGTCCTGGACATTGGGATGAACGGACATCGGGATATGAGTGATCATCTCGTCGTAGATGAACTCATCGCGCTCCGTCAGCATGACGTTTCCGTCAAGAGCCAGCACTTTTCCGAACTCAGGCGTATCAAAGATATCGATCTGCTGATAATCGCTCTTGCTCGAATAAAGGTGCCTGGTAACACGCATACTGTGCCTGACGTCAGGCGCATGATATTCGCTAAACCACAGATTCATTCTATGAGCCCCTCCTTATAACAGAACGTTGATGTTGTTGATGTCAGGATCCTCGGGACCGGTCATGGAACAGCCCTTGGCCTTGGCATATTCGATGTATTCGAGGATCCCCTCAGTGATCCTCTCGCCCGGAGCAAGGATCGGGATTCCCGGCGGATAGCACATTACGAACTCGCTGCAGACGTATCCGACGCTGTCCTTGAGAGGAACACTCTTCTTGTTGGAATAGAACGCGCTCTGGGGACTGCATACGACCTCGGGCGCAATATATTCCTGGCTCAGGAGTCCTGCGGGATCCTTCTTGTATCTTCTTCTGATCTCGGCCAGGGCACTTACGAGTCTTTCGAGCTCCTGCATCCTGTCGCCGATCGAAAGGTAAGCAAGGATGTTTCCGATGTCGCCGAACTCGATCTGGATGTCGTACTCGTCTCTTAAGATGTCATAGACCTCGATTCCCGCAAGGCCGATGTCTCTTGTGTGGACACTGAGCTTCGTCGGGTCGAAATCGAAAATGGAATCACCGTTGATCATCTCGCGTCCGTAAGCGTAATAGCCTCCGATCGCGTTGACCTCTTCCCTTGCGTAGTCAGCCATCTCGATGACTTTTCTGAATACCTCTTTGCCGCGGAGCGCAAGGTTCCTTCTGCTGATATCAAGGCTCGACATAAGAAGGTAGCTTCCGGATGTCGTCTGCGTAAGGTTGATTATCTGCCTTACATGCCTTTCGCTTACGTTCTCGCCGATAAGCAGAAGGCTTGACTGCGTAAGGCTTCCGCCGCTCTTATGCATTGATACGGCCGACATGTCGGCACCCGCGCGCATTGCGGAAACAGGCATGTTCTCACCGAAGTAAAAATGCGTTCCGTGTGCTTCATCGGCAAGGCAGAGCATTCCCGCATCATGAGCCATCTTTACGATCGCGCGGATATCGCTGCAGATTCCGTAATAAGTCGGATTGTTGACCAGAACCGCTACGGCATCGGGATTTTCATCTATCGCCTTCTTTACCTGGTCGCGGCTCATGCCGAGCGAGATACCGAGGCGGCGGTCAACATCCGGATTTACATAGACCGGAATGGCACCGCAGAGTACTAGTGAATTGATGACGCTCCTGTGCACATTACGGGGCAGGATTATCTTATCGCCCTGCTTGCAGCATGAGAGGACCATGCTCTGGACCGAACTCGTAGTCCCGCCTACCATCAGGAAAGCATTGCTTGCCCCGAAAGCATCAGCTGCAAGGATCTCTGCCTCACGTATGACAGATACCGGATGGCAGAGATTATCCAAAGGCTTCATGCTGTTGACGTCTACGCCGACGCACTTCTCGCCCAGGAACGCCGTGAGCTCGGGATTGCCCTTTCCGTGCTTATGTCCCGGCACGTCAAAAGGAACGACACGCATCTCACGGAACTTTTCGAGAGCCTCGTATATCGGGGCCCTTGTCTGATCTATTTCCGTCTTTTCCATAGTTCCACACCTCAAACAAAAAACGCAAGCTGTAATTCCACAACTTGCGTTCTTCAATATAACCTCAGACTATCCGCATACGGGTGCAAAGATGCACCGGTACGGGAATATCAGGCAGAGTCTATATAGCAATACTACTTTTACTACTCTATTGACCATTTCACAAGTTTGCGCAAATTACGCATTCGGTTATAAAGTAACCAACTTATAAAACTGAGCTTTTAACTCAATCAATAGACCGGAAGATCCGGTCATCGGCAGTGGACCCGGCTGTCCGTGGCCTTAACTCCCTGAGGAGTGGTCCGTAAAATCACCTAAGACTCTGATAAACATCGTCTAATCTTGATGCCTGTGTTTCCACAGACTTCGGTAATTATACAAACTAAACCTGTGACCGTCAACGTATATAAAATATTTAAGATTCATTAACGAGCTTGCCTGTGATATGCTCGGGAACCAGTGCAAACATCAGGGTTCGCGGACCGGCGTTATCAAGCTCATGCTGGATGTAACCGTTATCCGAAGTGAACTTATAGCTGAGCTCTCTTGCTATCTGATAGATTTTTTCGCGGTCTTCTATGAATTCGATCCTGCCGAAAACGATGACCGATCTGATGTTGAGCGCCCATTCGCCTTCCTTGCGGAAGCCTTCATCGTAAACGCAGAAAGATGCCTTATCGTGCTTTCTCATCGCATCTATCTTGTGGCCCTTTTTGCCGCCGTGAAAATAGATCTTGCCGTCCTTCTCGCAATAGTAGTGGTTTACCGGCATGCCGTAAGGATAGTCATCGTCACCTAAGACTGACAAGACTCCGCGGAGCTGTTCCTTTAAGATCTTTTTGCATTCCTCATCGGATAACTGCTGCTTTTTCCTGAGCATTTCCCTGAACATTTTTGGGGTCTCTCCTCTCTTAAAAATCGAGGGATGCCTCATTGGAGACACCCCTCTTTTCTTTCCTTGGACCTCGCAGATCAGGCCTTGATGCCCTTGCATTCATTCATGTACTGCCTGATCGCGGGAACGTCTGTGTACTTGTTTACGCCGTCTGTGGTTGGGATGACCAGTGTCGGAACGTTAACGATATCAAGCTTCTGAGCGAGTTCAGGCTGATCGTCTGCATAGATCAGGTCATAGTCGAAGCTCTGCTCGTCGAACATTGCCTTTACGACCTTGCACTTAGGGCAGGTGTGTGTCGTGAAGAGCATCGGCTTCATCGTGCCGTTTTCGAGAGGAAGAAGCTCAGGAGTCTCCTTCTCAGCCTTGGCAGTAACTGTGACCGTAGCTGTTCTCGGACGCATTGTGGATGTCTCGATATCGTATGTCTTTCTGTCCTTGAACTCCTGGCTCTTTCCGTCGTTCCAGTTCTTGATCGGACGGTAGTAACCCGTGATACGGCTGTATGTCTCAGTCGGTTTGCCGCAAACGGGGCAAGCCTTTACTTCGCCTGCGAGATAGCCGTGAGCTGAGCAGATGGAGTACGTAGGAGACAATGTGTAGTAAGGAAGCTTATAGTTCTCTGCGATCTTGCGGACGAGGGAAGCAGCTGCCTTCCAGTCAGGGAGTCTCTCACCGAGGAATGCGTGGAAAACGGTTCCTGATGTATACAGTGTCTGGAGTTCATCCTGAACGTCGAGTGCATCGAAAATATCAGATGTGTATCCGACAGGCAGGTGTGAGCTGTTGGTGTAATAGAATACGCCGGAAGCATCGTTTGCCGTGATGATGTCAGGGAACTTAGCCTTGTCGTGCTTAGCAAGACGGAAGGATGTTGACTCGGCAGGTGTAGCCTCGAGGTTGTAGAGGTCGCCGTACTTCTCCTGATAGTCGGAGAGCTTGTTTCTCATGTGATTGAGAACTTCCTTGGCGAACTTCTGTGTCTCTTCGTGTGTGAGGTCCTTGCGGATCCACTTTGCGTTGAGACCTGCCTCGTTCATGCCGACAAGACCGATCGTCGAGAAGTGGTTGTTGAATGTTCCGAGGTAGTGCTTCGTGTAAGGATAGAGGCCCTCTTCAAGGAGCTTCGTGATCGTGTTTCTCTTGATCTTGAGAGATCTTGCAGCGATGTCCATGAGATGGTCGAGTCTCTTCATGAAGTCGTCCATGTCGGAAGCGAGATAAGCGATCCTCGGGATGTTGATCGTAACAACGCCGACGGAACCTGTGGACTCACCTGAACCGAAGAAGCCGCCTGACTTCTTTCTGAGCTCACGAAGGTCAAGTCTTAATCTGCAGCACATTGAACGTACATCGGAAGGCTCCATGTCGGAGTTGATGTAGTTGGAGAAGTAAGGGATACCATACTTTGCCGTCATCTCGAAAAGGAGCTTGTTGTTCTCGGACTCTGACCAGTCGAAATCCTTTGTGATGGAGTATGTCGGAATCGGATACTGGAAGCCGCGGCCGTTTGCGTCACCCTCGATCATGATCTCGATGAACGCTCTGTTGACCATGTCCATCTCGGCCTTACAATCCTTGTACTTGAAGTCCATTTCCTTGCCGCCGACGATGCAGTTCTGCTCTGCGAGGTCGTTCGGAACCGTCCAGTCGAGAGTGATGTTCGTGAAAGGAGACTGTGTGCCCCATCTTGAAGGTGTGTTTACGCCGTAGATGAAGGACTGGATGTCCTGCTTGACCTGCTTGTAGCTGAGATTATCTATCTTTACGAAAGGTGCGAGGTAAGTATCAAAGGAGGAGAATGCCTGAGCGCCTGCCCACTCGTTCTGCATGATGCCAAGGAAGTTGACCATCTGGTTGCAGAGAGTTGAAAGGTGCTTTGCAGGAGCTGATGTGATCTTGCCGGGAATTCCGCCGAGACCTTCCTGGATGAGCTGCTTGAGAGACCAGCCTGCGCAGTAACCGGTGAGCATGGAAAGATCGTGGATGTGGAGGTCAGCGTTCCTGTGAGCGTCTGCGATCTCCTTGTCATAGATCTCTGAAAGCCAATAGTTAGCGGTAATTGCACCGGAATTGGAAAGGATGAGTCCGCCTACGGAATATGTAACCGTGGAGTTCTCCTTAACACGCCAGTCCTCAACCTTGACGTAGCTGTCTACGAGGTTCTTGTAGTTGAGGAGCGCGGAGTTCATGTTACGGATCTTCTCACGCTGGTTTCTGTAAAGGATGTAAGCCTTTGCAACGTCCTCATAACCCATTCTCTGGAGCGTTGCTTCTACGCTGTCCTGGATGGACTCAACGTCGACCTTGCCGTCAACTGCCTTAGCCTCTGAATCGGACACAGCGTTAAGAGCGAGCATGTCAATGATCTGCTTGTTATACTCTCTCTTCTGTGCAACGAAAGCCTTCTCGATGGCTCCCGAGATCTTGCTTAAGTCGAAATCTACGACTTTTCCGTCTCTCTTGATGATACTGTACATATTACCTCTCCTTTATTCTTCCCCGCGAATCTTGGTCTGCGGGATAAGACCCTTAGCTTTAGCGAGCGCTTTATCAAGTTCTTCGGCAGGAAGTGCGCTCATTCCTTCGCCGTTTACCAGATCACCCGAATCAACAAAGTTCTGCAGGAAATACTTCGGAGACCCTTTGATCATCTCTGCCGCTCCCGCTATGCTTTCCGCGCTGTGAAGCGGTGACACGACGGTCGTACGGAATTCATGATCAACGCCGGATGCCTTGATTATCTCGATGCTCCTCATGATCTTTGAAACATCGAAACCCGGAATGCCGACGGTTTCCGCGTATTTTTCCGGAGAATTCTTGATGTCCATCGCAACGTAATCGACGTTGCCGGACTTCAGTATCTCTTCGAGTCTGTCGGGAAAAGAACCGTTGGTGTCGAGCTTTACCTTATAGCCCATGCCCTTGATCCTTGCTATGAACTCGCCGGCATCCGCATGAAGCAGAGGTTCGCCGCCGGTTATTGCAACTCCGTCAAGGATCCCGCGGCGCTTCTCGAGGAACTTGAAGAAGTCTTCCACCGGATACTCCTCTGCATCTTCCGTTTTGGTGACGAGCAGCGAGTTATGGCAGAAAGGACATCTCATGTTGCAGCCGAGAGTGAACACCGTACAGGCGACGGTCCCGGGAAAGTCCAAAAGTGTCAGTTTTTGAATTCCCCCAAGTCTCATTCCTAACGTTCCCTTCCTTCGCAAAACCCAATTTTTTAGGTGCGAAACGCCTCGCTTTTTCCCCGAGGCGCTTCTAAAGGATACCCATATATTGTGGTCAAGTCAAGCCAAAACCCCTATATTTTGTGTCTGTAGTCAATTTGTAACAAGAATGAAATATTTCCGCAAAAAACATTGATATAGGGCATTTCAAAGGAATTTTACCCCTGAACGGGACCGGATATGAGGACAAGATTTCTCCCGGTTTTTTCAAATAATGTCCTTTAGTTTTTCCCGCCTGGGAGCTCATGACGATATAAGTCAGAGATTGTATATGATATATTTATAAAATTAAAATGATAAGGGTGAATATGTCAGGTAATAATCCGAAAAACGAACCGGTCAGGCTTAAGCTCGCCGACAAGTCAGAAAGAAGGAGAAAGCTCCTTTTCGGCGTGCTTGTTTCATGCCTGCTCACATGCCTGGTATTTGCCGCGATAGAATTCAGATACCCGTACTTTTTCACTACCGATGACAATGCGGACTGGTACACAAGCGAATATGCATACGTGATCCGGACGGTATTAAGAGGCGAGTTCCCGTTATACAGCTTCACCCAGTTCTGCGGACAAAGGCTTTTCGCCAACGGCCAGTGCGGCGTGCTCAATCCGTTCATATATATTGCCGGACTGATGAGCCACCTGTTATTCGGCGACTACCGCGCCATAATCGAATTCCTGGCAATCCTCATGATGATCGCCGGTGCGATTGGAGCATATCTCCTGTTAGAGCGCCTCGGTGCCTGCCAAGCCGCAGCGATCGCAGGTGCGGTCGCCTGGAACTTCAACGCATACAACATCTGGGTCGGCAACAGCTGGATCCTCGTCATCATGACCACCGGAGTCCTGCCTTTCATTTACTACGGCTCGCTCAGATTCTGTGAGAAACCGTCTTTTGCGAACTGCCTCTGGGCAATACTCCCCAAGGTCTTCCTGTTCTATATCGGACATCCGCAGTTCTTCTTCTATGCAGCACTTTACGACTGCCTTTTCATCGGATCGTATGTGTTCCTTAAGAACAAAGGGACCCGCGTGGCAAGCTTCTTCAAGATCGTAGGACAATACGTGCTGATCTATATCGCGGTGGTCATCCTCATACTGCCGCAGCTCGTACCTTTATATAAGCTGATCGGAATGACGAGCCAGAAAGGAGCTCTGGATTTCAAGGAGTTCGCGATCGAATCGGATTCCCTGCTTATGGGTGCCGTCTGGCCTTTCACGGTGACGAAATACAGGATCCACGCAGTAGATCCTTTCATCGGTTACCCCTTGATCCTCTGCGTGATCGGAGGCTTATATACCCTGCCTTTCCTTCTGACCTCCAAAAAAGAAAAACTTCTCAAACATAAGGATCTCATGCTCAACATGGCAGCGGTCGTGCCCGGATGCATCATCGCTTTCCTTTCCAACTATTCCGAAGCGTTCCAGCATGTTCTGTACGCTTTGCCGTTCATCAACAGATTTCACTATCTTCACAGGAACAACCTGTATCTGACGTCCCTTTCGGTCATTTTCGCGGCCATGGCATGCACGTTCCTTTGGAGAACCTGGTTCGTGTCCGGGGAAGATAAAAAGCCTGTTTCCGCTTCTGCTTCACGTATCGCGGGAACCGTTTTCGTGCTGCTCGAGGCCGTCAACATGGCCTTGCTCTTCTCCATGATGCAGCAGTGGAGCCGCGGCCCCATGTACAAATTGGAAGACGGCTACGACTTTGAATATACGTCAATGTTCAAGGAAGACAGATATGTCTGCTTAGGCTACAAGTTCAACGTAATGCAGGATGAATACATCAAGCGCGATATCGCACACTGTCTGCGTTACAACATGGCTTCCTACTACGGGATCAGCAATGTCAGCGGATATTACGGCGTATATACCACCGACACGCTCGGCAGGAAACTCACATTCTTCAAGAAGGTCCAGCGCTTCACCGGCGACATCTGGAATCCTTATGACGGATTCGTTGAAGAGATGAGAGGCCAGTCTGTGCGCTGGTATGTCGTGAACCCCGGAGCGGCTGAGGATTTCGTGCCGTTCCTCGAAGACGAAGGCATGACGAAAGTACATGAGGATGCGTATGGCATCGTTTACCGCGACCCGGACTCTGAGCCTTTGGCTTTCGACAGCAAGGGCAATAAGATCTCTCTTGAGCAGGGTGACGTAAACTACCTGAAGCTTAACACCGGCAGTGATTTCACGGGCGGTACCATCACTCTGAACTATTCGTCTGATTCTAACCTTCACTGCTTCATCGACGGAAACGAAGTCCCGATCACGGCTGATGACGACTACTGGCAGATGACGATAGAATGTCCGGCAGGCGCTCACGAGATATACATCCGCTACATCGACAGGGAATTCACGGCGTGCCTCATCGTGACCGGTGCCTTTGTGATCTTGTCTGTTGCTTTATTCCTCATCTTCAAGCATTCTATTAAGAGAAATGAACCGGGCAAAGGAAAGGCTATGGACGAAAAGAACAAGACTCTGAACGAGATCTTCGACAAGTGTTCTGAAAACTACAGAGCGATCCATACCGAGAACATCGGAAAGGTCAGCGGCGCTGACAGCGATTACTTCTCCGAATACAAGATCAGGGAGATCCTGGACAGGTACCCGGAAACTCCTGCAAAATGGCTCGACTTGGGCTGCGGAGACGGCCTGACTGCCGTGTTTGTCCGGAAATATTTCCCCAAGACCGAATACCATGGCCTCGACATTTCAGTCAACAGCATCGAAAAAGCCAATAAGCGCGGACTTGAAGGACCGCTCTTCCATCTCTACGACGGAGAAAAGATCCCGTTTGAGGACAACACCTTCGACGTGGTCTTCATGGCCTGCGTCATGCACCACATCAGTCCCGGCCAGAGAGAAGGCATCCTGAACGAGATCAGACGCGTATTAAAAGTTGACGGAAAACTCATTGTCTTCGAGCACAACACCTACAATCCCGTAACCAGAAAGCTCGTAAACGACTGCATTTTCGACAACGATGCAATTCTCGTAAACCAGAAGGAATTCGGGCTCCTGCTCAAGAAGACCGGATATAAAAACATCAAGAGACGCTACACGATATTCTTCCCCAGGAAGAAAGCCTTCGGCTGGCTCCTCCCTCTCGAAAAGCATCTGTCATGGTGCATGTTCGGCGGACAGTACTATTACGTCGCCGTGAAGTGATCAGATCTGTTCCAGGACCTCAATGGGTATGACCTGAGTCACGTCTCTTCCGGGAAGCGTGACCTTTATCTCTGCTTTGCCCCATCCGTCCTTAACGGTCCTTACGTAGAAGCCACCCATGCCTCCGAAGATATCGCACTCGCATGAACTGCCGGTGCTGCCGCCTCCGAGAAGCTCGACCGGTCCCTTGCAGGTAACCTTTGCTGGAGTGTTATAGAACGGCATCACGTTCCCGTACTCATCTGTAACTCTTACGCGTACCTCGCAGGCATCGTATGTCGCACCTTCCTTCAAAGACGAAGCACTCGCGGTGCAGTCGAGCTTAAGTTCCGTTGCGGCCGTCTTGGTAACGGTAACGACGGTCTCGCCGTCCTTTATTCCTTCGAATCTGTAGACAGGAGTCTTGCCTCCTCTGTCTCCCACATATTTCCTGTAGAGCGACGTCATGTCATCTGCCGACAGGTTAAGACGGTTCATCGCAAAGCCGAGCTTCAGTTTTTTTCCGAACGGCATCTTTCCGTCGCCTGATGCCATGAAGTTTAACGCGTACTTGATAAGTTCCGCCTGCTTAGGATCGTACTTCTCCTCCTTTTCGAGCCTGCCGCCGATATAGTCATCGATCAGGATAGGAGCGTTCTTTAGATTCTGATAAATATCAGTATTGTGCTTATATTCTTTTATAAAGATGTCATCCTTATACATCTTCACGCTGTCGCAGTTCGTAAAGATATATATCTTGCCGCGGTCCTCTGCAGCGTGCTCGCCCGGATCCATTGATGAGCTCACCGTGACAAAAGGATCACCCTCGCGTGAAGCGGCATAAACATAAGCCGCGAGCTTCGGGTTCCTGAACATGTCACAGACGCCGTGGTGGCAGAGCTTGTCGCCGCTTCCGAATTCCTTATGGGTGTTGTAGTCTGCAAAGCACCAGCCGATCGCGCCTGCGATGCCCTCTTCTCCGGCCGCCGCGTCAAGAACGTTGCTGTGACGAAGAGCCTGCTCGAGGCGGTTCTCCTCGGGATCATAGACCTTCGCCGGGAACATGTGGCCGTTGAATTCTGAAATGAAATAACCCTTCTCCATATCCGGGGTCACTCTGCTCTTGGGCTTTACGCCTGCGTTGTAACCGGAATGCGAGAAATCGTTAAATGCATATACGTCTTCCAAGAGCGAGCTCTTTTCGATGCATCTGATGCCTGTCGTCTGTCTTGTGGGATCGCATTCATGAGCGACCTTGTTGGTCTTCTTGTAGAATCCGTCGTCATCAGCGGACTCGTTGATCCTGACGCCCCACACGATTATCGAAGGGTGGTTCCTGTACTGCTCGACCATTTCGCGGCAGTTCTTAACGGCCTGTTCCTTCCATTTCTCATCGCCGATGTTCTGCCAGCCAGGCATCTCGGTAACGACAAGGAGACCTTCTTTGTCGCACTCATCGATGAAGTGGTGGGACTGCGGGTAATGTGAAGTGCGGACAACGTTGACGCCCAGTTCCTTCTTGAGGATCTTCGCATCAAGACGCTGGATGTTCTCTGGCATCGCGTATCCAGCGTAAGGATAGCTCTGGTGGCGGTTCAGGCCCTTAAGCATCAGCTTCTTGCCGTTTAAATAGAATCCGTCTGCCTTAAACTCTGCCGTCCTGCAGCCGAATGTCACCTTCTTGGTATCTGTCTTCACATCACCGATATAGAGCGAGCATTCGATCGCATAAAGATTTGGAGAATCTATGTCCCAGGGCTTTACGTTGTTGATCGTGAATTCGGCTGCGCCCTCTTCAAAGAAGCCCTGGTTTACAGCTTCATCGGTACCGAGGTCTCTTACGAGATACTTGACTTTGGCATTTGGATCTTCACCGTCAAGATTGACCGCGGCCTTGACGTTTCCGTCCTTGTCGCCCGTCACGAAAATGTCCTTTATGAACATCCTGTCATAGACATCAAGATGGACCTCACGGTAGATGCCGCCGTACGTAAGGTAATCTATGAGATTGCCGAACGGAGGTATGTTGAGGCTCTCCCTGGAGTCACATTTTACGCTGATTATGTTTTCTCTTCCGAAGGTGACAAGATCCGTAATCTCACATCTGAAGGCCGTGTATCCGCAGTGATGTTCGGTTACATAAGAACCGTTGATCCTTACTTCGGCACTGTGGGCGACCGCGTCAAACGTAAGGATGAGGCGCTTGCCCTCCCACTCGCGAGGAAGGCTGATGACCTTGCGGTAGCCGGAGACCATCTCATAGTCCTGATTGTTGAAGTAGTTGAAAGGCGTGATCTTTACGCTGTGCGGGATACGCACCTCCGTGGTATCGCCGACCTTGTAGATCGGAGCGCCAAGCTCGTCGTTGTATTTCGGGGTGAATTCCCAACCGTCGTTAAGTTCAATCCTCATCGGCTCATCCTTTCTGCTTCTTTTCCACGCGGTTAAGCTGCGGCCTGACTTCTATCTCGGTAACAGCCGCGCCTTCCCTCATATGGAGAACGTCTCTGACGCATTCGGCCGTATCTTCGGGAAGAAGAAAACATCCTTCGTCATCTGACGGCTCGAAATCCGCGTTTCTGTAAAGGCCCGTTCCTCTCGTAAGGTCCGGACAGATAGTCACCACCTTTACACCGTGCTTCCTTGCCTCCTCGAAAAGGCTTCTTCCGAAGCTCCGAAGGCCCGCCTTCAGCGCGCCGTAGCATGCCCCGTGCGTGTTTATCCTCGTGGAAGTCACCGATGCTATATTAATAATATAACCTTTTGTATCCTTAATTTTCGGAAGAATCGCAGAAGTTATTATCATCGGCGCCTCCAGGTCAGTCCTGCACATCTCGCTGATCTGCTCGGGCGTCATGAACTCGGTCAGCCCGTAATAAGCCGAGCCCGCCGCATTGACGAGCACGTCGACTTTCCTGAACGTTGAGAGTTTCTTAAGAAGGATATCCGTGTCCCTGATGTCCATTGATATGCGCTCTTCGAAAAAGGAGATATCGCCCTTAAAGACCCTGCCTATTCCGTATACCTTGTAACCTTCTTCGGAAAGCATCTTCGATATCTGGTATCCGATACCGGACGATGCGCCTGTGACTACCGCAACCTTCAGTTCCATGTGAATATCTTCTCCTCCGCGATATGGCGGGCAAGCTCCGCTCGCATGAATTCCTGCATCTTTTTGTCGGTGTCATCCTCATACTGGGCAACACCGTTCCTTATAACATAAGGGTACCACGCAATCTCGGAATCCAAGCACCTTTTTCGCATAGAAGAGAGATATTCTTTTGAGATCCTGAAGCAGCCGACGCTCACGTCGGTAAGTCTTGAAAGATCGATCTGACGGGCAACACTTTCCGCAAACCTTCCGTAGATCTCTTCCCAGTTGTCCGTAAGTATCATCGGGTCAAAGCAGAGCCTGACCTTGCAGCCGTTGTCCAATGCCCTTGAGGCAGCCTTTATCCTGGCATCAACGGAAGGCACGTTCTTCTCATACTTTGCCGCGATCTCGGCGGGCGAGAGCGTAAACGCATATATGACATTGGGAACGTTCTTAAGATCCGGCGGCGCAGCTTTAGTCCTTAATTCGACCAATAGATCTTTGTTTTCTTCCGCCAGGGCTGTCCACCTGTCAGATAGCCCCGTGAGGCCGTTTAACGCGATAAGGTCAGTGTCGTACGAAGCGCAGACATAAAGGGGGCCGTCTTTCAGGAATTCTTTTACGTCGTTCGCGTAATCCTCGAAATTAACGAATACAACGATGTTCGAGGACGGGTACATGCCTCTGAGATAACAGTATTCGCAGTCGAAAAGGCAGTTCATCATGCTGCTTGAATAGTAGAAATTGCGCTGACCGAAAGACTGGCAGACGGGAGCGCCTTTGAAGATGCGGGCACCTTCCCTGACCGCCAGGATGAGCGCAGGCGCTTTCTTCTGCGCACCTGTATCCTGCCTCGGCCTGTCAAAGATATCCTTGTAGTGCTCTATCGGTATGACATGAGCGTCCCCGGTCTTCTTCAGGATCTCTTCCGTAAGAGGGTATTGTCTTGCCTTATTCTCAACGTAAACGTGCGAAAATCTCATCCAATGCCCTCCTTCCCTGACGTTTGTCCTTTGCGGGGAGAACACCCGAACCGCGCATTTCATCAAGCACGCTTTCAAGTTTTTCAAGTTTTCCCGAGACGACGCAGTAATGCACGAGGTCTTCTAATTCACATCTCATGTACTGTGTCAGCTTAAGTTCATCCATAACGGATGAGGCAAGCGGCATGTAATCCTTTTCTTCAGGATCGGCATCAAAAGCCGCCATTATCTTAGCGATATCATTCCGGTAACTTCTTAAGAGAGCCGTGACTTCATTGGCCGTGGGGATCCTGCTCCCGTCATCAGATACCGCCTTGATGAATGCCACTTTCGAAGGAGCAAGTTTTTTCATCACGAATTCGCAGATGACCGCCCCCTCCATGTCGTAAAGAAAGCCTGGCTCTGTATGTGTAACTATCCTTGGCGAAGTCATGAGCGGCATCTCAGGAAGGACCGGGTCTTCAGGCATATCAGGGTAGAACCTTCTTCCCTTTTCCATGTCCGTGACGGAATCTGCCAGATAACATCCGGGTGCAGTTCCTGCGGCAACGCCGATGTTTATCACGCTGTCTGAAGGTGTAAGTTCGATCTTTTCCAGCGCTTTGGCCGAGAATCTGCCTGTGCCCGTGACGATATGCTTCCCGGGGAGGCCTTCCAACGCGGCCGCTTCGCATTTAAGCGCGGTCAGCACGTACAACATGGCTCTTACTTCTTGTTTTCGGCAGCTTTCGCGTCAATGGACTTCTTACGGCGTACGACATAGAGCATCAGGCAGGCAGCGATGCCCATCTCCGTGATGCCGGCGCCGATCTTGCCGCCGGGTGTCTTATATACGAGAGTAATCTCATGCTCGCCCGCTTCAAGGGGCAGTCCCATGAACATCGAATTGGCCTGGTAGATCCTGGTCTGCTTTCCGTCAACATAAGCTGTCCAGCCCTTGGAATAAGGGATGGAAAGGCAAAGGATCTTAGCCTTGTTCAAAGTGATCTTTCCGCTCACGCGGCTTGTCGATGTTCCGACCTGGTGCAGGTCAACGTTTTCGAGAACATTCTCCTTGAGCTTACTGATCTGGCCATCGAAGTTTGTCATGGGCTGGCAGAACACGTAAAGCTCATCGAATGTATATTTGCCGCGCTCGGGGAGCGTGATGGTGATCATGTTCTTGGACTTCGTGCTGTATCCGGTGTTGATGAAGAAATCGGTACGGCCGTTGTATCTCTGATACTTGCGGGTAACGAAGTTGAAGATCCTCATCGAAATGCCGCTGCCTCCGATCGTCTTGACCGTCATCATCTGTGCAGTCGGCTCGACATAATATCTGTTGTCGCTCAATATCCTCTTCTGCTCTTCAGGAGTCTTGGAATCCCACTTGCCGTTGATCTGAAGGGCCTGGTATTCACTGATGCCCATGTATCTCATGCCCTTGATGCCGAGATATGTCTCGCAGTTTTCAGGCGTCTTGACCGTCAGGTTGATCGTGGCATTCTTGCTCAGCGCAACGTACGATCCGTCCTGATCCATTACGATTCCGTTGAGTCCGGAAACGGTGAATTTGATCTTCTCTCCGGTTGTAGCGACATCGTCTTTCCTGAATCCCAGAGCATTGTCATAACCGTCGAGCACAACGCCCTGGAGCATTGCTTCCTGCCTGCCGGAGACTTCCAGTGCCTCATACTTCTCTCTCGAAAGGAGCATGTCATATGTGTATCCGAGAGGAAGCGGATTCTTGTTCTCGTAGATGGAATAGTTCTTTCCGGTGTTCTTTCCCTTGCCGTCCAGGATCTTCTCATAACCGTAAGGCACCAAAGCCGGGTTGTTGCAGATGACGTATCTTACCGAACCCAAAGCTTCAAGCGCGGTCCTGGAGTCAGGTCCTAAGAACCTGGAGACCATCTTGAGTTCCACGAGGTTCTCTGCAAACGACTGGGAAACAGCGGGGCTGACCATGCTCATGTAGTATCCGGTGCTGTAAAGTCCGTACATCATGGCATCGTTGCAGGCCGTGATTATGTCTCCGTCAATATACGTATATCTCGAGAAAACCGTCTTGTCCGTCTTTTCCGCCATTATCGCAGCCTCTTCAGGCTCAATGCTGTCGGCAACCTGGCCCTGGTCGAGCATCGAAGGCGCGATGTTCGGATCAAAGAACTCGATGAAGCCGAAAACGGAGTTAACTGCGATCGATGCGATGCAGGCAGTAAGGACAACGATCTCAGCTGCCTTGTGATTCTTTTCGCCGTCTTTGCGTGAGATGAGGAAGATAACCGCGACAGTTATTCCCGCAACGCCGATTTGGATGGCGGCATTGAGCGTCCTGGACAACGGCAGGATCATGCAGGCTGCAAAATAGATGCCGAGACCTATTGCAAGGAAGACCGCTGTCTTTTTGGTGATCTTTGTAATATCAGACCAGACGTGTGTCAGTATGTAAGCAACAAGAAGGCTGTATCCGAAATGCCATCTGGCCGAAGGATATGACAAGCCGTTAAATACGCACTGGACGATGGGGAACATGAAGAACAGAGTGAAGACTGCAAAAGCCACACGGAGCCTCTTCCTCTCAACATCTTCCGTCTTACCCTTGTAGAGCAGGAAGATAGCGATCAAAGCGGGAGATGCATATCCGAGGTTCGCCCATTCACCGTCCTCTACGGCATGGAACGAGAGGAATCCCGAAAGGAAGTTCTCGTAATAGCTGACAGGATAGAGCATGTCGAAGATGACCTTGTTCTCCGTTCTTGAGTCGCCGGAGAATGAAAGGATGACAGGCAGAAGGAGTATGGCGCTCATCATTACGCCGATGATGGCATAGCCTGCGAGCGCGCCGATATTTATGAATGTCTTCTTAAGATCGATCCCCTTGAGCGGTATAAACAGCTCGAATGCCGCATAGAGCACGGTTATGAATACGATCATGTAGAAGAAGTAAAAGCTTGATACCGCAGAGAAAAACACTGCGAAGATGAATACCCAGGGACACTTTTTCTCAAGTATCCTGTCAACGCCGATCAATACCAGCGGCAGGAATACCATCGGTGTCAGGAAGAAAAGGTGCTTTACGCTGTTGACCAGCGCGAAAGCGCAGAAGATGTATGTGAAAGCGCCTGCCATCACCGAGGCGTAAGTGACCTTCAGTTCCTTCTTGCCGAAGCAGAAGAAAGAGAACGCAAGTCCCGCGCACCAAAGCCTCAAGTAGATGGAGATCTCATAAAAAACGCGCATGTACTTTGCCGGGAAGAACACGCAGAAGATGGCAAACGGGTCGCCGACCGCATAGTAATGCAGTGAAGTAGGGATGTCCGCGCCGTAACCGATCGAGAAAGACCAGCAGGGGAACTCGAATTTATGGTCGACAAAGATGTTCTTCAGGATAGATCTGATCCATTCGGAATAATAGACAAGCGCCTTGAGGTGCTGTCCGGTTCCGTCGAAGTTACAGATCTGGGTCTTGCCGTTAAGGAAAACGGTTAACGCAAAAGCGGCCGACATCACGGCAAAGATAAGGGTGTATAAAGCTATGTAGTTCCTTTTTTTCATAACGGTGAGTATAGCAAACTTAGTTTTGCTTGTAAAACTTAATATCAAAGTATAATATTATCCTTGTTTTTAATATGGAGGCTATAAATTATGGAAAGACTTCTTACGGGACTGCAGCCGAGCGGCGCTCTTACGATAGGAAATTACGCAGGCGGTGTCAGCCAGATCGTCAATTATCAGAACGACTATGAGACGTTCCTCTTCGTTCCTGACATGCACGCCATCACCGTTCCCCAGGATCCCGAAGCCCTTCACAGGAACATAATCAACGCAATCGCAATGTATATCGCATGCGGAGTCGATCCCGATCTTCCCAACATGCATATCTACATCCAGTCTGAGAACCTCTATCACGCAAATCTCTCCTGGATCTTCGAGTGCCACACTCCTCACGGTGATCTCACGAGAATGCACCAGTTCAAGGCCAAGTCAGCTCTGCACGAGACTTTCACCGAAGGTCTTGTCACCTACCCTGACCTCATGGCCGCTGACATCCTGCTCTACGATCCCAAGTACGTTCCTACCGGAATCGACCAGAAGCAGCACGTCGAGCTCGCGCGCAACATCGCCATCAGGTTCAACAACCGCTATGGCGAACTCTTCAAGATCCCTGAGCCTCTCATTCCTTCAGTAGGTGCCAAGATCAGGGACCTTCAGAACCCTGAGCAGAAGATGAGCAAATCAACTGCCAATCCCAGGGCTTCCGTCTTCCTTTCCGATTCCGAAAAGGACATCCGCAAGAAGATCATGTCCGCAGTTACGGATTCCGACGGCGTCATCAAGTTCGATGAAGAGAACAAGCCCGGCGTATCCAACCTTCTCACGATCTACTCTGTATTCTCAGGCACTTCGATCGAGGACGCAGTCGCAAAGTTCGAAGGCGGCGGATACGGTGACCTCAAGAAGGCTACGGCAGACGCAGTCGTTGCCAAGCTCATGCCCATGCAGGAGAAATACAACGAGATAATAAACAGCGGCAGGATCAATGATATCCTCGACGCAGGACGCGATTACACCATCAGGATCGCATCCGAAAAATATGAGAAAGTCAGGAAAGCCGTAGGATTCGGAAGGATCTGAAGCTGCTAATGAAAGCTTATGAAGAAATTCGGTAAAGTCGTTTTAAAAGTACTTGCAGTCCTTCTCATATTCCTTGTTGCCCTGCTCTCATTCTCGGCACTCTGGACTATGGACACATGGCAGAACAACACGATGGATCAGATCGTGTTCCACATCACCTCCCCCATCGAGGGAACAAGTTCTGACATCCTTGTTGGTTTCCTTCTCAAAGCCTTACTGCCCTCCGTTTTGGTAACCGTGGCAGCAGTGGTGGTGAAGGTCATCCTTAAGAAAAAGGAAGCAAAGCCCAAGACAATGAAGACGGCAAACATAATAACCGCCGCCGTTCTTGCCGTATTCCTCTGCGTATCCGCAACACTTTTCATCAACAAATACAAGGTGATCGATTACTTCTCCGCAAGAAGCGTAAACTCCGACTTCATCAAGGACAATTACGCAGATCCCGAGAAGACCGCCATCACCTTCCCCGAGAAAAAGCGCAATCTCATCTACATCTACCTCGAGTCAGTTGAGATGACTTATGCCGACAAAAAGTCCGGCGGCGCTCTCGATTACAACTGCATCCCCGAACTTACGAAGCTCGCTCTCGACAACGACTGCTTCACCGGCAACAAGGAAAAGCTCAACGGTGCAAGAGTATCTTTCGGAACAACCTATACAATGGGCGGAATGGTCGCCCAGTCGTCAGGCCTTCCCGTTGTAGGCGGCGTAGGCAACGCAGCTTCCCAGCAGGATTCCTTCTATCCCGGAGCAACGGTCTTAGGTGACATCCTCAAGCGCGAAGGCTACAACAACGAGCTCATGATCGGCTCCAAGGTCGAATTCGGCGGGCGCGGCATCTATTTCACAAGCCACGGAAACTACAAGATCTTCGACTACACATATGCTCTCCAGAACGGCAAGCTCCCCACAAACGACTACTATGTATGGTGGGGCTACGAGGATTCCAAGCTCTTCACTTTCGCAAAGGAAGAACTCAAGGACTTATCTTCCAAGGACGCTCCGTTCAACCTCACGCTCCTTACGGTAGACAGCCACTTTGAAGACGGTTATGTCTGCCCTCTGTGCAAGGATGAATACGGCACACAGTATGCAAACGTAATGGCTTGCTCATCCAGACAGCTCAAGGAATTCATCGACTGGATCAAGCAGCAGGATTTCTATGAGAATACGACGATCGTCTTAAACGGCGACCACCTCACGATGGACAAGGACTTCCTTGACGGCATTGACGCGCAGTATGACAGAAGGACCTTCACGGCCATAATCAACTCAGCAGTCAAGCCCGAGGAGAATTCCGACCGTATCTACAACACCCTTGACCTGTTCCCTACGACTCTCGCAGCCATGGGATGCAAGATCGAAGGAGACAAATTGGGCCTCGGAACAAATCTTTATTCTTCAAAGAAGACCCTTTTCGAAGAATACGGCGAGGACTTCGTCAACAAGGAGCTCGCAAAGAACTCCGAGTTCATGAACAGCATAAGCAGTTGGGATCCTTTCGATTACAACACGATCGCTTACTCGCACATCCTCAATGCCGACATCAAGTTCGGCACGGAAGGCAGCAAGAAGTTTGTTCTAGTAGGTCTTTCCGGTACTGAGAACATCAACGCCAAGACAAAGGGTTACATTGCCCGCATGAAGGGTGCTGACGGAAAAGTCATCTCCACTTCCGACATGAAGATCGACGGCGACAGAATCTATAACGCAACTCTTGAAGTCACATCGCTTAAGATGGGCGTCCCGAGCACTCTTGAGATCAGCGCCAAGGATTCCAAGGGCGAAGAGCATCTCGTATATCAGGAGACCGGACTCTTCTCCAACAACGTTATGTTCGCCCAGTCCCGTAAGGTAAAGGCATCCGAGAATGCTGACACGAGCATTGCCTTCTCTGAAGACGGCAAGACCCTGACCGTCAAGGCATCCGGTTTTGCAAACCCGAACGACATCAGCGTTGTATACGTCTACATCTGGGACAAGAGATCCGTCAATAACCCTCAGTACATCCTGCTCGACCGCACCGATGACGCAAACGGCGCATCCTACAGCGCAACCATCGATGTATCAAGGATGAACAGGGAGTCGATAAGGATCCACCTGTATCAGAAGGCAAGCGGCGGAACCACGAAGGTCTGGAAAGCCATTAAGGAATAAGCAAAAAGCTGCAGGGAACTTCCTTGCAGCTTTTTATTTCATTACAAATATTATCTGATGTTTTCAGTGCTCGTTCGGATAGACCAGACGTCTGTCTGTATCGAACCATTCAGCACAGGTCCTGAAACCCTTTACGATCAGGCGGCCCCTGTCGGTAATGGAATAGGTACCGTCTGCGTTCTGCTTTATGGTTCCCGTTACGATCTGTTCATTGAAACGCTTTTCAAAAGCGCCGTAATCGTTAACGTACTTGGATGTGAAAACTTCTCCTACCGAGTCCTGGGTAAACGTCTTGTCTGAGTTCTCGTCCATGTAACTGAGCATGAAAACGGATACGGAACGCTCGACTGTAACCGGAACAAGAGTGAAGATCACGGTGTTAACGCAGCAGAAGATAACGAACATCATGATGATGTCCCTTACTGTTACGAACTTCCAGAATTTCCTGACGACGCCCATTACGATGGCAGCTACGAGCCCCGTCAGAACTACGAATATAATGCCCTTATACATAAGGACATTCATGTTCTTAAGCAGTCCCGTGTGGAAAAGTCCGACAAACATTGCCGAGCATACCAGGTAGATCACCAGGTAGAGCAAGATCAGCTTAATTACGCTTCCGGCTGTACTCTTTTTACCCTTAACTTCCGTTTCTTTCGTGATCTTAACCGGTTCTTCGCTCATTTCTGCTGACTGCCATCCTTCTTTTTGATTTCCTCTTCTGCCTTGGCCTGAGCACGGTCAAGCGGGCTTGCCACATAAGCGATGCCCTGCATGCTGACTCTGATCGCGGTGCCGCAGTATGCGCAGTTTGCCGCTGAACCGAGTCTTATCCTTGTGTTTGTGGAACCGCAGTTCGGGCATTCTACGGCAACGCTTTCCCTTGCGATCTTCTGCTCATAGGCAGTCCTTTTATAAGAGGCTGTCTCAGCCTTTGCACGCTGGGACTGAGCCATGGCCTCGCTGCGCGCCTGCGCTTCGAGGGCATGTGCCCTTTCGATCTCCTGCTGTGCCCTGATATTTTCGCTAATAGACAAACCCAGCCTGATAAGCCAACCGAGATTCATCTTTCTACCCCCTTTGTCCTAATAAAAGACCCTTAAACCTGTTTAGTAGTTTATCACAGATTCTATCTCGCGTGCCAGTCTTGAGACAGGGAGTCCGACAACGTTCGAAAAGTCGCCGTCGATCTTTTTGACAAGGAGTGCACCGCCGCCCTGAATGCCATAAGCGCCGGCCTTATCGTATGGTTCATTACCGCTGCAGTATCTTTCGATCAGATCCTTCTGGTACTGATCGTATTCATAGAATTCGACCGGGGTTTCCTCGGTAAAACACTTAACTTTTTCAGCCGTGATCAGGGCGACTCCGGTCGCGACGACATGAGTCCTTCCGGACAGCTTTGACAGCATCGAGACCGCCTCGTCCTTATCCTTCGGCTTGCCGAAGATCTCATTATCAAGGATGACAGATGTGTCAGCGCCTATTACCAGAACGTCCCTTTTCTCATCCTCCGGGAGTTCGTCGAAAACAGCCTTCGCCTTCAAAAGCGCCAATCCCTCGCTCACTAAGACAGCGGGAACGCCTTTGTTTTCCATGTCGATCTCAGCCGCACGCTCATCGACATTACGGGTGATTATCTCGAAATCATTTGTTATCAAAGACAGCAATTCGCGCCGCCTGGGCGACGCGCTTGCAAGGATCAGCTTTTTTCTCAAGCCTTATCTCCTCCTTCGGGAGATTCCGGCTTTTCTTCCGGTTTCTCTTCCGGTTTTGCGTCCGGCTTTTTCACCGGCATGTCCGGGATGATGCTCTTGGCAGGTGCCTCGGGAGCAGCCGGCTTTTCATCCGCCTTGGGAGCAGGTTGTGCTTCCTTTCCGGGGATTATGCTCTTCGCCGGAGCAGGTGCGGGTTTCTTGTCTTCAGCAGGCTTATCAGAAGGAGCGGCCTTTTCGGCGGGTGCCTTATCTTCAGCCTTGGGTTCTGCAGCCTTTTCACTCTTTATCTTAGCGGACATCGCGACTGCGGACATCTTGGGTGCGGAAAGATTGTCCTTGACAACCTGGCTTACGCCGCTGACGCCCTTGATGGTGTCGCTGATGGATGACTTGAAGTCGATCGTGCTCTCAGGAATGACGCCTTCACTGTTGGCGGAGAACTTCTTTTCGGGATTGTCCCTGAACAGCGTGTAGACTTCTCTCGGGTTCTCCTTATGCGTGATCCTGAAGTAGAAATCAACGAACTTCTTCATGGATTCGCTCATTACGAACTTGGAAGCAGTCTTGACCGGAGCATCGATTCCCTGTGCCTTGTTGATGTCAGCAAAGAACTCTGAACTGGTCTTGTATTCGCCGCTGATGATGTAACCTGAACCGGGTTCAACGCTCTTGTCGGCAAGTGCGATCATTGCATTTGCAACGTCTCTTACGTCTACGAATGCGTGTCCGCCTTCCTTCGGGGGAAGCGTGCCGTTCTTGAGGTAGCTGGTGATGATCTTGTTGATCTCATAGTCCTCGGAATAACCCGGGCCGATGATGAATGTCGGAAGGACCATGACCGCGTTGAGTCTGTTGAGCGTAATGCGCTCCATGATGTATGCCGCGGCATCAGCCTTTGACTTGGCATACTCGCCTTCGACCTGGTTGCGGTTGAAGTTCATCTTGAGTCCGTCAGGTACAGCCTCCGGGTTGATAGCGTATGCGGAGCTCAGGTAAACGAGCTTGCCGATCTTACGCTTAAGGCACATGTCAGCAACGTTTTCCGCGCCGATGACGTTGAC
>SVJC01000127.1 GCA_015069215.1 Oscillospiraceae bacterium
ATCGCTCAGATCGCAGGCGTCAGCAACATCAGAAAGGCCGCCATGGATGCGCTTCAGAACAGATATAACAAAGAAAAGCACTACAAGGTCAAGAACTACAAGGTAGTCAAGAAGAAGGGCCAGAAGAAAGACGAGGATGATAAGGCTGTCGAAAAGTCATTCAACACAAAGCACCTTAACGACAAGATGAAGATCGGCCTGACCAATGAGGGAAAGATATTCTTCGTATCCGGATATTTCGACGGTTGCTGCGAAGATAACGATACAGTTTATGATGCCAGCGGTAAGGATCTGTACACAGAAAAGAATAAGGATCTGGTCTGGTCATGAGGTTAACTTAAGGAGCTGATCAATGTGCCGGCCTCGTAACAGCACAAGAGACGGATAAAAAAGCAGACGGGATCGCTTGATGCGGTCCCGTTTTTGCTGCCTGAAAGACTTGCATTTTCCATCTCGAGAAAAGCGCAAGAAGATGGAGGCGAAGATTGATATAATTCTAATAATTCAGTACGAGGAGAATCATGATGAAGAAGTTCACGGCAGTAATGCTTTGCATAACAACCATAATGACACTTGCAGCCTGCAGTAAGAAGGAGCCCGGCCTTACGGACGTCCCGAATCCTTCCGGCGCAACTATGGAGTCATTTGAAACGGTTACTGATGAATCTTCCAAACCGTCGGCAATCATATCGAATCCCGCTTCCGACTACGTTAAGGATAAAGTCGAGAAGGTCAAGCTGGTCTTTGAAGCAGACCCTGAAGAGGGCGATGAAGAAGAGGAAGAAGAGGCCGAATTCCATTATCCCGAGATCCAGATCAAGTCTTCTTACGCAGAATCGGTCAACAAAGAGGTTGCCGCAGCCGTACAGAAATACATTAAGGATCTTGAGAAAGAGGATGGAGAGCACTATTTCGGATCGGCTTATGCCGCATATCTTACCAAGGACAATATCCTGAGCATCGTCTTCATGGCTTACGAAGAAACTGACATGAACGTTTACAAGGTCTATAACCTCGATGCCAAGACCGGTGAGAAGGTTGAAAACGCCGCTATTGCCAAAAGCGCCGGCGTGAGTGACATAAGGAAAGCTGCAATGGATGCGCTTCAGAACTGGTACAACAAGGCTGAGATCGTTGAGGTCAAGGATTATAAAGTCGTCCGTAAGACAGGCGAGAAATTCACTGATGAAATGAAGGAAGTCGAATCGACTTTCAGCGAAAAATATCTCAACGACAAGATGCAGATCGGCATTACCAATGAGGGAAAGCTGTTCTTCATTACCACGGTTAACACAATGGCCGGAGCAGGCCTCTATGACTGGGTCTTTGATTCTGACGGCGATGAGATCGACGATGAGGACAATCCGTATTGGGTAGGTCAGCGGTCTCCTGAGGATGAGGAAGACGACGAAGAAGGTTTTGATGACGATGACATGTGATCCGGCGGAAACATATGCTGAAAACTTCAGTAACAAAAGAGATCAATACCGAACGTCTGCGCCTGAGGAGATTTGTCCTTTCTGACGCCGTATCTGTTCACCGCAACTGGGCTTCCGATCCGGAAGTCCAGACCAATTATGGTGAGCCCGTTTATGAGACGCTCGAAAGCGTCACCAATCTTTTGGAAAAGTATGTCGGAAGATATGATGAGCCGAACTTTTTCAGATGGGCGGTCATCGAAAAAACATCCGGCGAATGCATCGGTCAGATAGCTTATTTTCTTGTTAATGCCGGCAACGAATTTGCCGAGATCGAATACTGCATAGGCACTGCTTTTCAGGGAAAAGGTTATGCGACGGAAGCCTGTAAAGCCGTTATCCGCTACGGGTTTGAGGAAATAGGCCTTCACAAGGTCCAGATCTGCTGCAGAACGGAAAATCCCGGATCCAGAAGAGTGATCGAAAAATGCGGCCTTACGTACGAAGGTACACTTAGGGATTACTTTAAGATGAGCGAAGGCGTTTTCGAAGGGAGAATGTATTATTCCATTCTCAAAGACGAAGCCTACTGATCCGTAAGGATTACTTTGCAGACTTTTTCAGATAATCCATGAAGCCGTCTTTCGGGACGGGCTTGGAGAAATAAAATCCCTGCAGATAATCACAGCCGAGGCTTTCGAGGAACCTTTTCTGTTCGACTGTCTCAACGCCCTCGACGAGTACTGCATAGTTCATGTCCTTGAGCATGCGGATGGTATTTTCGAGGTAGATCATGGCGTTCCTCTGGCCTTCGCCCGTCTCGGGATCCATGGCTTTCCAGAGGATGCTCTTGTCGATCTTGATTATCGAGAACGGCATGTCGTACATGTAAGTGATGTTGGAGTATCCAGTTCCGTAATCGTCCAATGAGAACGTGAAACCGGAATCCTCAAGGATCTCTATAGTATCGAAAAGAACTTTCTGATTCTCTGCCGTTGCCGATTCTGTAATCTCAAGATTGATGCATTCCGCACTGACCGAATACGTCTCAAGGATGCCGTCGAACAACTCCTTTAAGTTCTTTGCCATGCACTGGACAACCGAGAGATTGACTTCCACATAATCGATGCCGAGAGACCGGAGATGTCCTTCTGAATAGAATCTGCATACTTCTTCGAATACAAACTGTCCGATGTTCAGGATGGTTCCGTTGCGCTCGGCGATCGGGATGAATTCGTCAGGAGATATCATTCCGTATTCGTCATCGATAAGACGGCAGAGAGCCTCGGCGGAATTGATCCTGCCGGCCTCAGTGCTCCATATCGGCTGGTAGTAGACCTTGAAGCTCTTATTGTGAAGTGCCTTGTCGATAAGCCTTTCGATCAGGACTCCTCTTTCGTAATCGTGGACTGCCTTGCTGACGTTCAGATCGGATGAGCTTTTACCCTCAAAGGGCCTGTCTATCAGCATGAAAGCGTTTTCAACGGTCTTAACGTCCTCGCCGATGTTTACCACACCGAACTGCACAGGGAACACAAGTGAGAATTCTCCCTTGCCCCATGCGCGCTCAAAACGCTCCATGGTCTTACTGCGGATCACCTGAATGTCTGTTTTTGCGATCTGCTCACACAACACGGCGAAATGGCCTCTGCCGCAGTCGTAGCAGGTATGGGGAGCGTATGTCTCATCCATCCATTTCGATATGCGGCGCAAGATCCCGTTCATGTTCTCAAAACCGATCATCTTGTTGTAGTAGTTCAGGTTCGGGATCTTTACGAGCAGCAGGTAGCAGCTCTTGTTTATCATGTTGCGGTCTAAAGCTGCCTGCAGTGCATACCTGTTAAGTATTCCGGTCGTGGGGCTGACGGTGTCTTCCTTGCTCTCGATGGTGAACAGGATCCCCATGAGTCCCAATGTTTCAAAGAAGAGCGTGAGAAGATACTGCGGGAATATTATCTGTACGACGACCGGGATGAACGTGATCATAAGGAAGAAAAGCAAAGCGCTCGCTCTCTTCTTGGAAATGCCTTTGCGGTGCCTTATCGTCATGTAGATCGCATAGATCATGTAAGACAATGCAACCGCGTAGATTATGAAGAAGAGTTTGCCGTGCAGGTAATGCCCCTGTTCGTCGTAATAGAAGATCTGTCTGTGGAACGGATTCGAGAACAACAGCAGCATGTCAATGCCGACGGGGATCGCAAGCAGCACCAGGGCCGTGCGCTTGGTCTTTTCGTAGCCTATCAGATAGAAAACGTAGATGACAAAAACGTAGGCCAGCACGTTATGTGATGACAGGTAGAGGTAATTCCAGAAATCCTGGATATACCTTGTTGTGTATTCAGGCTGGTTGTTTGCAAGGGAACCGAAAATGTCAGAGATCTCGGCGAGGAAATTAAAGACGAGCATGCTCAGATAAACACGGTTGGCATGTCTTCTGACGCCTTTCTTGAAGATGATATAGTATGCCATGAACAGCGTGATGAAGACCGCTGCTATATCATATTCGATATGGTAGATCATCTTGCCCCTCCGGAAGGTCACCCAATGTTCAGAACTACCACTTTCCCGCAAATATATTATAACTGCGCCGGTATTGAATTACTATTGCTTTTATCAAGCATCTTGGATTTTCCGGGGATCGTACCGGTCAAACGTATATCTCTTTTTCGGGGGTGTTATGTCGCCGTATTCGATCGCTTCAACAGGGCAGTTCTGAATGCAGGACATGCAGTGAGCACACATCTTTGCATCCCATACGGGACGTCCTTTTTCATCAGGCCTGATGACGTTTAAGGGGCAGAGCCTTGCGCATTTCCTGCATCCTATGCATTTGCTGCTGACACTGAATTTCTTAACGCCCTGTCTTATCCTTGTCCATACGGGAGTGAATGGTACGGTTATGATGATCTCAAAAAGCCATACATGCTTTGAACACTTGACGAGTTTTCTGCCGTTTGAGATGAGGTCCGCGATCTCAGGGATCAGCTTGTTTGAATTGTCTATCCTTCTTCTGATCTCTTCTTCCGAAAGCTCGGGATAAACGTCATTTGCGATGTAGTTCCTGGGCATCCTGAAATCGGCAGAGCCCATATAGTTGAGACCCTTTTTTCTTGCCATGCGCTTTGCCAGAAAGCTGCTGATCCCGGAATAGCCGCCGCTCGAAAATACAAAGTAGATGTCCTTGTTTCCTTCGAAAGGGGTATTGAGGATGAGCTCTTTCATGAACGCCGGCATCTCGCAGACATATACCGGAACACAAATGACAAAAGGCTTGTCCGAACTGATCGGAGAATAGTCTTTCTGTTTTATCCTTTTGAGAAGATCCAATGATTCATCGCCAAGCCTTGAAGCCAGTTCTTCGGCAATGAACCTGGTATTACCTGTAGCACTGAAATACAGGATCATGAACGATCACTGCCCGGGCTGTTCACTGTTTGCGAGTTCTTCTTTTGTTAAAAATGAAGGATAGAAAGGGACGTTTGTTCCGCAATACATGCATTTTCCGAGCTGCGGTGCGTTGCCGTTCTTTCTGACGACTCTTCCGCATTTCGGACAGTTTTTAGAATCTTCGGGAATCCTTATCTTGCCGGCACGTTCATTTACTATTTCTTCGATCTTTGCTTCGAAGATCTTGGGGTCGATGCCCTGATCGACCATCACCCTGTATAATGCCTCGATCTTGATCTCAAGTTCGCTGATGTCGCTTTTCAGATTTCCGATCTTGCTGTTAGCCTCGGCCATGCCGGGACCTGAACGGTCGATTATGATCGTCGGGTTATTGGATGAATCATACATGGTCACACACCTCCGTTTTCTAATATCCCTTATACATTTAAACAGATACACTCATTATATCATGCGTCAGGGGTTTGTTTCATGCAGTACTGAAAGGATCAAAAACTATACTGATAGTATAAAAGAAAATATCCTATCTGTATTAGTAGTGTATTCAATTCCGGAACAGTCTCTTATACAATAGTGTTAAGAATAAACAGGAAGGAAGGGCTTTGCCATGAAAAAAATCGTATGGGCGGTATTACTCGTGATCGCACTGACAGTGTCAGCATTTGCCGGTTTCAGCATGTCCTTTGTGAGAAGAGAAGCGGTGTCATCCGAAAACAAAGGCAGAACGCTCATTCCTGTTGAAAGGATTACGGGAATAAACGCCAAAGCCAGGTTAAGGGACGGCTGCTATGTCAATGAGGGCGTGTCGATGCCATACGATGACAACGGTCCGTGGATTCACAGCGGCAGGGTGGCCGGGTTATTGGACGAGATCGAAGGAAATAAAAGCAAAGCCGCCGGATTGCCTGTCAGAGAAATTAATATAATTGACGTTTACAAAGACAAGTGCACGATCACTTACATATGTGCGGACGACAACAAAAGGTATTACACGACAGATTTCCCGCTTGCATATCTGAAATACGACAAGAGCAAAGCCGAAAAGGCTGATGACGGCATTAAGACTCCGCTTCCGGGCTCCGGATTTACACTTGCTGATGATGCTCCAAATATCAGAGCAATATGCATACTTATCATCTCTCTCGGCACCGCCGCGGTTGCGGTGATCATTCTCTGCAAAAAGGAGAAAGCACATGAATAACGATCTGGCCAATAACATCAGGGAATTCAGGAAGGCAAGAGGTCTGACGCAGGAACAGATCGCGGAGGTTTTCGGCGTGACGGTAGGCGCCGTTCACAAGTGGGAGAAAGGGCTTTCAACGCCCGAGCTCCCTCTTATACTTGAGATAGCAGATTTTTTCGATACCTCGCTCGACGTGCTCATAGGATTTGAAGCGCGTGACAACAGGGTTGAAATGCTCGCTTCGCGCCTTCGCAGGATGACATACACGATGGATCCCGAAGGCCCCGCGGAGGCGGAAAAAGCCCTTAAGAAATATCCTCATAATTTTGCAGTCGTTTTTGAATGCGCATTGCTTTACGGAGTGTACGGAATAGAACCGAAAAACACGAAATACTTATCCCAGTCCAGGGCATTGTTTGAGCAGGCACTGACGCTCATTTCACAGAACACTGATCCCTCCATCGACGAGACGGTCATCTACGCACAATTGGCGATAATCAGCCAGACCATGGGCGATACCGCCAAGGCGCTCGAGATATATAAGGCACACAACGCCGGCGGGGCCTTCGACATAAGGATAGGTCAGATCCTTGCGCAGACCAAGGACTACAAACAGGCTGACGAGTATCTGTCACGCGCTCTGGTAAAGCAGCTCGGTGATAAGCTTAACATGATCACTGGAAAGCTCCTGTGTTGTTTCGGCACGAAAGATTATGAGGAAGCAAGGGCTTTGATAGAGGCGGGAATCAATGAAAATGCCGCCTTCAGAAAAGACGATAAGCCAAAC
>SVJC01000128.1 GCA_015069215.1 Oscillospiraceae bacterium
TTATGCTCAGCAGGGTTATGCCCAGCCGAATGTTCAGCGTCCCACAGCTAATGTAGCCGCACCTTCCGCTCCGACGGCAAGTCAGCCGATAGGCAAGACGGTTGCAGGTCAGGCTGCTGCCGAGCATCCTGTACTTAAGGGAATTAAGGGACAGTTTGCAGGCAAGGCCTTCGATCTCTCCAGAGGCGCAGTTGTCTTCGGAAGAGATCCCGCTGCATGCAACCTGGTTTTCAACAAGGATACTCCGGGTATAAGCGGCAAGCACTGCCAGCTTAATTATGACGCTGCAACAGGAAACTTTATCCTGACTGACCTCGGTTCTTCATACGGAACCTTTACAGCCAGCGGAAAGAAACTTGTTCCCAACACTCCGGAAATCCTGCTTTCAGGTGACACGTTCTATCTCGCTGATGAGAATGTTAAGTTCCAGATAACTAAGGGATGATCTCAATCTGATGAGTGAATGCTTTCTGATAAAAGGTAAGATCGACGACAATGCTGCATCGCAAGGCGGTGTAGCATCTGTCGATTATAACGACACTTATGTTTTCGATGCTTCGGGTAATCTGAAGCAGATGTCTGCAGGTGTTTTGGCAGCATACCGTCTCCAAAGCGGCGAAGGCGAGCTTTGGATATCCGGCAATCTTGATGTCACACCTTTTGAGATCGAACTCGAATTCAGAAAGACCGGTATAGCACGTAATTGGCTTGAAAATCTTATTGTCCGTCATGTGACGCGCCAGCGCTTCCTTGACGAATCACTGACCATTTTCGCGCGTACCGCGGAAGAAGGCACCGGCATTTTATGTGCGGATATTCCAAGCACTGCACAGCCGCAGGTGTCAGAATGGAGGAAGACAAATGAGCTTTGATCCCCAGCATGTCTGTTACGGTTGTTTTAGGGAGAAGGAACCCGGTACGGTATGTCCTTCCTGCGGATTTAACGAGAACTCCGAAAGGGCGTATCTCGCTGTTCCGATAGGAACGATACTCGATGGCAGGTATCTTATCGGTAAGGTACTTGGTGTCGGCGGATTCGGCATTACGTATCTCGGTTATGACCTTACTCTCGACTACAAGGTAGCCGTTAAGGAATACATGCCTTCAGGATTCGCAACGAGAGCGGAAGACAAGTATACGCTGACCGTTACGAGCTCTTCGCAGCAGCAGGCTTATGATGAGGGCCTGGATAAGTTCCTTAGCGAGGCGAGGACCCTTGCCAAGTTCCACAACACGCCGAACATCGTTTCGGTACAGGATTTCTTCAAGGAAAACAATACCGCCTACTTCGTCATGGAGTATGTTGACGGCGAGAGCCTTAAGGACTATCTGGACAAGAACGGCGGAAGGATCTCTTATGCCGATGCTACAAAGATCCTCATCCCGATAATGAAGGCTCTTTCGAAGGTTCATGAACAGGGCCTGATCCACAGGGACATAAGCCCTGACAATATTTCGATAACCTCCAGCGGAGAACCCAAGCTTCTTGACTTCGGCGCAGCACGTTCCGCTTATTCAGAGAACAAGAGCGTTTCGGTCATCTTAAAGCACGGTCTCGCACCGATCGAGCAGTATTCCAATCACGGAAACATGGGCCCCTGGACCGATGTTTATGCGATGGGCGCTTCGCTCTACCGCTGCATCACCGGAGTTCTTCCTCCTGAATCGATCGAGCGTATCCACGCCGATACGATCAGGACGCCTTCTTCTATGGGAATCGCCATTCCCGCATATGCGGAAACGGCACTCATGAAATCTCTCGCGGTCAATCCCGATGGGCGTTTTTCGAACATTGAGCAGTTCATAGCCGCTCTGAATGGAGCTTCTATAAGCGTTGCTTCTCCTGCAGGCTCGTCTGTACAGACACCTGTCCAGAGACCTGTTGCTCAGGCAGCACCGGTTGTCACGCAGCCGATGGCCAGACCCGTTCAGGCTACTTCTTATGTTCCGGGTACGCCTTATCAGACTGTTCCCGGCACTGCCGCTTACAGCACGAATTACAGCGCGGCACAGTCGGTAACGCCTCCGAAGCCTGCGGCTCCTGCTCCCGTTTCTTCCAATGCTCCGAAGAAAGGCGTAAACAAGGGCGCTCTCACCGGAATCATCATCGGCGGCGTTGCGCTCGTCATGATCGTCATCGGAACGATAACCGCGATCAACATTGCAAATAACACCTCAGTGCCCAAGCATACCACTGAGACAACTGACGATGAGGGCGGCGGCGGACATTTCGGAAGCAAGCCTACAACTGAAACTACATCTGAGATGACCAGCGACTCTTATACCGAAAGTGATATTTCCGGATCTGAGTCTTCCAGAAGCTCCATGAATAGTGGTGCCACAGCCAGGGAAGGCGGTACGGTTACTGATCTCGGAAGCCTCAAGGCATCGATATGGATCCCGGACGGCTATGTCAAGAACGACAAGGGCTTCTACACAAAGACAAACGGAGGCTTTTCCGTTAACTTTGCAGAGATGGTCAAGGATACTCCCGTCTACGATATTTCCGATGTTGAGAACAACAAGAGGTTCTTCACGGATTACTATCTGGGAGCATCGGTTACCGAGACCTTTGCAGGAAAATACACTTTGCCTACAGGCAAGGTCTGCTATGAGATAGACGGTGAGTCGGGCGATGCAAAGTTCATTCTTTTGTGCGTGCCCTGCCATACTCCGAAAAGCAAGCCGGGATGTTATTTCATCAGCTCATGGTACAGAAGCAATGAGGAGAGGACCAACATAATCACCGCGATAAAGAGCTTTGTCTCAACGGGTGATGTTGCCACAAGGCTTGACGATTTTTGGGCTGACATCGATTCCAATCCCAATGACACCAAGACCACCGATATAAGAATGAAGATACTCATGGAACCGAGGTATTCATCAGGCTTCAGCAAGCAGGGTGACACCGTGATCCTGTTCAACAACAAGAACGTTACGAACAAGACGATGGTCATGAACGTCACGGTAACCTCCGTTAAGAACCAGACACAGGTGAGAAACGAAAGCAAGGAAAAGTTTGTTTCTGACTTTGAGAAGAACAACAAGGTATCTTTGAAGAGCACCAAGAATTCCACGGTCATATACAACAACGTAATCTGGACAGTGGATACACATGACTTCGGAAACTATACCGCTTATACCGTTTCCGCAGTCTATGATAACGGCATGATCGTATGCATCAATGCGAAGTGCGCAAACACCGCAAAGGTCACCATGAACGGACACATCAAAGATCTTGAGAGGTCGATCAGGCTGGTCAACATAACGTAAGCGGCGTATATCGTCTGACAGCAATATTTGAATAGTCGCAGACCGGGGAAATGATGTTTTCCCGGCCTGTTTCATTTTTGCGAAAGCAGTAAAATCAGGGCGTTAGCACGGGGTAATCGGCAGCCGGAAAACAAGTGTCAAAAAATCGCAACAATTGTATGTTTTTTCCATTTTGTCGAAATACTGCCACAGATTACTTGCATTTTACGGCATGCAAAGTTGGACGGTTTGCCTTTAAGATATTAAAAGTTATTTTTATTATCGGAGGTTATTTATGCTGTTTATCGGTATTGATCTCGGCACCTCCTCGGTCAAGTTGCTCCTGATGAAGAGCGGCGGTGAGATCCTTCGTACGGTTTCGGAGGAATATCCCGTTTATTTCCCTCAGAGCGGATGGTCCGAGCAGGATCCTGAAGAGTGGTTCAACGGAACCATTAAGGGACTCGCAAAGCTTCTCGACGGATTCGATGCAAAGGAAGTCGGAGGAATCTCCTTCGGCGGACAGATGCACGGTCTTACGCCCCTCGACAAGGACGGAAATGTCATCAGACGTGCGATCCTCTGGAACGACGGCAGATCTGAGGAAGAATCCCAGTATCTGAACAATGTCATCGGCAAGAAGAATCTTTCCAAGTACACGGGAAACATTTCTTTCGCCGGATTCACCGCACCTAAGGTCCTCTGGATGAAGAAGAACGAGCCTGAGAACTTCGCAAAGATCGACAAGATCCTCCTGCCGAAGGATTACCTGGCATACCGTCTCAGCGGTGTTTTCGCTACAGACGTATCTGACGCTTCCGGTACGCTCTATTTTGATTGCGCTAACAGAAAGTGGTCTTCCGAGATGCTTGAGATCCTCGGCATCACAGAAGCTCAGCTCCCTAAGGTTTATGAGAGCTATGAGGCCATCGGCAAGATCCTTCCCGAGATCGCAGAAAAGCTCGGCATCAATCCTGACTGCCTTATCGTTGCAGGCGCAGGCGACAACGCTGCAGCTGCCGTAGGTACAGGCACTGTCGGCAATGGCGGATGCAACATCTCCCTCGGTACGAGCGGAACGATCTTCATCGCATCTTCCAACTTCAAGAACGATGAAGAGAACTCTCTTCACGCTTTCGACCACGCAGACGGCGGTTATCACCTCATGGGCTGCATGCTCAGTGCTGCAAGCTGCAACAAGTGGTGGATGGAAGACATCGTCGGAACAAAGGATTACGCTGCAGAGCAGACAGGAATCACCACTCTCGGCGAGAACAATATCTTCTTCCTGCCTTACCTCATGGGTGAGAGATCTCCTCTCAACAACCCTGACTGCCGCGCAATGTTCGTCGGCATGTCCATGGACACAAAGCGTGAGGATATGACTCAGGCGGTCCTCGAGGGCGTTGCTTTCGCACTCAGGGATTCTTTCGAGTGCGCAAAGAAGATGGGCCTCGACATCAAGAGTTCCAACATCTGCGGCGGCGGTGCAAAGTCACCCCTGTGGCGCAAGATCGTTGCAAATGTTTTGGGCATCGAGCTCACAAGAACACAGAACGACGAAGGCCCGGCACTTGGCGGCGCCATCCTCGCAGCAGTTGCATGCGGTGAATACAAGAACGTTGAAGAAGCATGCAAGGCTATCGTTACAACTCATGTCGCAGAGACACCGGATCCCGAGCTCACTGCGAAGTATGAGGCTAAGTATCAGAAATTCAGCAAACTTTATCCTATGTGCAAGGAGGCAGGATTATGGTAATTTTCGAATCACACTCCGAGCGTTTCCGCAAGTACGGACGCGTAGTCAACAACATTGACTTCACACCCGTTATCGAAGCGCTCGAGAAGATTGCAATCCCGGACGGCTGTGTTGAGTACAAGCCTTCCGTAAAAGAACTTGAGGAGGCTTCCGCAAAGGTCGATCTCACAAGACTTTTCGGTGGTGAGCTTGCTCTTGAGACAGGCTACTGCGCAGGTCAGAACCAGCTTCTTAACGCTGTTGAGTATCACAGATCTTCAGAGATCAACATCTGCGCTACAGACTGCATCCTGCTCCTCGGTTCTCTTCAGGACGTAACGGATGATTTCCACTATGACACATCCAAGATCGAGGCATTCCATATCCGCAAGGGAACAGCTGTTGAGCTCTATGCCACAACACTTCACTATGCACCCTGCGGAATCGAAGGATCCAAGTTCATGGTAGGCGTAGTTCTTCCTGCAGGAACAAACTACGACTTAGAGCAGGATCACATCGACTGCCTCGCTGATTCTGACAGCGAAGACAAGCTCCTTACCGCAAAGAATAAGTGGCTTATCGCTCATCCCGATGCACCCGGCGAAGCAGGACATTTCCCGGGCCTTATCGGAACTAACATTGAAGTAGACATTAAAAAAATACAACTGGAGGAAATCTAATTATGTCAAAGAAACTGTTTAATGCACCTGACGTTAAGCTCGGTATCGTAGCTGTCAGCCGTGACTGCTTCCCGGAGTCACTTTCCGTCAACAGAAGAAAGGCTCTCGTTGAGGCTTTCACAAAGAAGTACGGCGCTGATGACATCTATGAGTGCCCTATCTGCATCGTTGAGTCTGAGATCCATATGCAGCAGGCATTGGCAGACATCAAGGCTGCAGGCTGCAACGCTCTTTGCGTTTACCTCGGCAACTTCGGACCTGAGATCTCCGAGACAATGCTCGCTCAGCAGTGGGACGGCCCCGTTATGTTCTGCGCAGCTGCAGAAGAGTCACAGAATGACCTCGTTGGCGGCAGAGGCGATGCTTACTGCGGTATGCTCAATGCTTCCTACAACCTCAAGATTCGCGGCGTAAAGGCTTACATCCCTGAGTATCCTGTCGGAAACGCAGAAGAGTGCGCTGACATGATCAAGGATTTCATCCCCGTTGCAAGAGCTCTCTATGCAATGAAGAACCTCAAGATCATTTCCTTCGGACCCCGTCCGCAGAACTTCTTCGCATGCAACGCTCCCATCGAGCCTCTCTACAGAATGGGCGTTGAGATCGAAGAGAACTCTGAGCTCGACCTTTTCGAATCCTTCAATAACCATGCCGGTGACGAGAGGATCCCTGCTAAGGTTAAAGAGATGGAAGAAGAGCTCGGCGCAGGCAACAAGAAGCCTGAGATCCTCGAGAAGCTCGCTCAGTATGAGCTCACACTCCTTGACTGGGTTGAGGCTCATAAGGGCTCCAAGAAGTTCGTAGCTATCGCAGGCAAGTGCTGGCCCGCATTCCAGACACAGTTCAAGTTCGTTCCTTGCTATGTAAACAGCCGTCTCACAGGTATGGGTATTCCTGTATCCTGCGAAGTTGATATCTACGGATGCCTTTCCGAATACCTCGGTTATGTCATCTCCGAAGACATCGTTACTCTCCTCGACATCAACAACTCCGTACCTCACGACATGTATGACGAGTCCATCAAGGGCAAGTTCGACTACAAGTTCACAGATACATTCATGGGCTTCCACTGCGGTAACACATGCTCCAAGA
>SVJC01000129.1 GCA_015069215.1 Oscillospiraceae bacterium
AGTAACAATGACCTGTAAGCCGAAGAAAACACGTGTCGCAGACATGCTGTCAAATAACTTTGAACTGATGCTGACGAGATGGGGTCCTGACTATGCTGACCCGCAGACATTCCTTGATCTGTTCACAACAGATTCATCAATGAACAACGGCCTGTACAAAGGCGTTGCCTACGATGAACTTGTCTTAAAAGGAACAAGAGGAGAAGACGCTGCTGATTCTGCAAAACGTTGGCAGGACATGATCGCTGCAGAAAAAATCCTAATCGCTGAAGACTTCGCTGTCTTACCTGTATATCAGTATGGTTCAGCCATGATGATCACACCTGGTGTTGAAGGGGTTCTCTTCCTTACTACAGGAAGCGGAACATACCGCAGGGTCCATTGGGCTGAATAGTAACTAATCTATAATGTTTTACGGGGAACCTGCATTTCAGTGATGCAGGTTCTGCCCGTTTCTTCCAGGGCATGAAAATGCCCTAATTATAAACAGTGAGGTTCACTTATGTCTAAATATGTATTAAAAAGACTTATCATCAGCATCATTACACTTGTTGCCATCATTTTTGTTCTTTTTATAATGCTTGATCTGATGCCTGGTTCACCGTTTAATGATGAAAAGCTTTCCGAAGCACAGAAGGCGATCCTGCTGGCCAAATATGGTCTGGACAAGCCTTTCTATGTCCGCTTTGGAAAATACCTTTTAAACGTGCTGAAAGGCGATCTGGGTGTTTCCTATACCATCAACAAGAACAAAGCCATCGCTGAAATGATCGCTCAGCCTCTGAAGCTGTCAATCAAAGTCGGATTTCAGGCCATGGTGATTGGATCAGTCATAGGGCTGATCTTCGGTATCATTGCGGCGCTGAATCACAACACCTGGATAGACAGTCTTTTCTCTGTCGTTTCCATTGTCGGTGTGTCGGTGCCTTCATATGTATTTGCCCTGTTACTGGCTTTCTTTATCGGCTACAAGCTCAATCTCGTACCGATACTGTATAACGCATCGGATCCGGGACGTTCCCTGATATTGCCGACTATTGCGTTGTCAATGTTCCCGATTGCCAACATTTCCCGATTTACCCGTTCTGAAATGATCGATGTTCTCAATTCCGAGTACATTCTTCTCGTTCAGGCTAAGGGAATAAAGGAAAAGAGCATGATCATTCATCATGCCCTGCGTAATACCATGATCCCTATCGTTACGGTCATGGGTCCATTGCTGGTAAATCTTCTGACCGGTTCCATGGTCGTTGAAAAGGTATTTGCGATCCCGGGAATCGGCCAGATCATGTCACAGGCCATAACAAACAATGACTACAACGTCGTAATTGCCTGTGCCTTTGTCTATTCGGCACTGTACATTATAATGATGCTTATTGTCGATGTTCTCTATGGAATAATCGATCCGCGTATCCGTGTTGCGAAGGGGGACAGTTAGTATGGATGAGGAAAGAACAGTAATTGATCCTGCAAATGTCTCTGACAAAGATTTTGTCTTTGTTCAGCAGGGCGTAAAAATTATGGATGAGACCTATGTTTCTGTTTCCTACATGAAAGATGTCTGGAATCATTTCAGGAAAAACAGAGGAGCAGTCCTAGGATTAATCGTAATATGCCTGATAATAATAATGGCCATCGTAGGGCCGATGATTTCCGGATACCGTTATGATGAAATCATTCTTACTAATCAGAGCTTACCGCCACGCATTCCTCTTCTTGAAAAGCTGGGCATTTTCAACGGTACGGAAAGAGGAAGAAATGTTTATCTTGAACGCGGTCTGAATGATGTTTATTACTGGTTTGGTTCTGACACCAATGGCAGGGACCTGTTTACCAGAATATGGATGGGTACGAGAGTTTCGCTCTTCATCGCCCTGGTGGCAGTCGTCATCGATATCGTCGTAGGCATGTCATATGGTCTTATTTCCGGATATTTCGGCGGAAAGGTAGACATGGTCATGCAGAGGTTTGCTGAGATCCTGAATGGCGTTCCAACGCTTGTCGTGGTAACGCTGCTGGGACTTGTCCTACCGCAGGGCATACCATCTATCATCTTTACGCTGATGATTACCGGCTGGATCGGCATGTCGCGTATTGCCCGTGCCGAGGTGCTGAAGTTGAAGGAGAATGAATATATTCTTGCCTCCAGGACTCTTGGCGCCAAGGATTTTGCCATCATTTTCAAGGATATCATGCCAAACATCTTCGGACAGCTGATCATCATGTCGATGTTCTCAGTTCCAAATGCGATCTTTACTGAGGCATTCCTGTCGTTCGTGGGATTAGGCATTCAGCCTCCGCAGACTTCGCTTGGCTCCCTGATTTCCGATGGCTATAAGTCATTAACGATTCATCCGCACATGATCATGAGTTCCATCATCGTTCTGGCCTTACTGATGCTGAGTTTCAACATGCTGGCAGACGGTATCAGAGATGCCTTTGATCCGAACCAGAAGAAAGGATAGGTGGCAGTCATGAGTGAAAAGAAAGAAAAGAAAGACCGCGTATTATCCATACGTGATCTTAACATATCATTTGAAACAGCAACCGGTACCGTCAATGCCATCAGAGGCGTCAGAATGGACCTGTTCAGAGGAGAGACCATTGCCATAGTAGGAGAGTCAGGTTCCGGTAAATCCGTAACCGTTAAAACCATCATGGGAATCATGGCTTCCAATGGCAGGATCGAAAGCGGTTCAATTGAATACACCTTTACTGATGATGACGGTGAGGTAAAGACCGTAGATCTGACAAAACTGTCACAGAAAGAAATAAGATACAAGTTTAACGGACGTCATATTGCCATGGTATTCCAGGATCCCATGACTTCACTTGATCCGACCATGACCATAGGCAAGCAGATCATGGAAGGCATGCTGGCGCATCTGGGATTAAGCAGGGAAGAAGCCAAGAAGCGCAGTCTCAAGCTGCTGGAAGATGTAGGCATTGACGAACCGCAGAAGCGTTTCAGTCAGTACCCGCATCAGTTATCAGGAGGCATGAGGCAGCGTGTGGTTATCGCCATAGCTCTGGCTTGTGACCCGGACATTCTGATCTGCGATGAGCCAACCACGGCTCTGGATGTTACGATCCAGGCAAAGATACTTGAACTGATCAAGAAACTGCAGAAGGAAAAGAACATTTCCGTAATATACATTACTCATGATCTGGGCGTCGTTGCCAAGGTTGCCGACTATGTCGATGTCATGTATGCCGGAAGAATCATTGAAAAAGGAAATATCGATGAGATCTTCTATGATCCAAGACATCCATATACCTGGGGCTTACTGGCATCAATGCCTGATACCGATACTTCTTCGACAAGGCTGTTTGCCATTCCGGGTACTCCGCCAAATCTTCTGGAGAAAATCGAAGGTGATGCCTTTGCGGCCCGTAATCCGTATGCCCTGGCTATCGATTTCAAGTTAGAGCCGCCGCTGTTTAACGTTGGAGGACAGCACCGTGTAGCCAGCTGGCTTTGTGATCCGCGTGCTCCGAAGGTCGAATTACCTGAACAGCTCAGACAGCGTCTGAACAAGATAAGGAAGGAGGCAGCAAATGACAGCATTTAAAGAACCTCTGCTGCATGTTGAAGGACTCAAGCAGCATTTCCGTATCACAAGACATTACACGACCAAGGCTGTTGACGGCATAAGTTTTGACATCTATCCGGGAGAAACCTATGGACTGGTAGGTGAATCCGGATCCGGTAAGTCAACAACCGGGAGAACACTGATCAGACTCTATGAACCGACAGCCGGAAAGATCATATTCGACGGCACCGATATAACAGATATGGATATAACAGACAGAGCTAAGCTTGGGATCAGCTTTGCTTTTCAGCAACCTGTAAGATTTAAGGGTATTTATGTTCTCGATCTTCTCAGAATTGCCGCAAAAAAGCAGCTGACGGTGTCTGAAGCGTGCGAGTATCTTTCCGCTGTCGGTCTTTGTGCCAAGGATTATATAAACAGAGAGATTAACGGAAGTCTTTCGGGTGGCGAGCTTAAGAGGATCGAGATCGCGACCGTTATGGCAAGGGGAACCAAGCTTTCCGTTTTTGACGAACCGGAGGCGGGAATCGACCTGTGGAGCTTCCAAAATCTCATCAAAATTTTTGAGCAGATGAGAAGCAACATCAAGGGTTCTATTCTTATAATCTCTCATCAGGAGAGAATTCTTAATATTGCCGACGAGATAGTTCTTATAGCGGACGGTAAGATCAAGAATCACGGAAGCAAGGACGAGCTTCTTCCCGAGCTTTTATCTCAGACCGCGTCGCGCGGTCTTTGCGCAAAATTTCCCCAGGAGGTTTAAATGATGGCAGATAAAATACAAGAGCGAATTCTTGCCGAGGTTGCAGACCTTCACTCCGTTCCGACAGGAGCTTATAATATCAGAGCAAACGGCGAGACTGCTTCAAGGAACACGACTGCAAACATTGATATCGTCACAAAGGCCGGTAAAAACGGCATTGACATAAACATTAAATCGGGAACAAAGGGAGAAAGCGTTCATATTCCCGTTGTTATCAGCGAAACCGGAATAGATGAAACCGTTTACAATGATTTCAATATCGGGGACGATTGCGACGTAGTGATCGTTGCGGGCTGCGGAATACACAACAGCGGAGACTACGATTCCAAGCATAACGGTGTTCACAGGTTTTTCGTTGGCAAGAACTCCAAGGTGAAGTACGTAGAAAAGCATTACGGTGAGGGAGACGGCAACGGAAAGAGGATCATGAATCCCGGAACCGAGGTATATATAGACGAAAACAGCAGCGTTGAAATGGAGATGGTGCAGATCAAGGGCGTTGATTCGACCGAAAGATCCACTATTGCCAAGCTCAACGCAGGTGCAAAGCTTATCGTCAGGGAGCGTTTGATGACCCACGGTAAGCAGTCTGCCTTCAGTGATTACGTTACCGAGCTCAACGGTGACGGCTCGGCTGTGGATATCGTATCGCGTTCCGTTGCAAAGGACGAGTCCTATCAGAAATTTGATTCAAAGATCATAGGCAATTGCTCGTGTAACGGACACACCGAATGCGACGCAATTATTATGGATTCAGCAAGGGTGGTTGCCGTTCCTGCGCTTGAGGCGAATTCCATTGACGCTATGCTCGTTCACGAGGCGGCAATAGGAAAGATCGCGGGTGAACAGCTTACAAAGCTTATGACGCTTGGTCTTACAAGGGAAGAGGCAGAGGAGCAGATTATAGGCGGATTCTTGAAATAACCGAAAAAGGAGTACCTTTTATGGACAAGCATAACGAGCTCGAGTGCTGTGAATCGGTCGAGGTTCATGGCGAACTGCTTAATATAGTCAGACAAAAGCTTCCGTCGGAGGAAAAGCTATACGACCTTGCTGACTTCTTCAAGGTTTTTGGAGATTCGACGAGGATAAGAATACTTTTCGTTCTGTTTGAAGCCGAGGTATGTGTGTGCGATCTTGCCGAGACGCTGAATATGACGTCGTCAGCCATATCTCATCAGCTCAAAACTTTGAAAAGCAGCAGGCTTATAAAAAGCAGACGAGAGGGAAAATCCGTTTTTTATTCCTTGGCAGACGATCACGTCAGAACGATCATAAGTCAGGGAATGACTCATATAGAAGAGTAAAGAAAAACGCCGTTTTTACGGCGTTTTTTTTGCATATTTCACCCGACTTTTGCAAACAATAGAAAAAAGGAGTGATATATAGATGTTGGCTTTTATGATAGGGTTACTTTTCGGCGGCTTTGTGGGCGTTGTTATTATGTGCATTTTTCAGATCAACAATCAATAATATGAATTTTGTTGACTTGCGGATAAAATGATATTATAATATATCATATACAGGTGATTTTTCAGTAAAGGGGGAAGAATATTTGTTATCGATTTCTCGTGGCGCTGAGTTTGCCCTTGACAGACTTGAGAAAAACGGGTTCGAAGCCTACCTTGTCGGCGGCTGTGTCAGAGACGGTATACTCGGCAGGCAGACAAACGATTACGACGTAACGACAAACGCTTTTCCCTCGGATATAAAAAAAGTTTTTTTTGATTGCAATACGATCGACGTGGGCATAGCGCACGGAACGGTTGCCGTCGTGTGTGGTGATGAAATTATAGAGATCACGACGTATAGGATCGATGGCGAATATAAAGACAACCGCCACCCCGAAAGCGTTAATTTTTCGACCGATATCAAAGACGATCTTTCAAGGCGTGACTTTACGGTCAATGCTATGGCTTACAACGGACAGCTGGTTGACTATTTCGGCGGGCTTGACGATCTTTCAAAAAGAATTATACGTTGTGTGGGCGATCCGGATACCCGCTTTAACGAAGATGCTTTAAGAATTCTCAGGGCTATGAGATTTTCTTCAGTTCTCGGGTTTGAGATCGAAGGAGTAACTGCAAAGGCAATAATAAAAAATGCACATCTTCTTTCCTCGATATCCCACGAGCGTATTCTTGCAGAGCTGAAAAAGCTTTTGTGCGGCTGTAATGTTGTTAGCGTTATTCAAAAATTCGGATGCGTGTTCGATACAGTTTTTATGGGTAAAGATTTTGGATCCCGAGCTTTTGCGGTCGGCAGATGCGAGAATAGTTTTGAAACAAGGCTTGCGTGTCTGTTTTTGGATAAT
>SVJC01000004.1 GCA_015069215.1 Oscillospiraceae bacterium
GCTCGTCGTCACACGTGACCATAAGGTCCACAAGGAGATATTGGAGGCCGCAAAGCAGTACTGCACACCGGTCTTAAGGACTTCTCAGGCGACATCCGACTTCTCGTCAGAGCTCGTAAAATACCTCAAGCTGGAGCTCGCTCCGAGAGTATCGATGCACGGCGTTCTCGTAGAGGTCAACGGTGAAGGTATCCTGATCCTCGGCGAGTCCGGCGTAGGTAAATCCGAGACCGCGCTTGAGATCGTAAAGAGAGGTCACAGACTCATAGCAGATGACCAGATCGAGATCAGAAAGGTTTCCGAGACAACGCTTTTGGGCCGCGCACCCGATGTCATCAAGCACCTTATCGAGATCAGAGGCATCGGCATCCTTGACGTTAAGGAGCTCTACGGTGTTTCCGCGGTCAAGCCGCAGGAGAACATCGACTTCGTCATCAACCTCGAATTGTGGGACGAGAAAAAGGTATACGACAGATTAGGTCTTAACGATGAGACCACTGAGATCCTCGGAATAAAGGTTCCTTCGGTAACCATTCCCGTAGGACCCGGACGTAACCTCGCGATTATCGTCGAGGCTGCGGCTATCAACTACAGAGTCAAGAAGATGGGCTACAACGCTGCCCAGGATCTTGTCTCGAGAGTATTCCCGGGTAAGTCGGATGCCTGAGCTGAAAGTCAGTGAAAACGTTATATTAAAACCATATTCAACTTTCCGGACAGGCGGTCCGGCGAGGTTCTTTGCCGAGCCTTCAAACGAGAAAGATCTTTCCGAGGCATTTGATTTTGCCCGCGGAAAAGGCCTTGAGGTCTTCATTTTGGGGAACGGATCAAACTGCCTGATATCGGATAAAGGCTTTGACGGCCTTGTCATCAGGATCGGGAAGCTGATGGGTGACATCTCATCCGAGGAAGGCCATGACGGCCTCACTTATGTGACTGCAGGAGCAGGCTGTCTTCTTTCAAAGTTCGGAAATTACTGTGCCGAAGCGGGATTTGAAGGCGCTGAGTTTGCCTGCGGGATCCCGGGAACGGTCGGAGGCGCTGTCTTTATGAACGCAGGCGCATACGGCCGCGAGATAAAAGACATCGCAGTAAGCGTAAGATATTTCGAGAACGGAGAGATCAGGGAAATCCCTGCTTCAGAGTGCGGTTTTGCATATAGGACAAGCCTTTTCGACAAGAAAGCGGAAAACGGTGAAGATGCCGTGATCCTTTCTTTAAAGGCAGCACTGCCCAAAGGAGACAAGGAGAAGATCCTCTCATATGTCGAGGAATTAAGGCAGAAGAGGACCGCGAGCCAGCCTTTGGACGTACCCAGCGCGGGCTCCACGTTCAAGAGACCCGATGGCTATTTTGCCGCAAAACTCATAGAGGATTCAGGCCTTAAGGGTTTTGCGCTCGATAATTCAGGCGCACAGGTGTCGCCAAAACATGCGGGTTTTGTGGTCAACAACAACGGATCCGCATCAGCTGAAGACATACTCAAATTAATTGATTATATAAGCGGTAAGGTATTTGAGGATTCCGGAGTCAGGCTTGAGAGAGAGGTAAGGCTCATTGGTGAATTCGGGGGTAAACGGTAAATGGAACTAATTATTCTCACGGGAATGAGCGGCGCGGGAAAAAGTGCCGCGGTCCGTTATCTTGAGGATCAGGGTTATTTCTGCATGGACAACATGCCGCCCTATGTCCTTCCTGACCTGGTAAACGGGTTCTACAAGGGCAGGAGTGGAGAGGCTTTTACGGTCAGCAAGCTGGCTTTTGTCGTTGATGTCCGTTCGCAGGAGTACTTAGACGGGTTCTCCGATGCGATGGCGCAGATCGACGAGATGGGAATACCGTATAAGATTATTTTCTTCGAGGCATCGGATCACGTGCTCATTACGCGTTATCAGGAGACGAGAAGAAAGCACCCGCTCGCAAAGAACATGTCGCTGATAGATGCCATCAAGGCCGAGAGGACCAAGCTGTTAAATGTCAGGAGCATGGCGACGAACATCATCGACACTACCATGCTGAGCGAAAACAAGCTCCGCGCCACGCTGGGCGAGATAATTGATGCCGGCCAGGATAACGGAATGGTCATCTTCGTGGAGTCCTTCGGCTTCAAGTATGGTGTTCCGGTCGACTGCGATTACTGCTTTGACGCAAGGTTCCTGCCAAACCCCTACTATGTCCCCGAACTCCGTAACCATACCGGAGAAGAGGCTGAGGTATCAGGCTATCTGGAAGGGTTTGATGAAACAGGCCGTTTCATCGACAAGGTCAAGGACCTTATGTTATTTACTATTCCTTTTTATATAGATGAGGGTAAGGGAAGCCTGCACATCGGATTCGGCTGCACCGGCGGAAGACACAGATCGGTCTACTGCGCCGGAAAGATCGCCTCGCTCCTTGATGAAGCGGGATACAAGTGCGTCCTTCACCACAGGGACATCGACAAGGAAGCGGCACGCTACGGCAAGACGGAGAACACCTGATGGAAGGGGAGAGCTTTTCTTCATCGGTAGGTAACGAAGTCTGTCAGCTTCGTGCGAAAAGCCCGTCCAGGCGGTATTTTCTGGCAGGGCTCCTGTGCTCACAGGCATTGGCCGATCAGAAGGATATGCCCCTTAAGATCCGTCTCCACATCGACAATGCGGGAAAGCTTGAATCGTTCTTCGATGAAGAGGGATATTCTGCCTCGTTCGAAAATCAGACTCTCATGCTGAAGCGAAAGAGATCTGACGTAGGCACCACTCTCCTTGAGGACATGACCTGTGCTTGTCTTTCCGGGACGATACCCGAAGAAGCAGCAGATGATGACGGCACCCACAGATTTGAAAGATATTTCATGAGAGGGATCTTCCTCGGATGCGGCTATATCTCGGATCCCGTAAAGACCTACAGGGCTGAATTCCACGTAAGCAATGGCGCCTGCGCCATCCTTACCGTGCAGGCACTTCACTCTCTCGGGATCAATGCTTCTCTTACTTCAAGGGACAATTATGCGCAGATATATTTCAAGGCCGGCGACAGTGTTTCCGATTTTCTCGGTTACATCGGTGCGGTCAAGGCAGTGCTCGAGTTTGAGAACATCAGGGCCGCAAAGGAACTCAACAGGCAGGTATCCAGGACCTTCAACTGTGACGTCGGTAATTCCAGAAGACAGTCGGAGGCGGGTGCTTCGAGGAACGAACTGATAGAGAAGCTCATGAAGTCGCCTCTTGCGAGTAACCTCACGCCGGAGCTTAAGGAAGCCGCCAAGGCCAATCTGGAGAACCCGGGTGCGTCCATAGCCGAACTCGGCGCCATGATGGATCCTCCGATAAGCAAATCAGGCATGAGCCACCGTCTTTCCAAGCTTTTGGAGCTTGCTGAAGGACTCTGAAAAAGACCGTTACCATATATAAAAAACTCTTGAAATTTGAGATAAAGTTAGAGGCGTGTTAAAATATGCGTTATCTTTTGTAACGGCGGGGGGCCGATTAACAAAGAAGAGGAACGCGTATGAACCGTGGGGATCAGTACATAGAACCCGATAACAGCTTCTATAAGCCGTCCAGGGACCCTAATGAGACGACCATGATGATGGTCGTTACGCTGACGGTGCTTTTCGTTATCCTCACCTCAGTACTTGCCGCGGTCTATTTCCGAAAGACCACATCTACGGAAACTCTTGCCCCCATCGGTTCAGGAAATTCAGTATATATCTCAGTTGCGTCACCGACGCCTTCCCCGATCCCTCCGCTCTCTCCAAACCAGAACCCGGTACTTTACCCCGGACTTGCGTCCGTCAAGATCAACCCTGAAGCAAAGGTCGTTGATGATGCCATTCCCTCAAAGCGCGGAATCTCAGAGCAGGTCTTCGTAAACAAGAAGATCATCGACGCAAAGACCGGATACATCAGGAACAATCAGATCTATTTCAAGGACCCTGTTGATTTCGGAGCCATCCCCGGTATTTTCACTTTCCGCGGAAACAACTTCCGTAACTGCGCTTCCTTCGGCTATACGAACGTCGTCGCCGGTACCCTTAACCAGAAATGGGAGTACAACAAGCTCGGCAAGCGTCTTGCTTCCACGCAGAGCTTTGAATGGCAGGGCGTCAGATGGACCGGTCAGCCGCTGGTAGCCGAATGGCCCGATTCTTTGAGAACGGTCATGAATATGTACAACAGTGCCAAGATGCAGGCTGCTCTGGCAGAGGTCATAATCGCTTCACTTGACGGTAAGATCTATTTCCTTAACCTTTCAACGGGAGAACCGACCAGAAAGCCGATCGACGTCGGCGCGTCCATAAAGGGAACGCCCGCTCTTGACCCCAGAGGATATCCTCTGCTCTATGTCGGCCAGACGGATAACAACGGCGGCAACACGTTCGGTATGTACATCTTCTCCCTCATCGACGGATCGCTCCTCTGGTCCTATGACGGCTCCGAGGACGGTGCGTACAGGAGCAACTGGTCAGCATTCGATTCATCGCCGATCGTAAGCGGTGAGACCGATACCCTGATCTGGCCTTGCGAAAACGGCATGATCTATACGTTTGATCTGCACACTTCCTATGTTCCGGGAGCCATTGCCATTTCAGTCGCACCTGAAGTCACGAATTACAAGTACATCTTCTCCGACAACACGACTTCCCACATGGGTGTTGAAAGCTCGATCGCATGCTACGGAAACTACGGTTATTTCGTTGATAACACAAAGAATCTCTGCTGCCTCGACCTTAACACGCTCAAGATGGTCTGGACGAGAGTATTGGGAGATGATTCCGACGTTACGCCGATTATCGATGAGCAGGACGGAGTGCCCTACGTATACATCGGGACCGAGGTCGACAACCAGGGCGGAACCGGCAAATACAGCGGTGCCGCATACATCTACAAGATCAACGGGCTCACGGGTAAGATCGAATGGCAGTCTTCAGAACCCTGCTACACATTTAACGGTGAGACTTCTGAAACCGACCAGAGCGGCGGATGCTTGGGCAACCCGATCGTAGGAAAGAAGACCATCTCAAATCTTGTCATTTTCTCTTTTAGTATGACAAATGATCTCGCTGCGGGTAATAAACTTATTGCTTATGACAAGACCTTGGGTACCAAGGTTTGGGAATATAATATGAACATCTATTCCTACAGCTCGCCTGTCGATTTCTACGATTCGGACGGAAACGCTTATATCGTAATCTGCGACTCGATCGGGCAGGTGCACCTTGTTAACGCTCAGACGGGCGAACGCATTAAGTATATTCAGACCTCGAAGAATCTCGGAACGCCCGAGAAGACATCTTCCGGCATCAATATCGAAGCTTCCCCGATCGTTTACAACGGTTACATGATCGTCGGTACGACGACAGGAAGCATCTTCGGAATAGTTATCGAATAAAAGGTTAAGGCAACGTGATGGAATTTGATGTGGCATATGACAATATCTCCGTTCTCGAAGTCGGCATTACGGCTTTTGGCAACGAGGGCTATGCGGTCAAGTATGATTTCATCAAAAAGGTGATCCAGTGGCGTGACAGCTACATGTGGAATAACAACTTTACCCGTTCCCTCAACGAATCCGATTACAAGACCTTGAAAGAGGAACTGCCCAAGAGCGGAATGCTCGAGTGGATGAAGGGATATAACAATGGTCTTTCCGCAGATTTCGGCGATGAGTCCGCCGTTTTGGGAGAGTGGAAGATCACCGTTGAGTTCGAAGACGGCACAAAACTCGTTGCAGGTGCCGAACAGCATTTCCCCAAAAAGTGGAAGCTTCTCAAGTCTCTTATCGAGAGAACTACAGGCTGCAGTTTTGTCCTCAGATAAGGCTACGTTTACCTTGCGGCTCTTTATATAGTAGGGTAAAATCTATCTCACACTATTTATATTGATCCGGAGGTACCGGTATGAGCGACAAGAGAGCTGATTACCTGTCATGGGACGAGTATTTCATGGGCGTTGCGTCACTTGCTTCAAAGAGGTCTAAGGACCCCAACACACAGGTAGGCGCATGCATCGTAGACAGCAAGAACTACATTATCTCTGTCGGATACAACGGAATGCCTCTCGGATGCTCTGATGATGAATTCCCGTGGGACAGGAACGGCGGCACGCTCGATTCCAAGTATGCTTACGTTACACACGCTGAACTTAACGCGGTCTTAAACAGCAAGACTGCGGATCTTGACGGCGACACGGTCTATACGACACTGTTTCCCTGCAATGAATGCACAAAGGCTCTTATCCAGAAGAAGGTAGGAAGGGTCGTTTATCTTGACGACAAGTATCACGACACCGAGACTGCCCAGGCAGCAAGACGCATGTTCGATGCTGCAGGAGTAAAGTACGAGAAATACGAGCCTACCGGCAGGAACATCAATCTCAACCTCTGAGGTCCCCAATTTATGAAGCTTGGAACAAATACCCGCAAGGCATCAGTCCTGATCGTTGCGATCCTTCTTATATGCATGTTTCCCGTAAACGTTTTCGCGGCGCCCTCGGGAAAAGCAAAGGGCAACTGCTGGGGCAGCGGCGGCCAGTTAACGGTCGAGCTCTCCGGCTGCAGCGGATATAAGACCATCACGGTTACCGCGGAGTTTTCGGGCACAATAAAGAAAGCTTCGGGATGGGGTTTTGATTCATATAAGATCAGCGGCAAGAGGGTTATCGCGACTGTTTCCTCGTCCGGTCCCAACAAGTGGGCCTTCAACGGAAGCGTCGGCATCCAGGTCGACGGCAGCAATGTTAAGTCAGCCAAGCTCATTTCGGTAAAAGGAGACGGTGAGGAAGGTTCCGTCTCGGGAAACAACGGAAACACCAATGCCTCAAATGAGGGCAACGGCGGACCGACAAAGGCTCCCGCAAGGAACGTAAAAGGCGAAAAGGGCGATGACTGGCTCACGACAAAGGGCTCGAAGATAGTCGACAAGAACGGTACCGAGGTCTGGCTGACCGGCTGCAACTGGTTCGGATACAATACCGGAACAAACCTTTTCGACGGCGTATGGAACTGCAATCTCAAGGAGGCCCTCCGGTCGATCGCAGACCACGGATTTAACCTTCTCCGCGTCCCAATGTCATCCGAGCTCATCCTCCAGTGGAAGAACGGGCAGTATCCCAAGGCAAATTACAACAACGCTTATAACGAAGAACTCAACAAGATGAACTCTCTTGAGATCTTCGATTATGTTCTGTCGCTTTGCGAGCAGAACGGAATGAAGGTCATGATAGACATTCACTCGGTCAAGACCGATGCCGCCGGACATAACTACCCGGTCTGGTTCAACGGGAATATTACCGAAGCCGATTTCATAGAATCCCTCAGATGGATGGCCGCCAGATATAAGGACAATGATACGATAATCGCATTTGACCTTAAGAATGAACCTCACGGGAAACCTTCCGAGTCGCCCCGCGCAATCTGGAACGATTCAGACGATCCCAACAACTGGAAGAAGGTCGCCGAGAAGACGGGCAAGACCATCCTTAAGGAAAACCCCAATGTCCTGATCGTCATCGAGGGCATCGAGTGCTATCCGAAAGACATCAAGGCCAACAACTTTACGTCGACCGACCAGAAGGACTACCACACCACCTGGTGGGGAGGAAACCTGATGGGCGTCAAGGATTACCCGATAGACCTGGGCTCAAAGGAGTTCAATAAGCAGATCGTCTATTCGCCTCATGATTACGGCCCGATCGTCTACAAGCAGCCCTGGTTTGAGAGCGCGTTCACATATGAATCGCTGAAGAAAGATGCCTGGGATCCGTACTGGCTCTTTATTGCCGACCGTGACATTGCACCGGTCCTCATCGGCGAATGGGGCGGATTCATGCAGGGCGATAACCTGACCTGGATGAAATACATCAGACAGCTGATAGACGAGAAGAAGCTCAACCACATTTTCTGGTGCTTCAATGCGAATTCGGGTGACACGGGCGGACTGGTCAAAGATGATTTCAAGACCTGGGATGAAGAGAAATACAATCTTGTTAAGGAAGTTCTCTGGCAGAACGGTTCCGGAAGATTCGTAGGTCTGGACCACAAAGTCCCGCTTGGAGCGAACGGAATATCCCTTTCGGATTTTTCGGGAAAGATCGTCAGGATTGAATCCGAAACGACCACGTCCCAAAAGCAGACTGAGAGCGAACCCGCTTCTTCGTTAGAGGAAACGACGGCTTTGCAGACAGATGCTGAGACTATGCCTGCTCCCGCCGGAAGTGAAAAAACACCCTCCAACGTGCGAAGGATCGTTTTGGCAGTTATAATAATTACTGTAAGTTTGGGAGTATGCGTTCTGGCAGTGGTGGCAGGAACCAGGGCTGCTTCAAAGAACGCTTCCAAGACTGCAGATGATAAGGAGGACTCCCTGACCGGCGGAGATTCCGCTGACAAGGAGAACGCTGATGATTAGTTACGGATTGTTGGATAATTCATTTCTCGAAAGGCTTCTCTGGATAGGGATACCTCTTGTGCTGCTCATTCTCGTGATCGCCTTTGCCGTCTGGCGTTTTCTTGAAGACCGCAAGGCCAAGCGTGAAAAGGCATGGGCTGTCGAAAGGCGCAAACTTGAAATAGTTGACGGCGTGGAAGACCGCACTGATGACGGCGGAAGGAAGATGCGCGAGGCTGAGAGGGCCAGAAGAGAAGCTGAAAAGCGTGCAAAGGAAGCCGCTGAGACCACAAACACCTTAATAGGCGGAAAGAGCGAAGCTGAACGTGAAGAGAGCAAAGCCGAAGATGTCTTCGGACAGCTTGGAATTTCTTCCAAGAAGGCTGCGAAAATGGACTATGAGCGTGACCAGCTCGTTATCAACGGCTATCTCCAGAAGTCCAACACCGCTCCGATAAGACCGGTATATTCAAATACTTTGGAAGCCAGACGCGAACAGAAGGCTGAGCTGGATTCGGATCAGGTAGGCGAGGAGGCAAACACTCCTGCGCTGGTTACAGATTCTGCCGCACCTGCAAAGATCAAGCCCACCAATCTTAAAAGACCTACTTCCGCAAAAGTCGGGAAAGGCTCGGTTGCCGATTACATAAGAAGAAGGGCGACAGACGAGGAAGAAGACGATTCCCCCATGATGAGTAACGTCATGCGCCCCGAGATCGGGACCGAAGTCGAAAACGCAGTGGTAGAGCGCCCTGCCGAGGTCCAGGCGGAGAAGCCTGACATTATGAAAGTCGGCGAAGAGGCGATCCTTCCTGCCGCCGAAAAGCCGGTCGAGGGCTTCAAATCTGCAGCCCATGAGCCTGTCAGGCACAAGAGGCCGTCTTCGAGCGTGAAGCGGAAGAAAGTTGAAGCTCCTACCCGTCCCGGAAGCGGTGAAGTAAAAGCAGAACCTGATTCGATAACGGGACAGGGCGTTAGGGATGCATAGATAAACATCAAAATATTTTTTGAAGATAAAAATCTGCAATTTCAACAAAATAGGGCGTTTGCGGTTTTTACACTTTTGTAGAAAAAACTGATTTTCTCTTGTTTTTTGCCATAGGCACTGTATAATAGAGTTGTTAACAAAATGTTAACGCTTCGTTAAATTATTTATGTCCCCAGGGAGGGTACCTGATGACGGCAAGCAATAAGTTGAGCAGGATTATTGCGGTCTTTTTATGTGCGGGTTCGGAACTGAATGTTTGTGGGCATGATGCCTGTGAGGTGACTGTTCATGGATAAGAACCACGTTAAGATCACTGGAACCAGAATAGTTGTTTTCCTTTTAAGTTTCATTGTTGCGATCGGCTGTTTTTCGTTTTTCAGAACGAATGTGGTCGAAGCAGCGGCAAGCCACAAGTTTGAGTGGACATCCAAGTGGAACGGAAACGATGCCGGCAAATTCAAGATCACGGTAAGCGGTTATAAGAAGAATACAACCGTCAAGATCAAGGTCGATTTTGCTCATGAGGCGCAGGTCCGTGTCTATAATACTTATACATATACTCTCTCGAACGTTCCCAATAGTGACCAGGCGCGTTATATAAGCTTTAAGTTTACCAGCAGCCCCATGGTCATCGAGGGTGACGCTACCGGAATGAATGTTGCGGAGAAAAAGGCCACCGTAACGAGAGTAAGCGGTACGGTTGCCACCAGTGCGACAACGAAGGCTACGACCAAAGCCACGACGAAAGCAACTACCAAAGCAACCACAAAAGCGACAACGAAGGCTACGACTAAGGCCACGACTAAGGCAACGACAAAGGCTACGACGAAAGCCACGACAAAGGCTACTACCAAGGCAACCACAAAAGCCACAACAAAGGCAACGACAAAAGCTACCACCAAGGTTACGACCGTAGCCACGACAACACATAAGAAGGCAACTTCCAACAAGAAGTCGGGATCAGACAAAAAGTCTGCATCTAAGGCAAAGCCCACAAAGAAGGTTAAAGTAAAGTCTTTGGCAGCAACTACTACTGTTACCGAGACCAACAATGTCGGTATCGTTCCCATTCCCGTAGCCGGTATTGACGGAACCACAACGACAGAGACCGATCCTTCAGAGCTCGAACCGACACCTGTTGAGGCAGCTCTGGCTCACAATGAGTTGGGCAAGAACAAGAAGTCATTTGCATGGCTTTGGATCGTAGTTGCCCTTGCTGCCGCAGGTCTGACATTCCTCAGGATCAGGAGTCTTAAGCTCGCCGGCAAGGCAGGCAAGGATCTTCTCCTTGATTTCATCCCCGGAGTCGGCGACCTTGTTTATGCAATGAGCGGATCAAGCCAGAAATATGCACCGATCGCTGCTGATGCCCAGCACGGATACAGCTATAATCCTGCTGCCGGAAAGAAAGAGATCAAGATGCTCGAAGAGAACGCAAAGCAGGCTGAACAGGCTGCTTCAAAGCCTGTCCGTGCACCGATCAAGCGTCCTAAGGAACTTTCAGTCAACCATGCCGCTGTCGCAGCCGCAGCTGTAGCAGGAACAACGGCAGGCAAGACGGAAAAGTCCGAAGAGCCCGTAAAGGCAGAGGCAAGGCCCAAGGCAGCTTCACCTTTCAAGCCCGTAGACGGCTTAGAGCGTCCTGAAGAAGTCGATCCGAATAAAGTCTTCAATACGGAAGTATCACATACCACAGACGAGATAATGACATCGGCCTTCAAGCCGACAGCAGGCACACGTCCTTCTGAAAAGATAGTCACATCCGCATTCAAGCCGTCTGCAGGCACACATCCGTCTGACAAGATCGTTACTTCTGCAGTAAAACCGACAACCAAGTTCACACCCCAGAAGAAGACTTCTGCTCCGTCAAGCACTGACAGCGAAGCCATCAGACAGGCAAGGGAAAGAGCTGAAGCGGCAAGGGAACAGCAGGCAATGCGTGCTGCAATGAGGACCGGTAGGTCAGTTGCCGAGATCAAGGGCGAACCTCCCAAGCAGGTACAGCAGGTTACAGGCAAGCGCTCCGCATTCTCATCCAATCCTGCGGCTCCGTCTGCAAAGGCTGCCGGCGCTTCTTTAGGCGTAGGCGCTACAGCAGCTGCCGCACCGAAAGATGGTCCTGAGATCAATCCTTCACGTGCGAAGGCATCGTCCAATTCCAACCAGCTTGGCACAATGCTGGCCGGCAAGAAGAACAGCAGCGGAAGAGCACCTGTATGGGCAGCTCCCGGAACAGCAGGTATCAACCCTTTCAAGCAGAGTGCCGAAGCTCAGGAAGAAGCACAGAAAGAAGCTGAAAGAGAAGCTGCTGAACAGGCTTCCAAGGAAGAAGCACCCGTACGCCAGAGCTATGCTGATCAGGCGAAGAGCCATAAGTCGGCTTTCTTCTCGAGAGCGGCATCCAACAAGGAAGCTCAGAGTGAAGAACCTGAATACAGTGCAGGCGCATACGGCAGCATAGTCCGTCCTTCGGCTCAGGTCGAGAACGAGCAGCATGCACGTGATACGCACTACAAGCCTGCCATGGGACAGCAGCTCGAAGGCCAGAGACCTGCGATCATGGATCCCAGCACTCAGGCGGCTCCTACGGCAGTCAAACCCGTTTTGGGATTCAAGCCTATCGCACCGCAGTAAGCACAATTAATTACAGCCAAACGGCTCGGAAAGAGAATGGTTTCGGCGGCTTCGTTTAACGGAGCCGCCGCTCTATTTTTTTCAAAGGATATTCGGCGGCGGTTTCATAGTGTATTATTATCAGTAGAGACCATCAGCGGAGGTCATTCTGTCATGAGCAAAAACATCGCGATAATCACAGGCGCGTCATCCGGCATCGGCAAGGCTTTCCTTGAAGAGATCGTTAAGGAGCGCGGCGCATACGGCTGTGTCCCGTTTGACGAGATCTGGGCCGTTGCCAGGCATGTGGACAAGATCGTTGAGATAAAGGCCCTTCTCGGTGAGGACCGCATAGTTCCGGTAAAGGCTGATCTTTCATCCGCAGAGGATCTTTCGATCCTTGCCGACCGTCTTGCTTCAGAAAAGCCCGTGGTCGGTCTCCTAATCAACTGCGCCGGAATGGGCATGAAAGGTGCCGTTGAGGACCTTCCTGCCAAGACCATTGAGGATACGGTAGATGTCAACTGCACGAGTCTTGCAAAGCTCACCCGTATCTGCATGCCTTACATGATCGCAAAGACTCCGCTCTGGACCGAGGATAACAGCCCGAGGATCATCAACATCGCTTCGTCCGCGGGATTCCTTCCCCAGCCCGGATTTGCGGCTTACGCTGCAAGCAAGGCTTTCGTCATCTCATTTTCGAGAGCGCTTTACTATGAACTCATCGATTACAACATCGTAGTTACCACGGTCTGCCCGGGTCCAGTCAAGACTGATTTCCAGCGCAAGGCCACAGGAGGAGTGCAGTCTGAATTTACTGGCATCAGACAGTATGTCGTTGCAGATCCGGTCAAGCTTGCCAAGGCTGCTATCAGGGCCTCGAGAAGCGGAAGACAGATCCTGGTCTACGGTTTCTCTCAAAAGGCGCTTCACGTAGCTTCAAAGATAATCCCGACATCCTGGATCCTCTACATCGAAAAGGTCTTCATGCCGGTACAGAAAGTATCCGCAGGTGTCGAAGAAGAAGGCAGCGCGCCTTATGTGCCTGAGGAAAGACGTGAACTTGAGAGCGGAGCAAGCGTTGAAGGAATTCCCGCACCGGAACCTGAAGACGACGATGTTTCAGTTTCTGAAGACAAAAAAGAAGAAGCGGATTCCGCAACTGAAGAAACGGTTAAGGAACCTGAGCAGGAAAACGAAGAAACACAGTCTGAAGACAAGACAAACGAGACTGCGTGACATAATTCCGGAGGCGTTGATATGAGTGCTAAGACTAAAGTTGAACCTACATTTGCAGGCATTTTCAGGGCAGTGGAGCAGAGAGCCGCGAAGACGAGATTCCTCAAGGATACCGCGACGCAGATCACGCTCAAGGGCAACCTTGATAACCAGCCGTTCTATGTAAAAGTTGAAGACGGCAAGGCTGAGGTCGCTCCTTACGAATACATCAACGCTCCGTTCTACATCGATGCCGATGCCGATGCGATCACTGCCGTTTTGAACGGCGTAATGACCTTTGCTTCGGCTGTTGCACAGGGTTTCATAACCGTAAACGGTGACGCCGGTCAGGCTTATCTTTTCATAACCACGCTGTTTTGAAATACAAAAGACAATAACAAATGCCTTTCATGTGAGTTATAATCTTCCTGTATGGCTATTAGGTTAAACGGCATCTTTAAAGACAACATGGTGTTCCAGTGGGGCGCGGAACTGCGCGTATTCGGCAATTCCGACAAGCCTTGCACCATTTGTTGTGAACTGTTCAAAGAAGGATTTGAAGAGCCCGTTTTGATGGCCGAGTCAACGACCGAGGAAGACGGAAGTTTCCTTATCTGTGTAAATCCCGTGGAAGAACCGGACGGACCTTTTGAGATAAGAGTATCTGCAGAAGGCGAAGAGCCGGTCATCATAAAGAATGCATATGCGGGTGAGGTCTGGCTTGCCGCCGGTGAGGCGAACATGGAATATCCGCTCGCCAGGACCGAATTTGCCAAGTATCTGATACCCAAGATCGGCAAGACCGAGATCAGGTATTACAAAGTTCCGCAGGCCGGTTTCCTTGACGAGGACCTGGTAAAAGCCGAAGACGAATCCGGCTGGATAGAGGTGGATTCCGAGACGGCAGGCGAGATGAGCGGCGTTGCCTTCTATTTTGCCCAGTCGATCGAATCCAGGATCGATTCCAAGATCGGTATCATACAGTGCACGTTCAGTGGTTCGACCATTGATTGCTGGCAGAGCGTTGAGAGCCTTTTGACCACGGAAGAGGGCAAGGCTTATATCAAGGAATTCGATGAGCGCACGTCAGAATATACTCCTGAAGAATTCGATGCTTTACAGGCCAGATTCGATAAGCGCGAGGAAGAATACAACAAGAGCCTTAAGGGAATCCTCGAGGAGAATCCGAACCTGACATATCTTGAGACTGATACCCTCATCGGTCAGGCTCCCTGGCCGCCGCCGGTCGGCCCCAGGGCAATAAGACACCCGGGTTCGTTTTTCGAGAGCATGATCTTAAGGGTTGCTCCCTATACGTTAAGAGGTGTCATCTTCTATCAGGGCGAATCTGATACTGACGGTCACCAGACCGAATACGGACATGCTTTTGAGTCGCTGATCAGTGAATGGCGTGAAGTCTTCTTCGATGATGAACTTCCGTTCCTTTTCTGCCAGCTCCCGATGTATATTTCAAAAGACCGCAAGTATATGGGCTACGATGACATGTCATGGCCGCTCCTCCGCGAACAGCAGCAGATAGTCGCCATTGACGTAAGAAATGCTTATATGGCCGTCACCGTTGACGCCGGTGAGTTTGACAATGTTCATCCTTCCGATAAAAAGACTCCGGGCGACAGGCTCGCTCTTCTTGCCCAGAAGTTCGTTTACGGTTTCGAAAACATCGAGGCGGTATCTCCGTTCATAATCGATGCAAGACGCGGCGAAGGCGTAGAGATCACGTTCGGCGGAGACTACATGCTCCTCAACCTCACGACCGGTTTCGGACCTGAGGATTCAGGCTTCGAGGTTGCCGGTGAAGACGGAGAGTTCTATCCTGCGGAGGCCACGGTCGATTTTGACGGAAAGACGGTCCTTCTGTCGTGCCCGATGGTCGAATATCCTTCAAAGGTCCGCTATGCCTTCTTCTCTTACGGACCGACACCGCTTCATGCTCAAAACGGCCTTACCGCCACTCCGTTCCAGGTCCGTATCGATAAGGATCTCGGCGGAAACTGATCTATGGAGAACCATATGAACATTGCGTTTTTCACACGCCCAAAGCAGGATGTCACATTCGTCTATTCTGATTCAACCGTAAGGCAGACGCTCGAAAAGATGCATGCCACCGGTTTTTCCGCGGTGCCCGTTTTAGACCGCGACGGACACTATGTCGCTACAGTCAGTGAGGGTGATCTTCTGTGGTTCATTATCAAGGGCGAAGGCGGCGAGCCTCATACGATGGCCATTGAAAGCCTTGAGGAATTCCGTCTGACAGATCTCATCGACCAGACAAAAAAGAACCCGCCCGTCACCATCAGTGCTTCGATCGAGAACCTGATAATCCGCGCCATGGAGACGAACTTCGTGCCGATCACCGATGACCGCGGAATGTTCATAGGCATCGTAACGCGCCGTTCCATCATCAAGCACTTCTACGAAAAGAACATCTTTCCGACTTCCTGATGGCATAAACCAAAATTAAAACAAAATAAGAGGCCCGGACGGATCCGGACCTCTTTTTCGTTTTCGGCACGCTTTAGGCGTTATTTGACTACTTTTACCGTTGAAAGGTCAACGACGTACATCGGCCAAGTCTTATATCCGTCGATGCGGTTGCTTACGATCGTGATGGAAGTGGGATCCTGGATGTATACGTTGTTGTTGTCCTTTACCATGCAGGAAAGGATCTCGTGATAGTACTCAACCTTCTTTGCCTCGTCCTTTTCCATGGGGATGAGCTTGAGAAGCTCGTCAACTCTTGCATTGGAGTAGTTGAAGAAGTTCTTTGAGCTGTCTGAAGCGTAACGGGCGAGAACGTCGTAAGGTGCGAAAGCGCTGTCAACGCAGATTACGGTCGTGTCATATTTTCTGTTGCTGTATACCTGATCGAGCCATGTAGCCCAGTCAACCTGGTTGATCTTGAGGTTAACGCCGATCTTCTTGAGCTCTGCAGCGATCTCAACAGCTGCATTAACGTGGAGAAGGTAAGATGAGCAAACTGTGACGGTTGACTCAAATCCGTCGGGGAAACCTGCTTCCTCAAGGAGCTTCTTTGCCTTCTCAGCATCATAAGTGTAGGTGCTGTCGAGAGATGTGTCGTAGTACTTGCCCATGGCGGGGCTCATTGCAGTTGTGAGCACAACGCCGTTGCCGTCTGTGGAAACGGAGATGACGTCTTTTCTGTTTATGGCATAGTTGAGAGCTTCACGTACCTTGGGGTTGTCAAAAGGAGCAACCTTGTTGTTGAGGATGAAGATCTGGGGCATGTTGGAAACATTGGAATCGACTCTGAACTTTGTCTGGTCGATCTGCTTTGCACGGTCAGTCGTGAAGTGAGGGAAGATGTCGATGCTTCCGTTCGTGAGCTCGACCATGCCTGCATCGATGTCAGCACAGATCTTGAAAACTGCTGTGTCGATGGATGCCTTTGTTCCCCAGTAACCGTCGAATCTTGAGATGGTGACGTTCTGACCGGGATTGTAGGAATCGAACTTGAAAGGGCCTGTTCCGATGGGCTTTGTCTGGCAGTCCTCATAACCTGAAGGAATGATGCCGACAGTGAAGTAGCTTAAGAGCTCACTGCTCTTTTCCTTGAGCTTGACGATGACCTTGGAAGCGTCATCCTTGCTGACAGATACTTCGGATACGACCTTGAGAGCGTCTACCGGAGCCTGTTCCTGGCCGGAAAGAAGGCCTGCAGCTCTGGAGATGGAGAAAACGACATCTTCAGGTGTCATTTCCTTGCCGTTGTGGAACTTTACGCCCTTGCGGATGGTGAATATATATTCGTCCATTTCAGGTGAAAGCTCGTAGCCTGTTGCCAGACACGGATTCAAAGCACCCTCTGAATCGAACTTGTAAAGGCCTTCGTAAATGTTGAAAATGATCTCACGGTCGCCGGCTGCGTTTACTGTATGCGGATCGAGGACCGAAGGTTCCTGCGTGATGCCGACCGTAACAGTGCTCTTGGCAGCGTTGTTCTTTGAGCAGCCGCAGATGATTCCGGTAAAGACTACAGCCGAAAGCAATACGGCCAAAGCCTTGCGGGAAAACTTGTTCATTTGAAAATCCCCCCTGAACTTGATTTATCTAATTATAAGGTCAGGTTTGAGAGTGTCAAAAAGGCAACGCACACAAAAAAAAACAGGCGAAAGCGCCTAATCTATTTATGTTTACTAAAAATTCAAATTTATAGAGTCAAAAAAATAAAACTTTTTTGCCGTGAGGGAGTATAATAAAACATGTTATTTAGGAGCCGTATGTTTTAACACGGCCGAAATCAGGGAGACGATATATGAAGAGATGTCCGGTATGCGGTGTAATGATGGGAGACAACGTAGCACGTTGCTCGATGTGCAAATACGACTTCCAGAAGGCTTCTCAGGGCGACGTCAATACTGCTGCAGCTGATGCCAAGAAGGTTCTTGAGCAGAAGGAGCAGGAGAAGATAGCTCGCGCCGAGGCCAAGAGAAGCGAAGAAGAGAAGCGCATCATTGAAGCTATGGAAAAGCTTGAGCGCGACTATAACACGATGCAGGACAAGTTTAATTCCGAGAAGCTCAAGCTTGATTCGGAATTCTCAGCTTTCCAGAAGAAGAAGCTCGATGAGAAGATAGCGCTCGAACAGACTGTCGACACTATCCGCAACGAGGTCGGCGAGGCACGTGAGAGACGTGACGCAATGCGCAAGGAAGCTGATTCCATCGTTAAGGAAGCTAAGGAAAAGACCAAGAAAGAGCACGACGAGATGATCGCCGCAGCTCAGGCTGAGCAGAAGCGCATCCTTGAGGAAGCACAGCGCCAGACTGAAGAACTCGCCATCCAGGTCGAGAAAGAATACAAGGAAGCCATGGCCAAGCGTAACGAGCTGATCAAGCAGGCTGAAGAGATACAGGCCATGATGGATAACGCCGACAAGATCAAGGCTGAGAGAGAGAAAGAACTCCAGACGATCGAGGCAAACATCGTTAAGCTCAACGCTGATTTTGAGAAGGAGAAGGTAAGGATCGCCGAGGAGTCCAAGAAGGTCTCCATGGAGCAGGCTTCCGAAGCTCTCAAGATCAAGGATCAGGCTGAAGCAGAAAGAGATAAGGCAAAAGCAGAGACAGAGAAGCTCATCGCTGCCGCAAATGCAGAGCGCGAGAACATCATCGCAGAGCTCGAGCAGCGCAATAAGCAGGCACAGAGTGAACTTGACAGCCTGACCGATCAGGCAAGAAAGGTCATGGCTGAGGCTGAGGAGGCTGCCGCAAAGCGCGACGAGCTCAACCAGCAGGCTGCCGCTGCAAGGGAAGAACTCAACAAGCAGGTCGAGACAGTCAAGGCTGACCTCGCTGCAAGGGAGAAGGAGCTTGACCAGAGGATCAAGTCCGCCAATGCAGATCTCGAAGTCGTTGAAGCAAAGAAGAATAATGCCGAGCAGCTCACAAGCCAGTATGAGGCTGAGCAGAAGAAGCTCGAAGGCGAGATAGCCGGTCTGAAGAATGAACTTGATGAAGCCAACCGCGTTATTGCAGATTCCAAGAAAGCAACTGTCCTCGCTGAGGCTGCTGCCCAGGAGATCGTTCTCAACGCAGAGAAGCAGGCTGTATTCCTCAAGGAAGTTGCCCTCAGTGAGAGCGAGAAGGGCTCCATGTTGAAGCAGATCGAAGAATTGGAAAATCAGATTAAGGAGAAGGAAATGGAGAAGGCTGAACTTGAGAAGAAGCTTGCTGCACTCGACGAGTCCGTAGCATTGCTCGAGAAGAGAGTCAGGGAGGGAGTTTCCGGAGCAGCGGACGGCCCCAAGGAATACAGCGTTGAGGTTGTCGGACACAACAGAATGTCCGAAGTCGACGTCAAAGCTCTTTCTGAGGTCCTCAAGAAGAAAGCAGCTGAAGGCTGGAAGCTCGTTTCTGCGATCGATGATGACGGCGGAAAGCTCATCTCTTCCATGGGTGGTTCAGAGGCTGCATCTCTGTCCGGCGGTTCCTTCAATACCAAGGAAGACCGTGTCATCCTGATCTTCGAGAGACCTCTCCAGGAAACAAGAAGAGTCAGATAATCTTTTCACGGTTTAAACAGATTTATGGGAGGCTGCACAAGTTGCAGCCTCTTTTTTTTCTTTTTTGGAGATGAAATCAAATGCACAAAAAAAGTTTCAATTTTGTTTGTGGTTTTGTGGAATTAGACTATCAAATATTTTATAATAGGAAAGTTATTGAAAATTTGAATCCAAGGAGGAATGACTGATGGAAAATTATTCCGCAGACAAAATTCGCAATATCGCGCTGTTCGGGCACGTCGGGTCCGGAAAGACGACACTCGCTGAGGCGATTCTTTTTTACACCAAAGCGATCAGCCGTCAGGGCAAGATCGTTGACGGAAACACGACACTTGACTATGATCCCGAAGAGATCAAGCGTCAGATGTCTGTTAGCCTTTCCGTTGCCTGCTGTGAGTATAAGGGCAGCAAGATCAATATCATCGACACACCCGGTGACTTCGATTTTCTGGGCGAAGAGATGAGCGGAATAAGGATCGCCGATTCCGGTGTCATCATGATCTCCGCTAAGGGCGGTACATCCGTAGGTTCCGAGAAGGCAATAAGACTCCTTAAGGGTAAGAAGGTTCCTTTCCTGTTCTTCATGAACAGAATGGATGAGCCTAACGCAGACTTCGAGGCAGTTGCTGCCCGTATGATGGAGCGTTACGGACCTTCAGTCATCCCGCTCTCTTTCCCCATCATGAAGGACGGCCAGATGACAGGCATCGTCGATGTTATGAACCGCAAGGCTTTCAACGTCGACAAGGCAACGGGCAAGTTCATTGAGTATCCGCTTCCCGAAGAATACAACGAGAGAGTTGATGACCTCCAGAACAAGGTCAACGAAGTCGTTGCAGAAGCTGACGATGCTCTCATGGAGAAGTTCTTCGCAGGCGAGCCTTTTACAGAAGACGAGTTCCGTCACGGCGTACATGCCGGCTTCCGTGAAGGTAAGCTCCACCCGATCTATTGCGGTTCCGCATACATGAACTGGGGTATCGACTTCCTCCTCAACTGCATCTCGAAGGATACACCTCCGGCAGGCAAGAAGCCCGCTTTGGAAGCTACTCTTCCCGACGGCGGCACACAGATGGTCGGATGCTCCATCGACGATCCGCTCGCTGCATTCGTATTCAAGACGATCTCCGACCCGTTCGTCGGTAAGATCAGTATCTTTAAGGTCAACGCAGGTACACTCCGTGCCAACTCCACCGTCTACAACGCCACAAAGGGCAAGGAAGAGAGGATCGGCGGTCTCTTCTATCTGAGAGGCAAGGAGCAGATCGTAACCGATAAGGTCACCGCCGGTGATATCGGTGCTGCAGCAAAGCTCGCCAACACGGATACCAACGATACGCTCTGCGACAAGGCACGCATTCTCGAGATGCCTAAGATCAAGTTCCCTACACCCGTTCTTTCCAAGAGCATCGTTCCTGATAAGAAGGGTGAGGAAGATAAGATCATAACAGGTCTTACAAAGCTCGCAGACGAAGATCATTGCTTCTCAGTTGAGACCAACCCCGAGACAAAGCAGATGGTCCTCTCCGGCCTCGGCGACATGCAGCTCAAGGTCATCATCAGCAAGCTCAAGAGCGTTTACAACGTTAACTGCACGCTGGATGCACCCAGGGTTGCTTACCGTGAAGCCATCCGCAAGAAGGTCAAGGTCCAGGGTAAGCATAAGAAGCAGTCCGGCGGCCACGGCCAGTACGGTGATGTCTGGATCGAGTTCGAGCCCAATGCAGAGACAGAGGATCTCGTATTCGAAGAGAAGGTCTTCGGCGGCGCTGTCCCGAAGAACTACTTCCCGGCAGTCGAAAAGGGTCTTCAGGAATCCGTAAAGAAGGGCGTCCTCGCAGGCTATCCCGTTGTTAACCTTAAGGCAACCCTCCTCGATGGTTCTTACCACCCGGTAGACTCTTCAGAAATGGCATTCAAGATCGCTGCAAACCTCGCTTTCAAGGCCGGTATGGCAGCAGCTAGCCCTGTTCTCCTCGAACCCATCAGCAAGGTTGAGGTACACATCCCCGAGGATAAGCAGGGAGACATCATGGGCGATCTCAACAAGCGCCGCGGAAGGATCATGGGCATCGATGCAGACGAGTTCGGTTCTGTAGTCAATGCTGAGGTTCCTACGGCTGAAATGCTCGAATACGCTACAGACCTTAAGTCAATGACTCAGGGCCGCGGATGGTTCTCCATGGAGCACGTACGCTATGAACCCGCACCTGACGAAATCGCTCAGAAGGTCATTGCAGAGGCTAAGGTTGAAGAAGAGTAAGTATCATTACCTTACATGCTAAGGTCCTCCGCGCGGGCGCAGCTCGCTTGTGCGGAAGTCCGCTCGCAAAGCAATGATACTCTTGGAGAAAACAGAAAATGATAAAGGGGCTGTTGCTAAACAAGCAACAGTCCTTTTTTCTGGGCTCAAACTTCGCGGAAAAACGGTTAAGCAATTACTGACAGAGTCACGTCATTCCGGAATAGCGATATTTCGTTTTTGGAATGAATATCCTCAAGCAGTTTTGATAAATAATCCGACTTTTTGATTCCGAAAACCGTTATTCTTGATTTTGGAATGAAAAATCTTTCTTCAAAGGTTGTTTTTCGATGATTATGTCATTCCAAAATCAGACTTTTTAAAATCTGGAACGACGCAGTCTACAGTTCCGGTCAAAAGTGAGCAGGTATTCCCGGAATGAAAAACGGGTGCGTAATAGCACCCGCTGTAGTGTTTGAATTGCAGCAACGATCAGTAGATCTTGTAGATGATCGTTTTCTCTTCCGTGAAGTAAGCGACCTGCTGGAGGTTCTGCTCGAAGAATTCACGGTTGAAGAATACGTCTTCACCGTAGTCACCGTCTTCGAAGTCAGGATCAGCGATGAGGTAACGGATTCCACGCTCCTTGCAGTAACGCTTGAATTCCTTGATGTCGCCGCCGCATCCTGAGATGAGCCAGAGGTAGATCGTGTCACGTGTGTTGGTGTCGTGACCTGCTGACCATGCGTAGTAAGGCCAGCCGTAGTACATCGGACGTCCTGCGAGCAGGAAACGGTTCATGGACCATTCAGGTGTCAGGAAGACGTCGTTGGGTTCAGTATTCTTTTCGATCCATTCAGTGACAGGCGAGTTAACGTTTACTGCCATCGGAGTGGAGTTGATGTTGATGTATGTTGCCCATTCGGAGATACCGGTACCGACGAGGGCTACGAGGAGAATGAGAGCTGCGAGTACGCCGAAGATCTCGAAAATGACCCAGACAGGGCCTGGGAGACCTTTTGCCTTGGCAGGCTCTATGGCAGCATGCTCAAGGACCATCTCAGGCTCATCATCTTCATCGTCATCTTCTTCGTCCGATTTATCGTTATCAGACTCCTTCTCGTCAGTCTCTTTGACATCGGATTTCTTCTCTTCGGTTTCTTCCTTGACCAGAGCCTTTTCCTCAGACTTTTCGGAATCTTCGGATTTCTCTTTCTTATCTTCCTCGTCTTCGTCAAGAACCTCGAAAGGCATTTCGTCAGTGTCTTCTGTTTCTTCCTTAGCGGAATCAGGTTCGTTCTTGTCAGAAGACTTTTCGGAAGAGGACTCATCGGTCTTTTCTTCAGCCTTTTCTTCGGAATCTTCGGACTTGGCAGCTTCCTCAGTGATGGCAGCAGAACCGGGTCTCATTCCTGCAGTAAGTTCAGCGGGAATGTCTGAATCAGAGTCTTTTGCTTCTTCTTTGCTTTCGTCAGCCTTATCTGCGGCATCGGAGGCCTTTTCATCCTTGAATGCGACTTCGGCATCATCGGAATCATCGGAGACTTCTGTTTCGGAAGAAGTATCTTTGCCGGCATCCTCAGCTTTAGCGGCTTCCTCGGTAATTGCCACGGAACCCGGGCGCATTGAGACGGTACGCTCATCCGGGATCTTGGAAAGCAGACGGGAGTCCTTATCTTCGGACTTTTCTTCTTCTTTTTTATCCTCTGCCTTCTCGTCGTCTGTGATTATCTCTTCGGGCAGATCTGCGGAAGCGTCATCAGAATCGGTGATGACTTCGAAAGGACCTTCATCGTCACCGAAATGGACTTCTTCGGGTTCCTTCTTAACGGATTCCTCAAGTGCTTTGGTCTCTTCCTCAGTTACGGGAGCAAGCTCTCCTTCTTTTTCGGCCTTGGCGATGTTGGCTTCAAGAGCCTTCCGGTCGACGGTTTCTTCTTCGGGTTCTTCCACTTCGACGTCATCTTCGGCGTCTGCATCGAAATCCTCGGCATCAACTGCCAAAACGGCCTTTCTTCTTCCGGGAACCACGAACAGATTGGCAAGGAGCAATGCGACAAATGCATCGATCAGGATTAACGATACCTGGATGAACTTGTGGTTCGCAAGCATTTCACGGGTGACCTGGAAAAAGAATGCGAAGATCATGGGGTTCAGGAATGCGAGCATGAGGAAGAATCTGTACACGGGCTTCTTTCTGATTATGTCGTGGATCAGAAGGATGACTGTGCACAATTCAGCAGCAATGAGCGTTGCGCCCGTAACCGTAACGATGTATGTTCCCCAGCTTAAGATGACATTGGAAGTGATCGGATTGGAAGTCTCTGAAAGGAGGAATCCGGGATTGTATGCCATGGAGAGGACATTCTGGGCGCCGCCCGAGAATACCATCGTCTGGATGTAAGAGGATACGACAGCGCAGATAGCGACCATCAGGTGCAGGAGCCTGCTCTCTGAAACGAGTGCCATTCCGAAAAGAACGAGCAGCAGTGAAATGAGGCAGGAACCGTGGAAATACGGCATGACTATCACAAGTATGCAAGAGTAGAGTGCGACAGTTCCGGCTGAGAGCGGGTCATCCTTTCTGGGAAGCCATGCGTTCCTGGAGAACAAGATGGCCTTGAAAACTCCGGAGAAAGAACCCGCGCTCATTACGGAGATGCAGAGTCTTCTTACGAAAGGTATGAAAAGGATAACGCAAATGAGCACCACAGCGATGCCGAGCATCAGGTGGCGCTGGTTCGGATAAACATTGATGGCCCATACGCCCCATTCGTCGTAGGGGGTGGTGCCGTACCATGAAGATTCTGACATTATCTCGGTGATTGCTCCTACGGGTGTCTGGCCCTTTGAGATGAGATCGCCGATGTGGATGAATACGTTAAGTGAGCTCCTGAGGAAAACGAGTATGGGTGAAAGCGCAAACGCAAGACGTCTTCCGGAAAGGAGAGAAGCAAGGAGTCCCAAGAGGACCATTGCGCATACCATCGAGATTATCGAAGGTACGTTGAGTGCGTAATCGATGGGGAAACCCAGGTATTCGAGCATTCCGGCGAGGAAATAGAACATGAAGTGGTACTTGATGCCGTCACCTGAGAAATGCATGTATTCGGAAGGAAAGTTAAATCCTCTGCCGAATGAGGAGACCATTGCCGTGTGGGGCGAGAGGTCTGAGAATGTGGAATAGCCGTTCAAGAGATAGCCGCCGTCGATCCTGTATGTGTAGAACATGAGGAAAGCAGCGACCACTGTGGTAAGAAGGATGGAGAAGCTGTAAAAAAGCGTATTGGAAGGCTTGTTTACATACTGGGGAAGCTTTGTTACGGATTCTCCTTCTTCCTCTTTCCTGATGCGTCTCTTGTTTACGAGCATCAGGCAGGTGAGGACGAGCCACAGGAATAAAGCGGCGGTGACCATGAAACTGATCTTCATGCAGAGCTTGTCGCTTGCGACTATATAGGAAAGACCAAGTATCACGTAATAGTTGACGAACGGAACACAAAGCATGCCGGTAACTGTTCCGGCAGAAACAACGAACAGGGTGCTCGGTATGTTTTCGATCGCCTTGACGGAGGGCGCACAGGCCAAATACAGACGTCTGACATCGGGAACACAGATGGACACGAGGACCATTCCCGTTATGGCGCATACGCAAAGATACAGAAATGCGAGCATAATTTCTCCCTTCTAACAATTTAAATAATTATATCAATTATTAAAAAGAGCAACTTTTACAAACTTATAACAGTTTCTGATAAAGGGGGGAAAAGATTTGTGAAAAAGGTCTATAATCTCCATATATCTTGTGAAGAGAAAGGTTTTTCATGAAAATAGTTGTTTTGGGCGGCGGTCTGTCGCCGGAGCGTGATGTTTCGCTCAAATCCGCAAGTCTCATCGCTAACGCACTTCTTTCAAGGGGTCATGAGGTTGCGCTGATAGATCTTTACGATGGCATTGAGAACAATAACCCCGCCGAGAGCTTTTTCAGGCGTGGAACCGTTAACCCTTATACTTACACGATCCCCGAGACCGAACCTGATCTCGAGGAGATCATCAGCCGTCACGGCGGAAGAAGGCAGTGGGTCGGCCCGAGGGTCATTGAACTCTGTCAGTACGCCGACAGGGTATTTTTAGGTCTCCACGGATCACACGGCGAAAACGGTCAGGTTCAGGCACTTCTTGATGCCTATGACGTTAAGTACACCGGCTGCGGCTATCTCGGTTGCGCCATCGCGATGGATAAGACACTGTCCAAGGCACTTATCGCAGGAGCGGGGATCCCTACTGCCAAGTGGATCAGCGGCAAATACGAGGAAATGACACCCGAAAGGATCAAGTCCGAGATCGGAATCCCTTGCGTGATCAAGCCCATCGGCTGCGGTTCTTCATGCGGCGTCTCCATTGTTAAGACCGAAGAGGAATTCGGACCTGCACTCGAGTGGGCCGCTTCCTATAAGCAGAGCATCCTGGTCGAAAAGTTCCTCAAGGGACGTGAGGTCACGATCGGCGTGGTAGGCCACAGGGCTCTCCCGATCACCGAGATCATTCCTCACGAGGGTTTCTACGATTATAAGAACAAATATCAGGACGGTCTTACCACTCATGTATGCCCGGCCCGGATCGATCCGGCCGACTACAAGAAGTGCCAGGATCTTGCAGTCAGGATATTCGACATATTAAGGATGAACCAGTACGGAAGGATCGATATGATCTACGACGAGAATACCCATGAATTCTGGTTCATTGAGGCAAATAACCTCCCCGGAATGACCAACACGTCGCTTCTTCCAGAGGCTGCCAAGGCCGAAGGCATCGCTTATGAGGATCTTTGCGAGAAGATAGTCATGAGCGCCGGAAGAGATGAGATAGAGGGGCTTTGACCCGGCAAGTAGCCGCAAAGACCCTTATGTGTTAAAATCTAAAGGTTAAACTTACGGAGGAACGGCCAGTTGGATTATCTTGAAGGATTAATGCTCGGCAAGCTTTGGAGCGATACCGATTATGAGAACAGAAAGCATTTCTGGCTCTTCATAATCTATGGACTCCTTTGCAACTGCATAGTCCTCTACACGTATTTATTCGGAAAGAGACTTCTCGGGATCGGCGATTTGGGAATGCCCCTTTTCGCTGCATTTATCGTGCTTTTCGTAGCGTGTCCGTTCATCAATTTCAGATATTACCGAATGCCCTTATGGGGCAAAATATTGGTTTTGGCAGAGAAGATATTCAAATCTTATCTTGTTCTCAGTTTTACCGTGAGCCTCATGCTCCCGAGACTTACGGTCAAAGCAGGCGATCTCCAGACATTCATTGTTGATTATCTCAACAAGACCCTTGAGGAGTACACGACAAAATATGCTGCAAGTTCCGGTTCGTTTGCAACGGTTACCGGAGTGCTCGCAGGAGGCCTCCACGTAATGCTTACGGTTTTGGGCATCATCGTAGTGGCAATGATCGTGCCGGGTCTCATCTACATCGTATTCAGATTGGCTCAGTTTGTCTGGGATTGGCTCATCAACACATTGATCTTAAAGAGATTCTTCCCCTCGAAGCGTTAATTCCTTCGGTTGAATCTCTTTCCGCGGAAACAGGAGGAATTTATGGCAGAGCTTAGAGACAGAATTGACATAACGGTTGAAGAGCTCGAGGAGAGTCTTGGTGCATCGAATCTGCCCAGATTCATATCGGAATCGGAGAAGTCTTTTCTCGGAAGGATCGATTCGATCTGCTCCGAGATATGCAATGACATGAACAAAAAGGCCATCTTCGTTTCGGGGCCTACTTCCTCTGGCAAGACGACTTTCACATTGAGGCTGGCAAAGAACATTACCGAAGCAGGCCGTAAAGCATGCCATCTTTCGCTCGATGATTACTACTATCTTAAGGAACTGACCTTTGACCGTGAGGGAAGGCCGGATTTTGAGACTATCGATGCGCTTGACGTTGAAAGGATCCAGAACGACATCGCTAAGATCCTGAACGGCGAGACGGTAATACCGCCATACTTTGATTTCCAGACGAGGACCCAGCATGAAGGCAAGCCCGAGAATGCCATTTCTTTAGGTGAGGACGGCGTTCTTGTGGTCGAAGGCCTCCACGGACTCAATCCCAGGATATCAGGTAACTTCGGGGACAAATGTTCCAAAGTATTCATCATGCCTTACGGCAATGTTTATTGTGATACAAAGCTCATGGACAGCAATGAGATCAGGATGCTCAGGAGGATCGTCAGGGATTTCAGGCACAGAAGTGCACATGCCATCGCGACGATCGACTACTGGCCTATGATCAGCAAGTCGGAGGAGAAGTATTACACGGAATACCTTACAAGCGCCGATTATCACGTGAATTCGTTCCTTGCATATGAGAGCCTCATCATCGCGCCCCTCGCTTTAAGCGACATCAGGTCGGCGCTGAAGCAGGTCGAAAAGGGTACCATCGAGCCTAGCGTTTTCATGGAAAGATCCAATACGGGCAAGCCTTTTGCCGATCTTTCCGCCGCTCTTGCGAAAGCTTCCAAGCTTATAGGCCACTTGGACAAGATCCCTGTCGTAAGTCCTGACCAGGTTCCCGCGGAATCCATCTTGAACGAATTCATCAGCGGTTAACGAAGGAGGCTAAAAATGCCTATCAGAATAGCAGACAATCTTCCGGCAAGGCAGATCCTTGAGCAGGAAAGAATATTCGTTATGGAAGAAAACCGCGCTCTTACGCAGGACATAAGGGCGCTCAAACTTGTCATCCTCAACCTGATGCCTGACAAGATTACAACAGAGACACAGCTCTTAAGGGCTCTTTCAAATACGCCGATCCAGATCGACATAGAGCTTCTTTGCATGGCTTCGCACCAGTCCACACATACCAGCGCAAAGCATCTGACGAAGTATTACGAGACCTTCGACAAGATCAAGGGTCAGTATTTCGACGGCATGATCATCACGGGTGCACCCGTCGAAAAGCTTCCTTTTGAGGAAGTCGATTACTGGGAAGAGCTCTGCCAGATACTTGAATGGAGCAAGACTCACGTTTACTCGACCCTGCACCTTTGCTGGGCAGCTTTTGCCGGACTCTACTACCACTACGGCGTACCTAAGTACGTCCTGGACAAGAAGGTCTTCGGCGTTTTCGAGCATTCGATGACATGGAGCCGTCCGGTCAAGCTCTTCAGAGGCTTTGACGATATTTTCTATGTTCCCCATTCCCGTTATACGGAGATAAGGAAAGAAGACATCTTAAAGCACAAGGAACTGAGGATCCTTTCAGAGTCCGAAGAGTGCGGGATCTATGCGGTCTCCGATCTGCACGGACGTCAGATCTTCATCACGGGTCATTCCGAGTATGACAGGGAGACATTGGACAGGGAGTATAAGAGAGATCACGGTGCAGGTTTGGACACCGCACTTCCGGTCAACTATTACACTGACAACGATCCTGAAAAAGGACCGCTCCTCAGATGGAGATCATCAGCTACACTGATGTATACGAACTGGCTCAACTACTACGTTTACCAGGAAACTCCGTTCGATATCGGAGCGATCAGCAGCATAAAGAATGAAGATCTGGTACCCGGAAGGGACGAGGAGAAGCATGAGTGATATCGAGGTCACGATCCTGAATGAAGAACTGGTCCGGGACATGGCTCCGGCCCGTCCTGCTTCGGGGCACAAGGGAACATTCGGAACGGCGCTCGTCACCGCCGGTTCTGAATACATGCCGGGCGCCTGCGTGCTTGCATGCGGTGCAGCCTTAAGATCCGGCTGCGGCCTTGTGCGCGTGTTCTCTGAGAAAAGAACCCTTGACGCTGTAGGCGTAACTCACCCCTGCGCGTTGCAGTCGCTCCGTGACGGAATGCCGACCGCAGTTCTCAGGACCGCGGGACGCCTTATTGAAAGCGCCGACTCCGTACTGATCGGCCCCGGAATGCCGGCTGATGACCTTAACATCAGACCTCTTCTTGAACTGTTCATCAGAAAGAACGTAAACCTTGTCATCGATGCCGGAGCCCTTAGTGCCGCAGCTCACGACAAGGAGCATATCCTGCCGATGCTGAGACACAGGGAGACCCCTGCGGTCCTTACTCCGCACCCGGGCGAATTCGCCAGGATCTCCGCGGGAGTTGAAGGCATAAGCCCGGATGACTCTTCCGAGACGGCTGCGGTAAAACTTGCAGCCAAGCTCAAGAGCGTGATCGTCCTCAAGAACAGCAGGACGGTGATCGCCATGCCTGACGGCAGATTATTTAAGAACGAGACCGAGAATGACGGTCTTGCAAAGGGAGGCTCCGGCGATGTCCTCGCAGGCCTTGCCGCAGGACTCCTCGCACAGGGAGCAACTCCTGAAAAGGCTGCCTGCGCAGCAGTTTGGATCCATTCGCAGGCAGGTCTTGCCGCTTCGGCAAAATACGGCAGGAGAGCAATGCTGCCGTCTGACCTGGAGGAGTTCCTCCCGGATGCTTTCACGAAAGCTGGTTGGAATTCATGAGTGATTTTAGAACAGACTACTATGACCGTTCGTGCGTTGAGATAGATCTCAATGCTTTAAGGCATAATTTCGCGGAGATAAGAAAAGTAACGTCTCCCGGGGCCGGAATCCTTGCCGTAGTTAAGGCGGATGCATACGGACACGGGGCTTACGAGACGGCAAAGACGCTTTTGGAGTGCGGCGCAGCGGGCCTTTGCCTGGCCACGATCGATGAGGCCGTGGAGTTAAGACACCGCGGAATAGATGCTCCCATGATGACCCTCGGATTCACGGACAAGAGCCGTTATGCCGATGCGGTCAGATATGACATCGGACAGGCGGTCTACTCTTTTGACATCGCCAAGGCGTTGTCTGACGAGGCGGTCTCTCAGGGCAAGCAGATCAAGATCCACATCAAGCTCGATACCGGAATGGGCCGTATCGGATTTCCGACGGACGGGGCAGGCACGGAAGAGATCATCAGGAGCTGCAGGCTTCCGGGGATCATTCCTTACGGCGTGTTCTCGCATTTTGCGGTAGCTGATACGGATGACGATTCTTACACGATTAAGCAATACAACGCTTTCATGGAACAGATAAAGGTTCTTGAGAGCGAAGGCATAGTTTTTGCCAAGAAGCACATATGCAACAGCGCGGGTATCATGAGGTTCCCTGAGATGCACCTCGATCTGGTAAGAGCAGGCATAATCCTTTACGGACTGATGCCGCCCGGATGCCCCGAGCCTCCGGTCAAGCTTGACCTTATCCCGGTAATGAACTGGTATGCGAAGGTAATACACGTCAAGAAGATACCTGAAGGCGCCACGGTCAGCTATGGAAGGCATTTCACGGCGAAACGCGAGACCGAGGTCACCACGGTCGGGATCGGATACGCAGACGGCTTGTCCAGACTGCTCTCAAACGGTTTTGAGCTTGTGGTGGACGGTGAGAAGTGTCCGATAATCGGAAACGTATGCATGGACATGTGCATGGTGGATACCACTGACATGAAGGTCAGACCGAAGGTCGGCGACAAGGTCGTTGTTTTCGGAAGGGACAGGCTTGCTGACGATCTGGCCGACAGGATGGGCACCATTAACTATGAGATAACCTGTGACGTTGGAAAGAGAGTAAGGCGGATCTACACGGGCGGTGACTCGAAATGACCTTCCTGACGGCACTTTACACACTGATAATCTACCCGATCGAGCTTCTGTTTGAGATAGTCTTTTCGATCATATCAAGATTGTCCGGCAACGTTGTCGTCTCAATAATCATCTTAAGTCTTGTCTTCAACCTGGTTGTGCTCCCGCTTTACAGACGTGCGGACAAGATCCAGGAAGAAGCCCGTGAGAAAGAGATAAAGCTCGCTCCCGTCATCAAGCACATCCGCAAGGTCTTCTCCGGTGACGAACGCTTCATGATCCTTCAGACATACTACAGGCAGAATGATTACAGCCCGATGAATGTTCTGAAGAGCTCTGTTTCATTGCTTTTGCAGATACCGTTCTTCATCGCCGCATACAGGATGCTCTCAGGATGCAGCCTGCTTTCAGGCGTATCTGTGGGCCCGATAAAGGATCTCAGCGCGCCTGACGGAATTCTCGTGATCGGAGGCATCGCCATAAATGTTCTCCCGATCCTGATGACCTTGATCAACCTCATTTCGGGATTCATATACGGTAAGGGACTGCCTCTCAAGTCAAAGCTTCAGATGTATCTGATCGCCGCGGTATTCCTTGTTTTCCTTTACAATTCACCGGCGGGCCTCGTCTTTTACTGGACGCTCAACAATGTTTTCTCATTGGTCAAGAACATCGTGATGCTGGTCCTTCGAGGCAAGAAGGAAAAGACAGGGGAGACTGTTTCAAAACAGAAAGTGTCTTTAAAGACCGATCCGGAAGCCATGAAGAAAAGCAATGCTCTTTTCATCGCTTCGGCCGTATTCCTTGCTTTGTTCACGGGATTATTCATCCCGGCCAATGTTATTTCGGCATCGCCACAGCAGTTCATGAACAGATACACGATGAGCGATCCGGCCCTCTATCTGTTCTATCCGCTCCTTACGGGAATAGGCCTTTTCGTCCTTTGGACAGGACTTTTCTACTATCTTGCATCGCCCAAGGGCAAAAGCCTGATGAGCAAGGTGATGTTCATTTTCTGCGCTGGAGCTTTGCTCAACAACACCATGTACAGCAACTTTTTTGGCGACATGGTTGAGACCCTGCAGTATGTAAACAACCCCCGTTTTGCAACTGATGACATGATCTGGGATGCGGTCTTCCTGCTCTTCGCGGCGGCATTTTGCATTCTCTTCATCCGGTTTGCCAAGAGCTTTCCTGCGATCCTGGCGGGATGCGGCGCGGTCGCTCTCATCCTGATCTCATGCGGCAACATCAAAAAGATCAACGACCAGTATAAGCTTGCTTTTAACAGCTATTCCGCAGAACAGCCCTCATTTGAGCTGTCAAAAGACGGACAGAACGTTGTGGTGATAATGCTCGACCGTGCGGTCGGATCGATGGTCCCTTACATAATGAACGAAAAGCCCGAACTTAAAGAAAGTTTTGACGGCTTTACCTGGTACCATAACACACTGTCTTACGGACAGAGCACGAATTTCGCTTCGCCCGCGCTTTACGGAGGTTATGATTACACCCCTGAAAAGATAAACGAGAGAGCTGATGAATCCCTTGTCGATAAGCAGAATGAGTGCCTTAAGGTCATGCCGACCGTATTTTCGAAGGAAGGCTGGGACTGCACGTTCATCAACCCGACCTATGCCGGATACAGCTGGATCCCGGATCTTACGGTCTTCAGGGATTTCAAGGGCCTGAAGGCCTATAACACGGGATACCACTATCTTCCGGATCTTCCCAAGAAATGCGCCAACCTCGAAACGGCTCTTTGCCGCAACCTTTATTGCTACAGCCTTTTCAAGTCATCTCCCGTTGTGATCCAGCCCTATCTGTATGACTCCGGAAGATACAACTCGATCGGTTCGATGACAGGCGAAGACAGATCTTCGTTCCAGGTCGTAGACGGAACATCCCGCGCGCTCGGGCACTATCTGAGCTTTGAGGCTGAATATTATGCGCTGAAATCCATGTCTTCGATGACAAAGATATCCGAAAAGGGCAACAACATGGTCATTTTCGCGAACAAATCAACGCATGACATGTCGATGCTCAAGGAACCGGAGTATGAACCGAAATACTATGTGGACAACACCGAATACGATAAGACACACAAAGACAGGTTTACCGTCGATGGCAAGACGCTCAGGATGGAGACGACTCCCCAGTATCTGTTCTACGAGATGAACATGGGAGCGCTTCTTTCCGTCGGAAGATGGCTTGATTATCTGAAAGAGCAGGGCGTTTACGACAACACGAGGATAATAGTCGTGTCAGACCACGCATATGGCGTAGGCCAGTATGACGAGCTGCTCTTCAATAACGAGGGCGCCGATTTCGATGCCCAGGGCTTCATCCCGCTCCTTATGTACAAGGATTTCGGAAGCAGGGGATTCAAGGTTTCAGAAGAATTCATGACAAATGCAGATACCCCTGCGCTTGCGACACAGGGGATCATAAACAATGCGGTCAATCCTTTTACCGGTAATCCTCTTTCGGCTCCTGAAAAGAAGAAAGTGCCTCAGAAAGTTATTTTCTCTGGTTCCTGGGACGTTCTGACCAACGGAACCAACACATTCGACAGATCCCAGTGGTATTCGGTCAGGGACAATGTCTGGGACCGTTCAAACTGGAAGTACGAAGGCTTTCACTGATCTCAGGCTTCTGCTTCGGCTCCGTCAGATCTGCCGTTGCCAGGCTTTTTGCTGCCGCGGTCCTTTCTGTTACCGCTGCCGCCTCCGTCACGGCTTGAAGTACGCTTTCCGTTTCCTCCGGATCCGTTCCTTCCTCTAAGGGACTTTACGGTCAGTGAAGTCACTTTGCCGTCCTTGTCCACTTCGATGACTACGACATCCCCGGTCTTGATCTCACTGATCGTATCGTCAGTGTCGTCATCGTCATTTTCAAGCGTGATCTTTGAAAGTCCGGAAAGATCATAGGTCTTATTGCCGCCGGTAGCGTTGAATGAGTAACCGAAACCTCCTGAGGGACGGTTGCTTCCTTTGCCGTCATCCGAGGGTCTTGTCCGGTCGCCCGGCTGTTCATTGGCTTTGCCGCTGCCGCTTCTGCCGTTACCCGGAGTGCGGGCCTTCAATTCGCCAAGCTCTATGGTGATCTTCGTTCCGTCGATCGACGTGACTTTGCCGACTGCCTGCCCGGCATCGGAACGGATCGGGGCCTCTGTCTCAAATGACGGGGAAGTGGAATCTCCGTCTGAAGGCATTCCCTGTCCGGGCTTGATCCCTGCTTTGCAGCCTGCGAAGGCTCCCATGATCGCTGTTGCCGTCAAAAGTGCAATGATCTTCTTATGTTTCATGTTTTTTAACTCCTTTTTCCTTTCACCGGAATACCCCCGCTGAGGGTTCGATGAGTATATTGTGCAAGTCGTTCTTAAAACGAACTTAAAAAATTGAATAATATGCGCTATAATACTGTCGCTGTTTTTATGCGCGTATTTAAGGAGAGATATTTTTAATGAGTACATTTACGGATAGTTACAAGGTGCCAGAGCTCAGAAAGAAGATGTGGTTCACCTTTCTGATCGTGTCGGTCCTTGCACTGCTTTCGCTCGTTCCCGTTCCGGGGATCGATCATGCCGGTGCTGCTGAAGCAGTATCCAAATGGGGTGACACAGGTAAGCTTTTGGACGTCATGTCCTTTAAGGCTTTGGGCAATGTCGCCGTTACCAGCCTCGGCATCTATCCGTTCCTCATTGCTTCGATAATAATGCAGATCGTTACGATCGTTGTACCCAAGCTCCGCAACATCGCCCAGACAGGCGAGGCCGGAACAAAGATCATCACAAAGCTCACCAGGATCGCAGCAGTTATTGCCGATGTCATTTTTGCAGTGCTCTACTGTGTAGGCATGAGAAACCACGTATGGACCTCAATAAACTACTGGGCTGCGATCATCCTCGCATGCGTATGCCTTGCTGCCGGCGCGGCGCTTTTCGGCTGGTTCATCGAACTCATCAACAATAAGGGTGTCGGTTCGGGTCTGGTCGTTGTTATTCTGGCATGCATCGCCCGCAACATTCCCGATGAATTAAAGGCTCTCTACGAGAAGGCTTCAGTTTTGGGTGTTCCTGCCGCTATCGGACTGACAGCTGCAGGCGCCATTGTTGCTGTTGCGCTTCTGGTCTTCATCGTCTGGTTCTACATGGGAGGCAAGAAGCTCCACATCCTGTTCTCCAAGAGGACCGTCGGCATGAAGCAGTACGCAATGCAGAACCAGATCCTTCCCCTGAAGGTTGCACAGGCCGGCACGATGCCCATCGTTTATTCGATCGCCATCATGCTCATTCCGGCAGTCATCATGTGCCTGGTTATGCCTGAGGGAACAGAGAACATACTTCTCCTCGGATTCGTAAACTTCAAGCGCAGCCTTTCTTTCTATCTGCTCTACTGCATCTTTGTGGCATTCTTCACATATCTTTTCGCCATGATCCAGTTCAACCCCATGGATCTCTCAAACCAGATCAAGCAGAACGGCGGATACATTCAGGGTCTGCGTCCGGGAAAGACAACATCCCAGTATCTTATGAGCCTGTACAACAACCTGAACATTGCAGACGCCACATTCCTTGTCGCGGTCAGCCTTATCCCCATGCTTCTCGACCTGATCCCTGCACTTAAAGGAATCTTTTTCGCAGGAATCGTCCTGATCCTTCTGGGCGGCGGCCTGATCGAACTTAAGACGGTTCTCGAAAACGGCCTTTCAACAGAAGAAGAGAAGGCAAAAGCAGCAGCTAAGGACAAAAAGAAGAATAAGTATGCAAAGTAAGCACCCAGATCATTAAACGGAGGTAAGCTTAATCATGAATCTTATTATTATGGGAGCGCCCGGTTCGGGCAAAGGCACATCAGCCACAGTAATCAGAGAAAAGTACGGCCTTGACCATATCTCGACCGGAGATCTTTTCAGATACAACATCAAGGAAAACACTCCTCTCGGCATTGAGGCAAAGTCTTATATCGACAAGGGAGCTTTGGTTCCCGATGACGTTACCATCAGAATGGTCGAAGACCGTCTCAAGAACCTCAAGAGCGACAAAGGCTTCATCCTTGACGGATTCCCGAGAACGATCGCTCAGGCAGAGGCTCTCGACAAGATCCTTGAAAAGCTCGGATCCAAGATCGATGCAGTCATGTACGTCGTAACGGATGACGACGTCATCATCGACAGAGTCACGACAAGACGCGTCTGCGAGAAGTGCGGCGCAAGCTTCAACGTCAAGTACATGCCTTCCAAGGTTGAGGGCGTTTGCGATGTCTGCGGCGGCAAGACCATCCAGAGATCTGACGACAATCCTGAGACAGTCCAGTCCAGACTCGATACATACAGAAAAAACACAGCACCTCTCATCGATTTCTATGCTGCAAGAGGCCTGATCGTTGAGGGAAACAACAACGTCAGCTCCGAGACATGCATCAAGGAGATCGAAGACGGACTTGCAAAGCTCGGACTTTGATCTTTAGAAAGAAGTTTTTAAATGATAGAAATACTCACCAACGAAGAATTTGAGAAGATGAAAGCTTCCGGAAAGATACTCCAGGAAGTTTTCAAGGCTTGCAGGGACTTTGTAAAGCCAGGCGTTTCCACGCATGACGTAGACAAGCTCTGCTATGACATCATCAGAAGCCATGACGCCATCCCGTCATTTCTCAATTACGGCCAGCCCCCGTTCCCCGGAACGATCTGTGCTTCCGTAAATGATGAGGTCGTTCACGGCATCCCGAAGAAATCCAGGATCCTTGAGGAAGGCGACATCCTTTCCGTTGACGTCGGAGCGATCCTTGACGGTTATCATTCCGACGCATGCAGGACATATCTTGTCGGCGAAGTTGCTCCCGAGGTCAGAGATCTCGTTGAGAGAACGGAAAAGTCATTCTTTGAAGGACTTAAGTATGCCCAGGTAGGCATGAGGACCGGAGATATCGGTGCTGCCGTCCAGGAATACTGTGAAGGTTTCGGATACGGCGTTGTAAGGGAACTTACAGGTCACGGCATCGGAACGACGATGCACCAGGATCCTGATGTACCCAATTACGGCAAGGCCGGCCACGGCAAGAAGCTTACCAAGGGTATGGCTATCTGCATCGAACCGATGATCACGCTCGGCAGCAGGGAAATAGAGATGCTCGGCGATCAGTGGACTATCGTCACACAGGACGGAAGTCCCGCAGCACATTATGAGAACACGATCCTCATCACTGATGAAGGACCTTTTATGACTACCTATGATTACGAGGAGGGTTTTTAATGGGTAAGGAAGATGTTATTGAAGTTTTGGGCGTAGTTGACGAGGCACTCCCGAACGCGATGTTCAAGGTAAAGATCGACAGCGGACATGTCGTTCTCGCTCACCTGTCGGGAAAGCTCAGACAGAATTACATCAAGATCCTTCCCGGTGACAAGGTCACACTGGAAATCTCTCCCTACGATCTTTCCAGAGGAAGGATTACCTGGAGAGGCGAGAAGAAGCCTAAGGCTTGATCTCACTTACTGTTTTTCTCTGAAAAACACTTTTTCATACGGATCTGTTGATTGCGCGGAGTTTTCGCGCAATGGCATTTTCGGGTTTTTACGGGCCGGTTTTGGCAGATTTTTGTCTGCACGGGGTGAATATATATAAGGAGCATTTATATGGAAGAAGAAAAGAAAGAAGTCTCTGAAGTAAAGGAAACAGAGAAAAAAGAAGTTAAGGCTGAAGGCAAAAAGTCTTTCCTGAACGAGAACACTCTTGAGATCATTACGGTAATACTGCTCGGCATCACCGCGCTTCTTACCGCATGGGCAAGCTATGTCGGCTCGATCCACGGCGGCAATCAGGCTACGAACTATGCAACGAGCAACAATATCTCGAGCGACGGTAACTCACTTTACAATGCCGCAGTACAGAATCTTTCCCAGGATATGGGGATCTGGAACACCATTGCCTCTTATGAGGTAGAGATCCTTTATGCTGAATCCGTCAAGGACAATGCAGCCATCGAGGCAAATGTCTGGAAGCTTCAGTGGTTCTGCGAGGACAACCTTCCCGAGAACATGGCGGCTGCCATCGGATATGACGTCGAAAAATTCAACGACGGCAACAACGATACTCAGGAGATCCTTGAATGGCTCAAGGACGATAAGGCAATAACAACACCTTTCACTGAAGAGTTCGTCAACAAATATTTCGAAGAGGCAAACACAAAGCTCGAGGAAGCAGAAAAGGTTATCGAGCAGGGTAAGCAGGATAACGCAAACGGCGACAAGTTCTCGCTCGTAACGGTAATCTACAGCGTTGCGCTCTTCCTTCTCGGCATTGTCGGAGTCTTCAAGAACACTACAAACAAGAAGCTCGTTCTTGCAGTCAGCGTTGTATGCCTGATCATTGCGGTCATATTCATGTGCACCATCCCGCTTCCTACATCCGGCGGTATCTTCGGATAAGTAGATACATTATTAAAGTGATGTTATAATAGGACCGCCTTCGGGCGGTCCTTTTTATCTTTTGTGCGGATGCTCAAAAAAGTGTCCTGCCATGTGAAAAAATTCAGTTGAAAATCAAAATGTTTTTGCTATAATAGTACGGCATGCGCCCAAAAAGCGCCTGTGTTTTGTTGTGGAAAAATAAAGCAACCAGGAGGTTTACTTATGAAAGTCAGACCGTCAGTAAAGCCGATGTGCGAGAAGTGCAAGATCATCCGCAGGAACGGCAAGGTTATGGTCATTTGCTCCGACCCCAAGCACAAGCAGAGACAGGGTTAATCAGGCAAATGTCGGGTCTGTCATGTGTCGGAATTAGCCCTGACGCGAATTAGAAAGACAGGCCGCGGGCAAACAAGCTCCGCCCGCAAACAATCGGAAGAATATTACACGCCATACTGTAAGGGCGGCTGCTCTTGAGGATAAACCCCGGAGTTCCTTACGCCGCGTGTCGTATATATGAAGTATTACCACAATTCTATGGAGGTACACTAAATGGCTCGTATAGCCGGCGTAGATTTACCGAATGACAAGAGGATCGAGACCGCTCTTACTTACATTTTCGGTATTGGAACAACAAGCGCTGCGGACATCATCCGTGAGACAGGAATCAATCCTGATACGCGCGTAAAGGACCTTTCTGAGGACGAGGTCGCTAAGATCCGTGATCAGATCGAGAACAACTACAAGGTCGAAGGTGACCTTAAGAGAGAGATTGGCGCCAACATCAAGAGACTTACCGATATCGGTTGCTACAGAGGACGCCGTCACAGATTAGGACTCCCCGTAAGAGGCCAGCGCACAAAGACGAATGCTCGTACCCGTAAGGGCCCTAAGCACACCGTCGCAGGCAAGAAGAAGTAAGGGGAGGTAAACTGATTTATGGCAGTTAAGAAAAGTACAAGACCCAGAAGAAGCGAGCGTAAGAACGTCGTAGACGGTCAGGCTCATATTCATGCTACATTCAACAATACGATAGTTACCATTACCGACAAGCAGGGCAATGCAATTTCATGGGCTTCTGCAGGTATGGATGCCAAGGGTTCCCGTAAGGGTACAAGCTATGCAGCACAGGTTGCATCCGAGAAGGCTGCAAAGGCTGCTTGCGATCACGGTATGAAGACCGTTGATGTCTATGTCAAGGGGCCCGGATCCGGACGTGAGTCCGCTGTTCGTGCGCTTGAGACCGCAGGCCTCAGAGTAACAATGATCAAAGATGTTACTCCCGTTCCGCACAACGGCTGCCGTCCGCCTAAGCGCAGAAGAGTTTAATCCTTCTTCGTGCTTCTAACTATCTAAAACGAAAGAAAGAGGATAAATCAATGGCCAGAGATATGACACCTGTCCTTAAGAAGTGCAGAGCCCTCGGTATTGAGCCTGCGTATCTGGGACTTAATAAGCAATCAAAGAAGAAGGCTAAGGTCGTCCGCAAGATGAGCGAGTACGGCATGCAGCTCAAGGAGAAGCAGAAGGCTAAGTTCATCTACGGAGTCCTTGAGAAGCCTTTCAGAAACTACTATGAGAAGGCACAGAAGCTTCACTACGGCACAACCGGTGAAAACCTCATGATCCTTCTCGAGACAAGACTTGACAACGTTCTGTTCAGAATGGGTTTTGCACGTACAAGAGACGAGGCAAGACAGATCGTAAGCCACAGAGAAGTTAAGGTTAACGGCAAGATCGTTAACATTCCTTCTTTCGGCGTTAAGGTCGGCGATCAGATCGAGATCAAGGAAAAGGCAAGAGGATCTCAGCGTTTCAAGGATATCGTTGAGGTTACCGGCTCAAGACGTTCTCCTGAATGGGTCGAGAGCGATCTGGAGAAGCTTGCAGGAAAGATCATCAAGCTTCCTACAAGAGAGCAGATCGATGTACCTGTTAACGAAGTACAGATCGTCGAGTTGTATTCTAAGTAATAGCTAGGATATAACCGAAGAAATAGACCCCAAAAACTATCAGGAGGATTAGATATGATGGAAATCAGCCAGCCGACAATCAAGTGCGTTGAGTCCAACGACGATAAGTCATACGGCAAATATACCATTGCCCCGCTCGAGCGCGGTTTCGGTACAACCCTCGGAAATTCGCTCCGCAGAGTTCTTCTCTCATCGCTTTCCGGTGCGGCAGTTACATCTGTAAAAATCGACAAGATTAAGCATGAGTTCTCCACTGTTCCGGGAATAATCGAAGACATGACCGAGATCATCCTTAACATCAAGGGTATCCGCGCTAAGCTTCACAACGAGTCTAATATTGTCAGCATCAGCGTTGCCAAGGGCAGAACCGGCGCGCTCACAGCAGGCGATATCGTACACGGACCTGATGTCCAGATTATGAATCCCGATCACGTCATCGCTCACCTCAACGGTGCAGACGACGTATTCATGGAGTTCACACTCAGCAAGGGACGCGGCTACAACACCGCTGAACAGAATAAGCCCAACAAGCAGGTCATCGGACTCATTCCGATCGACTCGATCTTCACACCTGTCAAGAAGGCTAACTACAAGGTTGAGAATACCCGTGTAGGCGCAAGAACAGACTACGACAGCCTTACTATCGAAGTCTGGACAGACGGAACGATCGAAGTTGACGAGGCTCTGTCCTCTGCAGCTAACTGCCTCATCGACCACCTCAAGTTCTTCACAGCTCTCGCAGATACTGATTCCGCACTGAGCTTCAAGAGCATTGAAGAGTCCGGTGAGCACAACAGCAAGCTTTCGGGCGTTATTGAGGATCTCGATTTCTCCGTCCGTACTTACAACTGCCTCAAGAGAGCACAGATCAACACTGTCGGCGATCTTGTAGCACGTACGATGGATGAGATGATCAAGGTAAGAAACCTCGGTAAGAAGTCTCTTGAAGAGATCATCGAGAAGCTCGAGGGTATGGGTCTTCACCTCAAGGACCAGGAAGAATAACTTACATCTTAGGAGGAAAATAAGATGCCTAACAGGAAAATCAGCCGTCCTTCAGACCAGCGCGCTGCTATGCTGAAGAATCAGGTTACTAATTTGATAATAAACGGCAGACTTGAGACGACAGTTGCTCGTGCCAAGGAAGTAAGCGCCATCGTTGAAGGTCTCATTGCAACAGCAGTTAAAGAGAAGGACAACTACACTACTAAAGAGATCACAGTCTCTGCTGCAAAGCTCGACGGTAAGGGAAAGAAGGTTCTCAAGACCAAGACTTCCAAGTCCGGCAAGAAGTACGAAGTAGTTGACCGTGAAGTTAAGACAAAGACCGTTCAGGTTGACAACCCTTCACGTCTTGCAGCCCGCAAGCAGATGGTTAAGTGGCTTTACAAGAGCCATGACAGCGAGGGCAACATCATCAACCCCGTCAACAAGATGTTCGATGAGATAGCTCCCAAGTACGTCGGCAGAACCGGCGGCTACACAAAGCTTGTCCGCATCGGCCAGAGACGTGGTGACGGTTCCGAGATGGCTATCCTTATGTTCGTGTAATATACACAAACACAAAGATACCTTTAATCGTAAAAAATTAGCCGGGGGAGGTATGTAACCTCCCCCGTTTTTTTGTAATATAGCTTAAAACTGTTATCAGAGGGGATCAGCGTGGAAAAGATATCCGTACAGGATGTTACGTTCACTTACGGCTCGGAAGGAGCCGATGTTTCCGCGCCTGCCGAACCCGCATTGGAGAACATAAGCCTTGAGATCGATAAAGGTTCATACACCGCGATCCTCGGAGCGAACGGTTCAGGCAAATCAACCCTTGCAAAGCTCATCGACATAATCGAGGTTCCCGATTCAGGAAGGATAGTCATTTTCGGGCAGGACACGTCTGACGATGCATTGTTCTGGCAGATAAGGGAAAAGAGCGCGTGCGTTTTCCAGAATCCCGACAACCAGATAGTCGGAACCATAGTCGAAGAAGACGTCGCATTCGGTCCTGAGAACTTAGGGATCAAGCTTCCTGAGCTCCGTGAAAGAGTTGACCAGGCAATGAAGGATGTTGGTATCTACGAGTTAAGGCTCCGCGAAGCATCCGGCCTGTCAGGCGGACAGAAGCAGAAGCTCGCCATAGCGGGAGCCCTTGCCATGAGACCGGACATCCTGATCCTTGACGAGGCAACGGCCATGCTCGACCCGAGGAGCCGCGATGAATTCCTGGCGGTAGCCGAGGACATGCGTCTCAAAAAGGGCCTGACTCTTATAACCATAACGCACGACATGTCCGAAGTCATGCGCTGTGAAAAAGTAATCGTGCTCTCAAAGGGCAGGAAAGCTGCTGAAGGAACGCCTTCGCAGATATTTGCTGACATTTCCTTGGAACAGTACGGATTAAGAAGACCTGTCAGCATAAGATTTGCATATGAGATCGCAAGGCTTGCGGGAACCTCACTGACGGCTGAAGACCTGACGGGTGAAGCCAGGCTCCGTGAAAAGCTCGTCAAGATATTGAGCGATCCTGATCTGAATAGGAATCCTGATATTCCTGAGGCAAAAGAAAACTTCAGATCCAAGTCATCCGGACGGAAGATCATGTCCGTAAAGGACCTGTTCAGCACGTACGACGGCGGAAAGACATTTGCGTTAAAGAACATCAACCTCGATGTCTATGAAGGCGAGATATTGGGAATAGTCGGAGAATCAGGGTGCGGCAAGACGACCCTGATATCCCACATGAATTCCATCCTCAAGCCTTCTTCAGGAGACATAGAGATATATCCCGTGGACGGGATCACGCTTAGGTGCTCGCAGAAAAAGGATGTCCCGAGGATAAGACAGACCGTGGGACTCGTTTTCCAGTATCCCGAATATCAGCTCTTTGAAGAGACGGTCTATAAGGACATCTGCTACGGATTGAGGAAGATGAAGCTCTCCGCGGAGGAGCAGAAGGAAAGGGCAGTAAGGGCGGCAAGGGCTGTCGGCCTTGATAAGGACATCTTAAGAAGAAATCCTTTCGAGCTTTCCGGCGGACAGAAGAGGCGTGCCGCAATGGCAGGAGTTCTTGCCATGAGTCCTAAGATACTGGTCCTTGACGAGCCTGCAAGCGGACTTGATCCCGCAGGACGCGAAGAGATGTTTGCACTCATAAAGTCGCTCAGGGAACTCGGAACGACAGTCATAATCGTGTCGCACAACATGGATGAGGCAGCAGCGTACTGCGACAGGATCTGCTGCATCAGAGACGGAGAAAATAAAGTGACGGAGACTCCCGACAGTCTTTTCGGAGACAGGGAAAAGACTGCCAGGATCGGAATAGACCAGCCGAAGATCACCAAGTTTACGAACCTTCTCAAGGCTGATCTCAAAAAGTTGATGCCGCAGACGGATTTCGGCAAGCCGCTTTTCGATCCCGAAGAAGAAGCGCGCAGTGTCTACAGGGCAGTGCTGAAAGCGAGGCTGGAAGATGTTAAGTGACATAAGCCTCGGAAGGTATTACAAAGTTGACTCGCTCCTCCACAGGACGGATCCCAGGGTAAAGGCCCTGCTCTATCTCGTCTATCTGGTGGTCATATTCATGATCAAGTCACCGGAAGCGATAGGCGCTCTGGCAGCTGTAATAGGCGTTCAGGTCTTCATGGCAAAGGTAAGCCTGTCTGTCATTTGGAAGACCGTCAGACCGGTCCTTCCGCTGTCTATATTCATCCTGATACTGAATCTCCTGACCATCAGCCAGGGAGAAATTCTTTTCCAGTGGAAGATAATAACGATCACCGATTACGGTGTTGCAAGGGCTGTGCTTATGGCGATAAGGCTGATATTCCTCATCCTTTCGACGAGCCTTCTGCTCACGCTTACCACCACTCCGCTAAAGATCGCGGAAGCTTTGGAGAGCCTTTTTTCGCCCTTGAAGCTGATCAAGGTCCCGGTCCACGAGATGGCCATGATGATGTCGATCGCATTGAGGTTCATACCGACTCTGATCGAGGAGACGGACAAGATAATGAAGGCGCAGGTCTCAAGAGGTGCCGATTATGATACCGGCTCGTTCCTGAACAGGGTAAAAGGATACATCACGGTTCTTATCCCGCTCTTTGTTTCGAGTTTCAGAAGAGCCGAAGAACTTGCTGTTGCGATGGATGCCAGATGCTACAGGGGAGGCGGCGGAAGAACAAAGCTGAACCCTCTGAAACTGACGGCTACAGACGTATTGACAGGCCTGTTCCTGACCGTCTGCGCGGCAGGTCTTGTCGTCATGGATTTGTCTTTGAGATAAATAAGTCCCTGTGATAGAATTCTATTGTTGAAAACAAAGGAAGGGCGGATTATAAGCCATGTCATACTATGTCGGGATCGACCTCGGCGGCACTAACATCAAGGCCGGCGTAGTCGATGGTGAGGGCAAGCTCCTCAATAAGCTTTCCATAAAGACTAACGCGGATCGTGCGATGGAGGATATCATCCACGATATGGGCACTCTCGCAGCAGATGCTATCAAGGATGCGGGACTCGAGGTAAAGGATATCGAAGCCATCGGTATCGGTTCACCCGGAACTCCCGACAACGATGACGGACTGCTCGTTTATTCAAGCAATCTCCCGTTCAATAAAGCTCCCATGAGAAAGCTCATCAGGGAAGTCATCGATCTTCCCGTATACATCGATAACGATGCTAACTGTGCGGCAATGGCTGAGGCTGTTGCAGGCGCTGCCAAGGGAACAAAGGATTCCGTAACCATCACTCTCGGTACGGGCGTCGGCGCAGGTGTCATCGTCAGAGGCAGGATCTATTCAGGCTTCAACCAGGCAGGTTCCGAGTTCGGACACACCGTTCTCGTATCAGGCGGCGTACAGTGCGGATGCGGCCGTAAGGGGTGCTTTGAGCAGTATGCTTCAGCTACCGCTCTTGCAAGAATGACAAGAGAAGCTGCAGAGGCAAATCCTGATTCACTCCTTAACGAAGTTTACAAGGAATTCGGCGAATGGAATGCGCAGATCGCATTTGTGGCTCTCAAGAAGGGTGACAAGGTCGCAGCAGAAGTTGTCGACAAGTACACTTCTTACCTTGCTGACGGTCTTGCAAATGCCATCAACGCTTTCATGCCTGAGATCTTAGTCGTAGGCGGCGGTGTATGCAACGAAGGCGACCCGCTCCTCATTCCGATGCGCGAAAAGACAATGAGCAGACCTTATTTCGGACCAGGAGTTCCGAAGACAAGGATCGAGCTGGCCCAGATGGGCAACGATGCAGGTATCGTCGGTGCAGCCATGATGGGCAAGTCCTGCTTGGACGACGGCAAGAACGGCATCTGATAAAATGCCGAGGCTCTGTTTCATAACCGAGTTTGACGGGACCGGATTTGCCGGATTCCAGTCACAGGAGAACGGCAGAGCCGTGCAGGATGTGCTTGAGAGCGCTCTTGCAGAATTATTCAAAGAGAAGATCAGACTTACGGGATGTTCGAGGACTGACGCGGGTGTGCACGCTAAGTGCCACTTAAGTCACGCCGACGTCCCGTTTGTCATTCCCGAAGAGAAGTTCCCGCTCGCAATGAACGCGCTCCTTCCGGACGATGTTGCGGTCAAGCGGGCGTTCTATGCCAATGATGATTTTTCGGCACGATTTTCGATCAAGGGCAAAAAGTATATCTACAGGATATATGTCTCACCGACAAGGGATCCTTTTCTGGACAGATACGCATATTATTGCCCGGTCATGCCTGATATCGGGGCAATGAAGCAGGCAGCTAAAGCCTTTGCGGGAGAACATGATTTCCGCGCGTTCTGTGCAGCAGGCGGCAGCCAGAAGACTTATGTCAGAAGGCTTAATGAAGTTTCGGTCAGGACATCGGGAGATGATCCGCTTCAGATTGAGATCGAAGTGAAGGGTGAAGCTTTCCTTTATAACATGGTCCGCATAATCGCGGGGACCCTGCTTTACGTGGGGCAGGGCAAGATACCTGCCGATGGTATAGACGAGATCATCGAAAAGGGCGACAGGAGTCTTGCAGGCAAAACTCTTGCCGCGAAAGGCCTTACTTTGGAAGAAGTCTTATTCGATGAGCAGACTGCACGCTGAGCCACCGATTTTTCCCTAAAAAGATTTTTAAGGTGATATAATTATCTTTAGCGTGGGCGTGGAATACCTGCGCAAATTTTTAAAGGGAGGATTAGATTTATGTCATGGTGGATCTACTGGCTGATAATACTCATCGTAATGATTATCATTGAAGCCGCCACAACTGCTCTCGCAACCATTTGGTTCGCGGCCGGAGCTCTCGTGGCTATGATCATGGACCTGTGCGGCGCACCCCATACTCTGCAGATCATCGTAATGGCAGCTGTGTCTGTCGTTACCTTCGTAATCTGTATGATCTGGATCAGGCCTAAGCTTGAATCGCTCCGCAGGGCAAACATCCAGAGGACCAACGCCGACAGGCTCATCGGAATGGAGGGTGTTGTCATAGTACCCGTCAATCCCGTTGAAGGAAAAGGCCAGGTCAAAGTGGAAGGCCAGATCTGGAGCGCTAAATCAGAAAGCGCGATAGACGAAGGCATTAAAGTAAGAATAAAGGCGATCGAAGGCGTTAAGCTTATCGTCGATCCCGTTTAACAACCGGAGGTATTTATGAACAATTTATTCGCAGCAGTAACGGCAGGCGGCGCAGTGATCGGAGTTATAGTCGCAGTCCTGTTCATCATTCTTATTCTTGCAAACATCAAGATCGTTCCCCAGGCAACGACATTCATCATCGAGCGTCTGGGAACATACAGAACAACATGGGATACGGGTCTTCACCTCAAAGTTCCTTTCATTGACCGTGTAGCAAAGAAGATCTCCCTCAAGGAGAAGGTTGCTGACTTCGCTCCCCAGGCAGTTATCACAAAGGATAACGTTACGATGCAGATCGATACGGTCCTTTTCTATCAGATCGTTGATCCTAAGCTCTACACATACGGAATCGAGCGTCCTATCGTAGCTATCGAGAACCTCTCTGCTACAACGCTCCGTAACATCATCGGTGACCTCGAGCTCGACCAGACTCTCACATCCCGTGACATCATCAACACGAGGATGAGAGAGATCCTCGATGAAGCTACAGACCCTTGGGGAATCAAGGTCAACCGTGTTGAGCTCAAGAACATCATTCCGCCTAAGGAGATCCAGGCAGCGATGGAGAAGCAGATGAAGGCTGAGCGTGAGAAGAGAGAAAAGATCCTCATCGCAGAAGGTGAAAAGGAATCTGCCA
>SVJC01000130.1 GCA_015069215.1 Oscillospiraceae bacterium
GAGATCAAGCTTTCAGACTACAATCTCGACCAGTGGAGACTCATGCATATCGGCGCACAGCCTGTACCTCCTTCACTGATCCGTCACTGGAAGGAATACTTCCCCAAGCATCAGTACGACACCAACTACGGTCTTTCCGAGTCTACCGGCCCCGGCTGTGTTCACCTCGGACTTGAGAACACGCATAAAGTAGGCGCTATCGGAGTTCCCGGCTACCGCTGGGAATGCAAGATCGTTGATGATAACGGCGAGCCCGTTAAGCAGGGCGAAGTCGGAGAGCTTTGCGTTAAGGGTCCGGGTGTCATGCTCGAATACTACAGGAACCCTGAAGCTACGGCCGCAACCCTTAAGGACGGCTGGCTCTTCACCGGCGACATGGCCCGTCAGGATGAGGACGGCTTCTACTTCCTCGTTGACCGTAAGAAGGACCTCATCGTTTCAGGCGGCGAGAACATCTACCCTGTCGAGATCGAGAATTTCCTTCAGGAATATCCGAAGGTCAAGGACGTTGCAGTCATCGGTCTTCCCGACAAGCGTCTGGGCGAGATCACGGGCGCTATCGTAGAGATCGAACCCGGAAGCAACTGCACGGTTGAGGAGCTTGAGAAGTTCTGCAACCAGCTTCCCCGTTACAAGAGACCTAAGCAGATCATCCTTGCCGACGTTCCGAGAAACGCTACAGGCAAGATCGAGAAGCCTCTCCTCCGTAAGAGATACGGTGCCGAGAGACTTGTCGAACAGGAAAACCAGTCTTAATATTTGACCTTGCATGTGGGCTATCCATGTGCAAGGTTAATTTATTAAATACAAAAACATGCTTTTTCGCCGTTTGAGGGTGGCAAAGGCAAGAAGTGAGGAACATTTATGGATCTGGCAATCAAGATCATCTTTTTGGTAGTCTTTTTTGCTGTCATGATCGGTATCGGTGTCATGACGCGCAAGAAGGCAAACAGCGTTGAAGGCTTCGTTCTTGGAGGTAGAAACGCAGGACCCTGGCTTACGGCTTTCGGTTACGGAACATCCTATTTCTCCGCAGTAGTATTCATCGGTTACGCGGGACAGTTCGGCTGGAAGTACGGTGTCGCTTCCACATGGATCGGTATCGGCAATGCGGTAATCGGTTCACTCCTCGCTTGGATCGTCTTAGGCAGAAGAACGAGAGTAATGACAAAGCATCTGTCATCCAAGACAATGCCTGACTTCTTCGGAAAGAGATTCGACAGCAAGGCTTTGAGAATAGCTGCCGCGCTTATTTCTTTCATCTTCCTTATCCCTTATACATCTTCAGTCTATAACGGCCTTTCCAGACTCTTTAACATGGCCTTCAACATCGACTACAAGATCTGCATCATCGTCATGGCAGTTCTCACATGCGTCTATGTTATCCTTGGCGGTTACATGGCTACAGTCGTAAATGACCTCGTACAGGGCGTCATCATGCTCTTCGGCATCACTGCCGTCATCGCAACTGTCATCAATAACAACGGCGGATTCATCCAGGCGCTCACAACGCTTTCACAGCAGCCTTCAGACCTTCCCGTTACACAGGGAATGCAGGGTGCTTTCGTATCCTTCTTCGGACCTGACCCGCTCAACCTTTTCGGTGTCATCATCCTTACATCTCTCGGCACATGGGGTCTTCCCCAGATGGTCGGCAAGTTCTATGCCATCAAGGACGAAAAGTCCGTCAAGGCAGGAACGGTCATTTCCACTATCTTCGCATTCATCGTTGCAGGCGGCTGCTATTTCTTAGGAGGATTTGCAAGACTCTACGGCAAGAACCCGGCAATCTATCCCAACGGAGATATAACAGCTAAGCAGCCGATGTACGATTCCATCATCCCCACGATGCTCGACAACCTCCCTACGATCCTCGTAGGAGTAGTCATCGTCCTCGTTCTTTCCGCTTCAATGTCCACGCTATCTTCCCTCGTTCTCACATCGAGCTCTACGGTTACATTGGACCTCATTGAACAGATCAAGCCTAAGAAGAACGAAGACAAGAATAAGAGAGAAAAGACTCAGCTCATTACAATGCGTCTGCTCCTCGTTTTCTTCATCGCAGTTTCAGTACTCCTCTCACTTAACCCTCCGACGTTCATCGCTCAGCTCATGGGTTATTCATGGGGCGCACTCGCAGGAGCATTCCTCGCACCTTTCCTCTGGGGTCTTTACTGGAAGAAGACGACAAAGCTCTCTGTCTGGGTATGCTTCATCTTCGGTGTAGGCTTCACGGTAGCCAACATATTCCTCAAGTTCATTGCATCACCTATCAACGCCGGTGCTGTCACGATGGTCGCTGGACTTGTTATCGTACCTCTCGTAAGCCTCATCACACCGAAGCTTTCCAAGGAAAAGGTCGATGGCATCTTCTCCTGCTACGACGAGACAGTCACTATCGAGAAGAGATATTCACTTCCCGAGAACGCTCCCGCAGACGAGAACTGATAACCTGACAAACGATCCCTAAGAGGCTGTTTCACTTCATTATGAAACAGCCTCTTATTATTTGATATAATAGACAGGAATACAAAAGAGGGACAGAAATGTATCTTAACAGATCAAAGCTATCAGCTTACAGGACAGCAAACGGATTCATCATAGGCATCTGCGGCATAACAGTTTTTTTCAACATCCTCTTTTTCATCTTTCTTTTGACTTCTTCGAGCATTGAGAAAGATCTTGCCACGTATATCGTAAACACATTTTTGTTCTTCATCATTTCGTTCAAGGCAGGCATCATAATATGGCGCCTGTTAATGATCCGCAGATTGTCTAAATGCATGATCTACAATTCACTTCTCGAAGAAGACCATGACGGTATATTATCCTACAGCTCCATAGCCTCTATGACCGGCAAGACGGAATCAGCCGTCATCAAGGATATCATGTGGCTCGTAAGATCCCGATTTCTGATCAATGTCACTGTCGGCAGAACAGCCGTAAGAGTTGATCTTTTAACAGATGAAAGAGAGTTTGTAACCGTATTGTGCCCCACTTGCGGCGCACATATCGTGATCCGCAGGAATGGCGGCGGAAGATGCGATCACTGCGGTACCTTCATGAGATTAAAGGAAGGAACGGATGTATAAGAACACTAAGAAAATATATGCTTACACATATATCTGGCTGTCGGTTCAGGCGGTTTGCGTCCTGCCTGCGGTTGTTTTTCTGGGCATGACATTTGACGGCAAGATCTATGAAGATATGGCCGATCCCGTTCCGACAAGACTTGCATATCTTTTCATAGCACTGATCTCACTGACTCCTTTTATAATCTTCTGGAGCAGGTCGGGATACTTCTCTTTCATTAACCGCTTGAACGAGCTGTTCTGTGCAGATGCGGATGGTTTTGTGCCGGTATCTGACTTATCCCGGGAGATGGGAATTCCCGAATACAAGATCATCAGCCTGGCCGAGAGTTCTATCCGCAAAGGATATCTGATCAACTGTAATTACAATGCTTCTCGAAAAGCTTTTCTGCTGTCAGATAAGACCGGTCCGTCTTCTCCTTCTCTTTATGGTGCGCCCGCTGACAATCCTTTCATTGGTGTCCATTGTCCCGGCTGTGCCGCCAGTCTCAAGATAAGGGCCAATACACAGGGCACATGTCCTTATTGCGGAAGACTTATAACAGCTCCTTCATTTGATCCGGATACGAATTCTTTCAGATAAAAAAGAAGTTGTCTCATCTTGCTTTGAGGCGCATCTTCACGCCCGGCGCATAACGCCGGATCAGCTTTTGTTGCTGCGTAAACTTTTTCGTAAACAAAACCGGTCAAATCCCGCTTTTCACGGCCCGTAAACTAAAACGTAAACAATTATGCCCAAAATGTTTACGGTAAAGTTTACTTTGTCCAAAAGTAAACCAGAACGTAAACTTTTTGAGGTCAAAAGTTTACGCTAAAGTTTACGTTGTTTTTACCCGGGATGAAGTCCGCAGCCGGGACATTCCCGCTATGTTTTGAAAAAAGAGGGGCTGCCTCTTGAAGTGAACAGGTCACTTGTGAGACAGCCCTCTTTCAGTTAAGTCTTTAACAGATTACTGCAGATCTTCCATTCCCATGGTCTTAACGCCCGCAGCATTAAGGAGGTTCTCAGCCTTAGCGTTGTCATTTGTCTTGATGGCGATGGGAGCGCCCTCTCCATCGATCGAAAGACCGTAGATATAGCTGATGTTGATCCCTGCAGCGTGGATCATTGCAACGACCTTTGCAAGGCTTCCTACGGCATCGGGAACGACTACAGCGATAACCTCATCGATACGTGCAGCAAAACCTGCATCCTTGAGGATCTGCTTAGCCTTGTCAGGGTCCTTGGTAATGAGGCGGAGAACACCGTATTCCATGGTGTCAGCAAGGCTAGCAGAGAGAATGTCGATACCGCCCTGCGCAAGGATCTTCAGGACCTGGTCAAGTCTTCCTTCCGTGTTCTCCAAGAAAACCGATAACTGCTTTACGAACATAGTGGTACCTCCCTCTGTTTATTGATAAAGCTTACGCTTATCCGTAACGTGCTTGCTCTTTCCGTCGAAGTGCTCCAAGCCGTTAGGTTCAACGAGCTTAACCTTGGCGTTAAGACCGATAGCCATCTTGAGCTTGTCGTGAACAGCCTTGGAAAGCTTCTCCAAAGACTTGATCTCGTCTGTAAATGCGTTTTCGGCAACCTCAACCTGAACCTCAAGAGTATCAGTGTTGTCGACACGGTCAACAACGAGCATGTAGTGAGGTGTCGTGCCCTCTACAGTAAGCAGCGCTGCCTCTACCTGAGAAGGGAAAACATTTACGCCGCGGATGATGAGCATGTCGTCAGATCTTCCTCTGAAGCGCTGGATCCTTGCCATCGTACGTCCGCATTCGCACTTGTCGTACTCGATGGAAGTGAGGTCCTTTGTTCTGTAACGGATGAGGGGCATGCCTTCCTTTGTGAGGTTGGTGATGACGAGCTCACCGTCAGAACCCTTGGGAAGCTGCTTCTGTGTTGCAGGATCGATGATCTCCGGGAGGAAATGATCTTCCCAGATATGAAGTCCCCTGTGGTATTCGCAGTCGCATGCAACGCCGGGGCCCATCATCTCGGTAAGACCGTAGATATCGAAAGCCTTGATGTGGAGTCTTGATTCCATCTGGTCGCGCATCTCGTCAGTCCAGGGCTCAGCGCCGCAGATGGCGGACTTGAGCTTGATCTTGTCGATGAGGCCGGCCTTCTCAAGGTCCTCTGCAACGTGAAGCAGATAAGAAGGTGTGCATGCAATAGCTGTAACGTCACAGTCGATCATCATGTCGATGAGTTTCTGTGTGTTTCCGGTAGACATCGGAAGGACCATTGCTCCCAGATACTCTGCACCGTAATGAGCGCCAAGGCCGCCCGTGAAAAGGCCGTAGCCGTAACCTACCTGGATGATGTCATCCTTTGTGATGCCTGCCATTGAAAGGCATCTTGCAACGCACTCAGCCCAGATATCGATATCGCGTCTTGTATAGACGGCGATCTTGGGCTTGCCTGTCGTACCTGAAGAAGCATGAACACGGACCAGTTCTGATCTTGGTGCTGCTGCCAGGCCAAAGGGGTAAGTGTCTCTTAAATCCTGATACGTTGTGTAAGGCAATTTATCAAGATCTTCAATGCCCTTGATGTCGCCGGGCTCCAAGCCTGCTGCCTGCATTTTCTTGCGGTAATACTCAACGTTGTGATAAACGCGGTTTACCTGTTTGACGAGTCTTGCACTCTGAAGCGCTTCGATCTCGTCACGCGACATGCACTCCTTTGCTTCATTCCAGATCATAGATGGTCCCTCCTTAAGCGGGATATTATTTTCGTGCGGTCTTAAAACCGTTGACGATGATCAATGCGAGTTCTCTGTCATCGCTTCCGAAGACTTTGATCTCGTACAGACAGACTGCCCTTCCGTCCTTAACTATATCGGCTCTGCAAGTCACCTTGCCGCCCGTCCAGGGGCGCAGGAAATTGATCTGCGCTGATTGTGTAACTGTCATAACATCGGAATCGAGAACGCAGTTCTCAGCAACGGCAAAAGCAAAATCGGCAAGCGTGTAATAGACTGCGCCCATAAGCCCTCCGACGGCATTCATATGCCTTCCGTCAGGCTCAAGGCTCACGATGCTGTGACCCTTTTCTGCTTTTTCGATGACTATTCCGGATACTTCCGTAGCGTATCTGTCGCCTTCGAAAAAAATACTTATTTCTTCAAGAGTATTTGCCATAAGATTCCTTATTCAGCAGCAAGGCCCATCTCGAAAGCCTTCATGTTGAGATCGAGGAACTTAGCGGGAACGGAAGCTTCAACAGCCTTGATCCACTCTTCCTTGCTGATCTCGGAGATGTACTTCGAGAAAACGCCCATGAGGACGATGTTTGTTGCCTTTGAAGATCCAGCCTGCTCAGCGATGGTGAGGGCATCGATCGCATCAACCTTTGCACCTGCTGCTTCCA
>SVJC01000131.1 GCA_015069215.1 Oscillospiraceae bacterium
AAGCAAAAACGCCGTCTTGCATTGAGGAAGGTTATAAAGCCCATTACAAATGCGAAGATCCGAACTGCGGCTGCGGCAAGTGTTACAGTGATAAGTTCGGACAACATGAGATCAGCTTTTCTTCACTCATCATTCCCAAGACAGATCACGCTCTTACAGCCGTAGCAGCCAAGGCAGCAACATGCACGGAAAAAGGCAATATAAAACACTGGAAGTGTACTGTCTGCGGCAAGCTGTTCAGTGATGATCAGGGTAAGAACGGGATTGGAGCGGATGAAGTAATAATAGATGCTTTAGGACATGATCTTGATCATCTTGAGCATCATGAGGCCAAAGCCGCTACCCGTGACAACGACGGCAGTATTGAGTATTGGGTATGTCCTAGATGCGGAAAGAAGTTCGCTGATTCTTCATGCAAAAACGAACTGAATGACGTTGATATCATTATACCTGCAATAGGTGCCGCAAAACTCGGCGAAGAAGCCCCGGTCAATGGACTCGAATATAAGGTAACAAACTCTGCCACTGACGGTTCGGGAAAGGTCACGTTGATAGGCATTTCTGAACCGATCGAATCAGTTTCGATACCGCTAACGGTCGTGATAAAAGAAACAACTTACATTGTAAACAGGATTGGAACCGGTGCATTCCAAGGTAACACTTCGATCAAATCCGTTAGAATCGGTTCAAACGTTGTTATCATTGACAACAACGCGTTCTACGGGTGCACAAACCTTGTGAGCGTATCTGGAGGGGCAGGCTTAAAGACAATCGGAAGCAACGCATTTGCACGCTGCCCGAAGCTCGCATCGTTCGTCATTACTTCAAAAGTTCTTTATAAATTAAGCCCGAACTGTTTCTATAAGGACTCGAAACTCAAGACTTTGTACATCAAGAACACGACCAAACTGAAAAAATCCGGAGTAAAGAAGTCCCTCAAGGGCTCTTCCGTCAAGACTGTCAAAGTCAAGAAATCCAAAGTAAAGAAGTATAAGAAATACTTCACGAAGAAGAACTGCGGCAGGAAGGTTAAGGTAAAGAAGTAAATCATAATTTCCCGAATAAAACACACAGGCTGCGCATTGTTTATGAATTAGGCAAAGCTGTAGGAAACTAACGCTAATTCGGCAAAATTATCTGTAACAATTCTAACTGCCGTATGATCTCAGAATAAGAGGTTCATGCGGCAGTTTTTATATGACACCATGATGGTTCCAGAGAATCTGTCTTAAGGAAAGAGACCATAGAAATCAATGGAGCGATATCTGAGATTAAAACGAATAAGTGATCAGATATAAACCAAATAAAAAGTTTGTATGATGATTCATGAGTCATACAGAAACGAATTATCTGATAGCGGATAATTAAACACCAAATAGAAATCTATAATACAAATTTATACTGTAGCAGCTGTCATACGCGTACAAACACCTTGAACACCAAAAAACCGATTTAATAAACCAGCGGCCCGGGATCCATTTATCCGTCTTACCCTTTTTTACCTCCTCCGTATTCACCAAAATTGTAATTATACCGAATTGCGTATATAAGTATAACAGAAAAAGCGAGGATATTATAATCGATGATCAAATATCGTTAGAGGGCTTCTCCAGTTCTGCAGTCCACTGAGATGATTTCTGCTGCATATTCATCCAGCTCTTAGCAGAAGTTCCGGTTAACTTGCTGATGCGTAGAGCCATGTCAGGACTTAATGACGATTTCTCATTAATGAATTCTGATAGAGTCTTTCGACTTACGCCAAGTAATTCTGCAGTCCTTGTAACAGACAGGTGCAAAGGCTTCATAACATCCTCATAGAATACTGTTCCGGGATGAGTTGGCTTTCTGTTAATGCTAGTCATATTATTTAACTTATTACTTTGGTGACAAAAGGCAGTTTTTCGTCTTCTTCGATAAACTTGATTAGGCGGCATGCAGGTCCTGTTGGATGAGTCCTTCCTCTTTCCCATGCTTCAACAGTCTTAACTGATACTCCAAGAAAATCAGCAAATACGCGCTGAGTCATCATAGCTTCCATTCGGATCTTTCTTATTTGATCGCTACTATATTCAACTACTGGTTCGATTTTATAGGTAACAACTTTTACATCACATTTACCTTCGGCAAAATCAATAGCCTGATTAAGTCCTTCCTGCAAATCATCAAATAGTTTAGTCATTTTCATTTCTCCTTGCGGATTCCTCCAGTTCCTTCCATAACCGGTCCTGCTTCAGGATCTTTTAATATTGAAATAACTCAACATCAGTTAGGCTTATTTCAGACCATCTTCTGGTAAATAATGGTACTTCTATAAATGTTCGTTTCATATAATCTATCCTTAACAAAATAATACACCCTACAATGTAGGGTGTAAATATGTTTGTGTATATTTTCGTCTCATTTCACGGTCTCTCCCGGCCATGTTATGATCCCGCCAAACTCATATATGTTCTTATAACCCGTTTTGGCGAGTTTCTCTGAAGCTTCTTTGGACCTTCGGCCGCTGCGGCAATAGACTAAAATGATCTGATCAAGATCAGGCAACTCTTTGGGGCGTTCTTTATCAATGCTTTCATTCGGTATAAGTATCGCGCCCGGAATGTGACCTGCATCGTATTCATCCTGGCGTCTGACATCAACAATTATGTGGCCGTCATCTTTGGCCATCATCTGAATGGCTTCTTCCTGGCTTATCTGTTTGTAGCTAAGTGCTTGTTCTGATGTTACGGACGTCGTTTCAGTGCTGACTTTGGCATTGCAGCCTGTCAGACAGATAAACAAAACCAATAGGAGAGATGTGATCCTTTTCATGCCCCTTCCCTGCCGAATATCAGGTATAACGGATCTCCTTCTTTCCCCTGACTTTGAGGGAGATCGAGAAGATGATACGGATCAAAAGGAGCACTACAACTATGCCAATTATGTCTTTGCAAAGATCGATCACGCCGCCTGAGTGTCCTGTGATGAAAAGCTGGTGATATTCGTCGAAGATAGCATTAAGGATCGTGAACCAGAGCGTGAAGATTATGTTCATCTCATTGTCTGATTTAAGGATCTTGATGGGGCTCTCTGCGTAAGAAGTCTTAACAGAGATCTTGTTGGTGCTTGAAATGGCGAAATAAGCAAATATCGTGAGGATTCCGAATTCGAGCATATGTCCCCACATGCTGATTATGGATGTATCACTTATATCAAGATGGAACTTGGGTGCGTGAAAAGCCTGTGAAAGAACGGAATCTGCAAGATCGGACAACTCTTCGTGCGCAACGTTGGATAAAAGGAAGATCGTAAGGATCCAAGCCAGCGAGAGTGACCAGAAGATAATAGTCAGTACAAGGTTTTGTACCGACACTTCCCTGTTCTCATTTTTGAACCTTCCAAACGTCATCTGATGACTCTCCTGATATGCGGATAACTATATTCTATCACGAATCAACGGTTATTACGGTTCTTTACGGCTCTGTCGATGTCGCGTTTTGCCTGTTTCTCGGCTTCAACGTCTCTCTTGTCGTAATCTTTCTTACCTCTTGCAAGACCGATCTCGAACTTAACCTTGCTGTCCTTGAAGTAACACTTCGTGGGAACCAATGTAAGTCCGTCTTCCTTGGTCTTGGAATAAAGCCTGATTATCTCCCTCTTATGCATGAGGAGCTTTCTCGTGCGGTCAGGATCCAGGTTAAAACGGTTGCCGTTCTCATATGGACTGATGTGAACTCCGATAAGATATATCTCACCGTCTTTAACCTGACAGTAAGAATCCCTGAGGTTCACCTTCCCTGCCCTGAGGCTCTTTACCTCTGTGCCGGAAAGGGCAATGCCTGCCTCAAACCTTTCGTCTATGAAGTAATCGTGAAAGGCTTTCTTATTCTCGGCTATTATCTTTATACCTTTTTGTATAGGCATTTTCTGATTCCTTTGTTACAGCTTCAGAGACGGACAAGCATTGAGATCAAGCCCGTGTCTGGTGCCATTAATATATTCGAAATAACCTGCGGATGCAATCATTGCACCGTTATCAGTGCAGAGTCTGAGGTTCGGATAGTAGAGTTTCTGGCCCTTTTCGCTGGCAGCCTTATCAAAAGCTGTCCTCAAAAACGAGTTGGCTGAAACGCCGCCTGCGAGGCAGATATGGTCCAGTCCGGTCATCTCGGCAGCCTTCAGAGTATTAGCAAGAAGGATCTCAGCGATGTTCTGCTGATAGCTTGCGGTGAAATCCTTTACGTCTATCTCTTCACCCTTCTGTCTCATGCCGTTTATCAGGTTCAATGCAGACGTCTTAATGCCTGAGAACGAAAAATCCAGGGTATCAGTCATGTGGGTCTTGGCAAACTGGTATCTGGAGGTATCTCCTCCCTGTCCTGCCTTGTCCATCTTGGGGCCGCCCGGATATCCGAGTCCGATGACTCTTGCAATCTTGTCGATCGCTTCTCCAGCCGCATCGTCACGCGTACGGCCAAGGATCTCCATTTCGGTATATGAATCGACTTTGACGATCATGGTATTGCCGCCGCTTACGCAAAGGCAGAGGAACGGCGGTTCGAGTTCAGGAAAGCATAGATAGTTGGCAGCTATATGGCCTTTTAAGTGATGAACGCCTACCAGAGGAAGTCCTTTTACCTCGCAAAGGCCCTTGGCAGCAGAAAGCCCGACCAAAAGTGCACCTACAAGGCCGGGGCCATAGGTCACTGCAACGCAGTCAATGTCATCGAGCGTGCAGTTAGCGTCAGACAAAGCCTTGCCGATCGTGGGATAAACCGCGTCAACATGCATTCTTGAAGCAAGTTCCGGCACGACACCGCCGAACTGTTCATGGAAATCAGCCTGTGAGGCTATAACGTCAGACAGCACTTCCCTGCCGTTCTTTACAACGGCGCAGGCAGTCTCATCGCAGGAGCTTTCTATTCCGAGTACTAATACGTCTTTCATCGTCTCTTGTCCTTAATCAGGAAGAATGAATCAAGATAATCCTGAACCGCTTCGATATACTGCTTCTTATTGATCGTATATTCTTCAAGGTAGCCTGCGCCCGTGATCATGATGCTCTTGGTAAGGCTCTGGTTAAGTCTTGATCTCTCGTTAACTATCTGGTCGATCTTGTCGGCTCCTATGAAGTTGTCATGACCGCCGTAGATTATCATTACCGGCATAGGAAGCCTTGCGATCTCCGCGGCAAGGTTCACGTTATCCATACCGGCAGAAACCCTGATGGCGTAAGGAACAAAGTACTGCGTAAGGAATCCGAAGAGCTCTTTCTGTGCAACGACAGGTCTGATGTAATCATCAGAGGTTTTAGCGGGAGAATCAAAGATCATGCCCTTGATGTAGGACTTGTCAAAGCCCAGTTCCCTGATGTTCTTGCTATAGGAGCTAAGCTCCATTTCGTTCATGTTGGGCGAAGGCAGGTTCTGATATGCAAGGATTGACGAAGTGCATCCCGTACCGATGCCGAAAAGGACTACGTCCGTTGTAACGGAGATCTTTCTTACGATCTTGATGGCGCCCAAGACATCCTGCCATTCAAGATAGCCATAGGAACTGATGTCGCCTGCCGATGTTCCCGAATGCCTTTGGTCGAACATGAAGACGTTATAGCCGTTTTCCAGCCAGTTTTCGATCATGTCGATCATTTCAACGCCGAACGGAAGTCTGTTTGAACCCGTATCGTGAATTACTATTATCGTTGATATCGGGTTCTTCGTCTTGAAAAACCAGCCCTGAAGCGCGGTCTGACCGTCAATGGACTCAAAGCTCGTCGTGCTGTACGAAGGCAGGATGTTCGAAGGAACGTTTGAAAGAACGTTCTTTTCAATGTTGAGCAGATGGTTTGACGCAAAGACAGTCAGCGTGATCAATACGATGATCACGGTCGCCACGATACTGAGTCCCAAAGCGATACGGACGCCCAAAGGATTCTTGGGCTTCCTCTTTGAGGTCTTCTTGTAATCGACGTATAGATTCTCTTTGGCAAACTTCATATCTCAGATACCGCTCGAACCGAATCCGCCGCCCCTGTTGTCACCGATAGATGCGACATCAGAGCACTCCCTGAAAGCGCATTCTTCTACTTTAGCAAATACCATCTGCGCGATGCGGTCACCCTGGCAGATCTTATATGTTCCGTGCTGACAGCCCTTAGTATTAAGCGTAAAAGGCTCGCCGTTTACCGTATCTTCCCTCTGGGAAGCGTTATATATTATGACGTTTACCTCATCACGGTAACCGGAATCGATCGTTCCGGGCGCATTGGGGACTCTAAGAGGTGTCTTGAGGGATATTCCGCTCCTGGGTCTTATCTGGACCTCATAACCTACGGGGATAGCCATCTTAAGGCCTGTGGGAACAAGAACGCTCTTGCCGGGTTCCACGATAACGTCTGCAGCAGCATAGATGTCCATGCCGGCATCACCCGGATGGGCATATGAAGGAATGACAGCCGTGTGATCGGAAG
>SVJC01000132.1 GCA_015069215.1 Oscillospiraceae bacterium
CATCGGTATCGATGATGACGTTACATTCCTTTCACTCGACTGCTCCGAGTCAATCGAAGTTGCAGGCGAGGGCGTTGTTCAGGCTAGGTTCTGGGGTCTCGGCGCAGACGGTACAGTCGGTGCAAACAAGAACTCCATCAAGATCATCGGTGACCACACAGACAAGTACGCTCAGGCTTACTTCTCTTATGACTCCAAGAAGTCCGGCGGTATCACGATCTCTGACCTGAGATTCGGCGACACACCTATCCGTTCCACATACCTCATCAACAAGGCTGACTTCGTAGCTTGCCACAACCAGTCTTATGTTTATGAGTACGACATGCTCTCATCCCTGAAGCCGGGCGGCACGTTCCTCCTCAACACTCAGTGGACAAGAGAAGAACTCGAGGAGAGACTCCCCGGTTCCATGAAGAGATACATCGCTAACAACAACATCAAGTTCTATACTCTTGACGCTGTTGCTAAGGCTAAGGAGATCGGCCTCGGCGGAAGGATCAACACGATCTGCCAGTCCGCATTCTTCAAGCTTTCCGGAATCCTTCCCGTTGAGCAGGCTGTTGACTACATGAAGAAGGCAGCTCTCAAGTCTTACGGCAAGAAGGGTGACGATGTCGTTCAGATGAACTACAAAGCTATCGATGCAGGTGTTGACGCTGTTGTTGCAGTTGATATCCCTGATTCATGGAAGACAGCTGAGGATAAGCCGGTTGAGAAGAAGGCTGTTCCTGAGTTCATCGAGAAGGTCGTTAATGTAATGAACAGACAGGAAGGTAACAAGCTCCCTGTTTCCACATTCGTCGGCATGGAAGACGGTACATTCCCTCAGGGTACAGCTGCTTACGAGAAGCGTGGTACTGCTGTTGACATCCCTGTTTGGGACGCTTCAAAGTGCATCCAGTGCAACCAGTGCTCCATCGTCTGCCCTCATGCTGCTATCCGTCCTTTCCTCCTCACAGAGGATGAGGCTGCTAAGGCACCTTTCGAGACAAAGGCAGGCATGAAGCCTTACGACAACTACAAGTTCAGGATCCAGGTTTCCGCTATGGACTGCCTCTCCTGCGGTGTTTGCGTTGAGTCTTGTATCGCTAAGGAGAAGGCAATCACAATGGCTCCTCTTAAGGACAACCTTAAGGAAGCTGAGAACTGGGATTACTGCATCGCTCTGTCTCACAAGGACAACCCGATGGCTAAGGCTAACGTCAAGGGTTCACAGTTCGAGCAGCCGCTCCTTGAATTCTCCGGCGCATGCGCAGGCTGCGGTGAGACACCTTATGCTAAGCTCCTCACACAGCTCTTCGGCGACAGAATGCAGATCTCCAATGCTACAGGTTGTTCTTCAATCTGGGGTGGTTCTGCTCCTTCTATGCCTTATACAACAAACTACAGAGGCTTCGGTCCTGCATGGGGCAACTCCCTCTTCGAGGATAACGCTGAGCACGGTCTCGGTATGTACCTCGGCTACAAGCAGCTCAGATCAAGAGCTAAGATGCTTGTTGAAGAGACAGTAGCTGCTACAGCTTCTGAGGATCTCAAGGCTGCTGCACAGGCTTGGATCGACGGATATGATTCCGCTGAGAATACACGTGAGATCGCAGAGAAGCTCGCTGAGGCTCTCAAGGCTGAAGGTTCTGATTCTGCTAAGAAGGCACTCGATTATGAGGACTTCTTCATGAAGAGATCACAGTGGATCATCGGTGGTGACGGATGGGCTTACGATATCGGTTACGGCGGACTTGACCACGTTCTCGCTACAGGTGAGGATGTCAACGTTCTCGTTCTCGATACAGAGGTTTACTCCAACACAGGCGGACAGGCTTCCAAGTCCACACCTCAGGGTGCTGTTGCTCAGTTCGCTGCCGGCGGTAAGCACGTTAAGAAGAAGGATCTCGGCATGATGGCTATGAGCTATGGTTACGTTTACGTTGCTCAGGTTGCTATGGGATCTGACAAGAACCAGCTCATCAAGGCATTCACAGAAGCAGAAGCTTACCATGGACCTTCCCTCGTAATCTGCTATGCTCCTTGTATCAACCACGGTATCAAGGGCGGCCTCAAGGTTGCTCAGCTCAGAGAGAAGCAGGCTGTTGAGTGCGGTTACTGGCACCTCTTCAGATTCAACCCTGCTCTCACAGCAGAAGGCAAGAATCCTTTCACACTCGATTCCAAGGAGCCTACAGCAGACTTCTTCGAATTCCTCAAGGCAGAAGTTCGTTACAACTCTCTGTACAAGAAGTACGATGCAGATGTTGTTGACGGCCTCTTCCAGAGATGCTATCAGGATTCCAGAGACCGTTATGCTTCTTATGTTAAGAAGGCTACAGAGGCTTAATTGACAGCTTAGAAAGCACATTTAATTCAGGAAAACCTGTCCCGGCCCGGAGCGATCCGGGCCGGTTTTGTTTTTGAGGTCAATATCGTCTTCAAGCCGTTAGGCGCTTTCAAACATGTTATAATTAGTTACTATTTAAATAATAGAAACGGAGATTGACCGGATGAATGACGAATACAGTGAGCTTGTGATATCGCAAAGCCAGCTGGATGATATATTCGTGGTCAGGTATCTTCAGGATCTCTCCAGGGAAGCGGTCGTAGTCTATCTTTGGCTTAACATGACTTCCCGCGGCAGTGCATTCGATGAGGAGACCGTTAAGTCTTACAGGGTGATCAGTGAATCCAAGATCAAGGAGACCATGGCCGAGCTTTTGGGCGCGGGTCTCATAGCTTCTTCCGGAAACAAGTTTGTCCTGGAGGACCTTAAGCGCCGCGAGGTCAAGGATTATGTGGCTGCCTGCAAGGCAAAGGGCGAAGCCGGAGACATTCCCGGCCTGATGAGCGACCCTGAGGAACACAAGACCCTTACTGCTTCGATCTCCAAGACGTTCTTCCAGGGAAGGATGGATTACAACTATTACCGCCTGATAGACAAGTGCTTGTATGAATACAGATTTGAGGGCACAGTTTGCTATAAGCTTTTCGAGGAAGGCTATCAGAATAATATTCTCCGCAGATACAACGCCATGGCGGGAGTGGCTTCTCTCTGGTTTGAGAAGGGATATACGACTGCCGACAGGCTGGAGCAGTATCTTGAGCGCAATTCGCTTAAGGAACGTTTGGTCAAGCTCTGCAGTAAGACAATGCGCAAGCATCTGACTGACCTTGACATTTCGAGGATACACGGTTGGGTGGATAACCTTAATGCCAACGAGGAGCTTGTTGCATATGCTTTCCGCGTGAATGAGTTCAGGAACAACCTTACGCTGATGAACATCGAGACTACTCTCAAGAAATGGTTTGATCTGGGCATCGATACAGCAGATAAGGCTGCGAAGCTGAACGAGGAAGAGCATAAGGAGAACCAGAGAAAATCTTCTTACCGCAAGAACCGTTCTTCCGGTTCCAAGTGGAGGACAGGCGCTGAAGCGGGCCTCGCTGCTTCTGATGCCGAACCCGTGAAGGATGAAGGCTCTTCCGCTGGAGAATCTTCCAAGCCCGAAAAGAAAGAGAAAGCTTCAGACAACGCGAAGAGTAAGAAGGATGACGGCGGAATACCTGACGACATCCTTGATATGTTCGGAGATTCAAATGAAGACGATTAAAGGATTGATTGCGGCCGGACAGGCCGAGACAGAGGCTGCAAGAAGGATAATCCGCGATGACGCAATGAAGCGTGTCTATAAGGATTTCCCCGAAATGAGGGATATCGACGGCAGGATAATCGATATCCGCAAGGACAGGCTCATAGCCGTGATCGACCATGACGAGAGACTCGCCAAGAGATATGACATCGAGGAAGAGAACCTCATCGCCAGAAGAGACAGGATCATCAAGGAGAATCATATCGATCCCGAATTCGATATGGAGAAGAGCATTTGCGCAAAGTGCGGTGATACCGGTTTCGTAAAGGGAAAAGACGGTACTCCCAGGGTTTGCTCATGCAAGCAATCTGAACTCGAAGAGTGCTATGAAAGCTGCGGCCTTGGTGACTATACCTCTTTTACCATGAAGAATTACAGGGACGATTATCTGGGAGAACCCGAGAAGCGTTCCGAAATAAAAAAACAGTTGTTAAGGGCCATGCTCGGTGTAGGAGACACGGCTTCAAAGCCGCTCTGGGTCTACAGCGGAGCTCCCCAGACGGGAAAGACATATCTTGCCGTCATCATGGCCAAGACTGCAATAAGCCTCGGAAAGAGCGCTTTTTACACCAAGTGTGAGAATCTCGCAGCACTTGAGAGTGACACGATAGAAGACATCAAGAGGATCGATTTCCTGATCATCGACGATTTCGCAGATGACGTGACCCTTCACGGAGACGTCGGTTCCGTTTTGAACAGCGTTCTCGAGATCAGGGCTGCCGCAGGTCTTTGCACGGTACTGGTCTCAGCTCTCCCCATGGCTGATCTCATCAGCGGATGCGACATGCGTGTAAGCGGGAAGCTCGGCAGGGCAGGGAAGATCTCATAAGGGAGCATTGATCACGAATGGAAATCCTCTGCGGAACTGATCTGGTCGAGATAGAGAGGTTCAAAAAGATCCTCGAAAGAAACGATACCGGTTTCATAAACAAATGCTTTACCCTGAAAGAACAGGAGACCTGCAATTCCAAGGCGGGCGGCAAACGTTCGGCTGAGAGCTATGCCGCGAGATTTGCCGCAAAAGAAGCCTGTGGAAAGGCTCTTGGGACGGGTATAATGAGCGAAGGCATCGGCCTGACTGACATCGAAGTGGAGACCGACAAAAAAGGCGCGCCTTATCTTGTCTTGAGCGGTAAGGCAAAGGAGAAAGCCGAGGAACTGGGAGTTTTCTCCATTTCCGTCAGCCTTACCCATGACGGCGGAATGGCCGCCGCATATTGCTGCATGCTCGCTGAAAGAAAGGACTTTAACGGATGAAATCAAAGAAGCCTGAAAACGAGAAAAAAGCTTCTTTGTGGAAGTCGTTCAAAAAGAAGGACACTCCTTTGGATGAGCGTCCTGAGGAAGCGCGCGGCGTAAGGCTCATCAGCAAAAAGATCAACTTCGGCGAAGACGATGAGATAAGGAATATCTTCAGCGATGACGGCGTTTACGGCAGTGCTGAGGACATGCAGGATAAATGGGGACTGTCCGATAAGCAGGCAACCGTTAAGCACAGGGGAAGAAGAAGGATATTTGCATTCCTTGTAGCTCTCGGTATTTTCCTTTTGGCGATTGCAGGCATATTCTACATCCTTCCGAGATTTCTGCCTGACCTGTTCAAGGGTACGAACATCGAGCTCTTCGTTCAGCCGGTCATTAGATATGAGTACGCAGACAGTTCCTTCAGGGTAGTCACTAAGTCCAGTGAGAGCATAATGAAGGATCCGTGGGCGGATGCGGAACGCATCTCGGAAGTCCTCTACAATGAACCGGTAAGGTTTATCAGCGATAACAAGGAAGGTTATTGCAAGATCGAGACTATGGACGGAATAACCGGCTGGGTCAGATCTGATTGCCTGACGACCAATACGTCGTCAGTCGAGCCGGACCTTCACCAGTTCAAGCTGGTAATATCAGACCCTTCAAAGAACGTCATGACCCACGCGAGCAACGGAACGCTCATTACCAAGGTCATGATGAACACAGTCGTCTATGGCGATATCAGCCGTGAAGGCGTTTATCAGGTAAGCCTGCCTAATGGTGAGATCGGCTGGATAGGTTCATCCGGCGTCATCGAACTTAAGCCCAGGGAAAAGCTGCAGGAGGTCTCTTCGAGATACTTTGTAAGTTCGCTCCTGACTTTTGTAAATGCACGCTATCTTTCCAACGGACTGACAGTTAACGGAATATCGATCAACGGAGCGGTCTATGCCTGCTCTGAGATCAACGGAATAAAGATGCCCAGGAACATGACCGAACAGAGCAAGCTCGGTCAGGCGGTAACACTCTCACACGACGCGGTCACCGGCGATGTCATCATAAGTGACATAATGCCCGGAGACATAGTGTTTCTGAGAAGCCCGCAGTCCGCGCCGGGCAGTGAGGCGATATATGAGGAAGCGGTCTGCACGGACACCGGAACGCTTCTCATGATCTCGCCCGCCGCAACAACAATCAGGCTCAGGCAGTTTAAAGCGGGCGACGATATCACGAACAGGATAATTACAATACGAAGAGTATTCACAACTAAGTAAAAATCCTGTTGCATACTGAATTGCATTGTGATATTATTGTCAAGCGTTTGAAAAATCTTACAGGAGGTGTTTTCATGGCTAAGTGTGAAGTATGCCAGAAGGATATGTTCTTCGGCAGAAAGATTAGAATCACGCGTTCACAGATCTCTCGTCGTGCGCTCACAACGCAGCAGGCTAACGTACATAGAGTTAAGGTTGTTGTTGACGGCACCCCCAAGACAATGAACGTTTGCACTCGTTGCCTGCGTTCCGGCAAGGTCAAAGAGCGTAATCTA
>SVJC01000133.1 GCA_015069215.1 Oscillospiraceae bacterium
GCCCAGTGCCTCGTCGATGCCCTTGGCACCGACCTCGGAAAGGCCAGCAAGAACAGCAAGTATGCAAGACTCAACGAATGGATCGGATTAAGTGCGCTCGAATCCCTTCTCTCAAGCACTTTCACATACAAGGACAGTGCCGGAAGGACCGTCATCTGCAGACCCGTCGGTCAGACAAAACTCAAGAAACTGGTCAGAAAGACCTGGAAAAAGAAGGAAGTCAACATAACCGAAGAAGACTTTAATACCTGGCTCACAACCTACTGCAAGCCGGGCGACATAATAATCTTCTACAACAAAAACAAGAAGCCGATCCATTGCGCCATCTACGCAGGAATCCAGAGCACTTCCGTCAAGGAATACGAGTACTTCCGCGGTAAGAAAAAGGGCGACAAAGAGATCGACTTAAAGCCGGGTCCTTATGTATGGCATTCCGGTTATGATACCGGTGTTTCGAATAAGTATGCGTATTGGGTAGCAGAAGTCGGACGTTCCTACTTCGTTAAGCGTTACCGCGTCGATTCCGGCAGGATGCAGCCTCCTGCTCCCAAACAGCAATACTCTACCTGATAGTTTTAATCCAGATCAGCGTCTGAAGAATTTTGCCAGAGGCGCTATTATCTCGCTAAGATCCTTGATCGACTTATTGAGTGTTGCAATATCGATATTGCTTACCTTTTCAACAGTCTTTGTAACTGCGTCAGAGTTATCGGTAACAACCTTATCGACGTTCTTTACCATCTCATCGATCCCGTCCAAAGACTGCTCTACAGATGAGAGTGCCTTGTCAGCATTTGCAACAACGGTCTGGATCGAGTCAATAGCCTTATAGGCATTGTTGAGTGTTGATACGATCTTGGGAACGATGATGAGAAGCGAACCTGCAAAAGCTACGCAGATGATCACGAGCGAAATAGCCGTGATGAGTGAACGCTTGCTGGCTTTCCTCTGTTCCTTCAGAAGCTCGACCAGAAGGTCGCGCTCGCTCAAGCCTTCGAACTCTTTATTGGAAGCTTTGACTGCAACTGCCTGCGAAACCGCATTGACGTTTTCCTGAGCTGCTTCCGTATTAACTTCCGGTACCATTATATTCTGATTATCTGCCATCTTCCGATCCTCCCTGAAATTAAAAAATAAAGAAAAAGAGGGCATTGCAGGCGTTTTCCGCGCAAGCGCGCAAAAACTTAGCGAGCAATACCCTCTTTGGATATTAGTGGTGGAAAAGTCTGATTCCCGTAAATGCCATTGCCATGCCGTACTTGTTGCATGTCTCGATGACATTGTCGTCACGGATTGATCCGCCGGGTTCAGCTATGTACATAACGCCGCTCTTGTGAGCACGCTCAATGTTGTCACCAAACGGGAAGAAAGCGTCGGAACCGATGCATACATCAGTATTCTTAGCGATCCACGCCTTCTTCTCTTCCATTGTAAGGACTTCAGGCTTAACCTTGAAAAGGTTCTGCCATACACCGTCCCTGAGAACGTCGTCATGCTCTTCGGAAATGTAAACGTCGATGGTGTTGTCACGGTCAGGACGGCCGATTCCGTCAACGAACTGAAGTCCCATGACCTTCGGATGCTGTCTGAGCCACCAGTTGTCAGCCTTGCTTCCTGCAAGTCTGGTGCAGTGGATCCTGGACTGCTGTCCTGCGCCGATACCGATGCACTGGCCGTTCTTAACGTAGCAGACGGAGTTACTCTGTGTGTACTTAAGAGCGATGAGGGAGATGATGAGATCTTCCTTCTTGTCATCGGGGATGTTCTTATTGTCTGTTACGATGTTTTCAAGAAGTGAGTTATTGATATCGAGTTCGTTTCTTCCCTGCTCGAAAGTTACGCCGTAAACCTGCTTGCGCTCGATCGGATCCGGCTTGTAGGAAGTATCGATCTTGATGATATTGTAAGTTCCCTTACGCTTTGTCTTAAGGATCTCAAGAGCCTCAGGCGTGTAATCGGGAGCGATGATGCCGTCGCTGACTTCGCGCTTGAGCATTGTTGCCGTGATCGCATCGCAGGTATCGGAAAGAGCTGCGAAATCGCCGTAAGAAGACATTCTGTCAGCGCCTCTTGCCCTTGCATAAGCACAAGCTATCGGAGAAAGGTCGCCCAAATCATCAACAAAGTAGATCTTGGCTTCAGTATCCGTAAGCGGCCTGCCTACTGCTGCGCCGGCGGGAGATACATGCTTGAAGGAAGCTGCCGAAGGCATGCCTGTTGCAGCTTTGAGTTCCTTAACGAGCTGCCAAGCATTGAATGCATCAAGAAGATTGATGAATCCAGGCTTGCCGTTCAGGACTTCGATCGGAAGATCGGAACCGTTTTCCATGAAAACGCGTGAAGGCTTCTGGTTAGGGTTGCAACCGTACTTGAGAGCCATTTCATTAGACATATGTTTTTCCTCCTGTCACCGCATCAGCGGATTATTTAACGTTTTTGTTGACGATCCTTGTCTCATAAGTACCGTCTGCGATATTGATGAATCTTACGAAGAGAGAGACTTTGTTGTCTTCGTTAAGTGAATTCCATACATCGTTTGTGAATGTATCGATATCGCCGCTTATGGCAACCTTCTCAGGCTCGCCTTCAAATGAAGGAAGCGGGCTGCCATCACCCATGTAGGTGTGGATGAATCTTCCTACGCCTGCGAGAGGATTGGAATATGTGTAAGTGTGGCGCTCTGTTGATTCGGGGTTGCCGTCAGCGCTCTTGAGGATGGACATTGCATAATTGAACTTGCCGTTCTCGATGTGCATGATGCCTGATATACGGGGAGTATAGTTCGGAGCGTCGTCTTCGAATTCCCTGCCCCTTAAGGACTGCTCAAATGTGCACTGCTTGTCCATGAGTTCATAGATAGTGTCAGTCTGGTCGCCGTTGGTAACGATCGTCTTGTTGCCAAGGACCCTGACGGGTGAATAGATAATGAGATGCGGATCAGTAAGCTTCGAAGGATCGAAAGCCTCTGTCTTAATTCCATCCTCGGTCTCCGTAAAGACACGGTTGCGTGAATTTACGCTCCTTCCCATGATGAAATAAGCCGTTACTGCCTTCTGGCCGTCTTCGCTTCTGCCGATGACGATTCCTCTTCCGGGATAAGCGTTAGCCTTAAGCAATTCTCCAAGATCTGCGGTTTTCATGTTCTCACCTCCGAATGTTTTGTATGTTGTTATTCTCTTATTGAAGCTTTGTTGTTTTCGATCGTGACCTTGCCGTCTGCGATGAGCCTTATCGCCTGCGGGAGGATCTTCCATTCGCATTCCTGCATGATCCTTTTCTGCAGCGTCTCGGGCGTGTCATCGGGAAGGACATCGACCGCTTTCTGAAGAAGGATGGGACCTTCATCATAGTTCTCGTTAACGAAATGAACGGTAGCTCCGGATACCTTTACTCCCCTTGCGAGAGCGGCCTGATGAGGCTTTATGCCATACATGCCTTCTCCGCAGAAAGACGGAATGAGCGCCGGATGAATATTGATTATGCGGTTTGAATACATCGAGACCGTCTTGGGTCCGATGAGCGAAAGATATCCGGCAAGGACTATGAGTTCCGCACCGGAAGCCTTAACGCACTCGGCCATTTCAGTATCCCATTCTTCTCTGGAAGGAAAATCCTTGGCTCTTACGACGACAGACTTGATGCCGTTCTCCTCTGCCCTCTTCAATGCATAAGCCGAAGGAGAAGAAGAAAGAACGAGCACGATCTCGATATCCTTAAGGATACCTGTCTTGGTGTTGTCGATAATGGCCTGGAGATTGGTTCCGCCGCCTGATACGAATACTGCTATCTTCATTCGATTATCCCCTGTAATTCTTATGCTTCGTCATCTTCAGGCTTGCCAGCAATGAAATCGCCGTCGAAACAAGCAGAGCATACTCCGCAGTCGATCGTATTGAGTGAAGCCTTAAGTGATTCAAGACTGATGTATGCGAGTGAATCTGCGCCGATCATGTCGCGGATCTCCTCGATCGTCTTTGTGCTTGCGGGAAGCTCAGTCTCGGAAGAAGCGTTAACGCCGTAGCAGCAGCCGAACTTGACCGGCGGAGATGCGAGCCTTACGTGAACTTCCTTAGCACCGTTCTCCCTGAGGAATGAGATGATGTGCTTTGTCGTTGTACCTCTTACGAGAGAGTCGTCAACGATCGCGATCTTCTTGTCCTTGATGGCAGTCTTAAGAGCAGCGAACTTCATTCTTACCGCGAGTTCTCTCTGCTGCTGAGTGCTCTTGATGAACGTTCTGCCTACGTATCTGTTCTTGAGAAGTCCTGAACCGTATGCAACGCCAAGACCTGCCGCATAACCTTCTGCTGCAGCGTTTCCTGAGTCAGGTGCGCCGATAACGAGATCAACGTCTGCAGGGCTCTCCTTTGCAAGAGCCATACCGACTCTGTATCTGGAATCGAAGATGGACATCTTATCTATCATTGAGTCAGGTCTTGCAACGTAAACATACTCGAAAACACATACCTTGGCATCCTTCTTCTCTGTTGCCTCGTTGTAAAGGATAGAACTCATGCCGTCCTTGGAGATCGTGATGATCTCGCCGGGCAGGAAGTCTCTGATCGTCTCGCATCCGATAGCATCAAGAGCGCAGGACTCGGAAGAAATGTAGTATCTGTCGTCCTTCTTACCGAGGATGAGAGGTCTTAAGCCGTACGGATCTCTTACACCGATGAGCTTGTCTTCGGTCATGAAGATCATGGCATAAACGCCGTGGATCTGCTTCATCGTCTCGAGGATCGCATGCTCGCAGTCCTCTGTCCTGATCCTGTTTCTGGAGAACAGCGAAAGGATGATCTCTGAATCAGTGTTTGTCTGGAAGATGGCGCCCTGGTCCTTGAGTTCGTCCCTGACCTTGTTGGCGTTCATGATGACTGAATCAGAAGTAAGAGCGATGCTTCCGACTCTTGACTTGATGGAGATCGGCTGGATCGCCTCAGGTCCGTTCTCACGGGGAGAACCGCCCTTGCAGTGTGCGATCGCGCATGTTCCCTGCAATGCAGATAATGTAACTTCATCGAAAACGTCAGTTACCAGGCCCATTGCCTTGTGTACGAGGAAAGTACCGTTATCGTTTACCGCGATGCCGGCGCACTCCTGACCTCTGTGCTGCAATGAGAAGATGCCGTAATATGCGTCTTTTGCAACGTCATGAGTCTGACCCTTAATGTCATAAGTACCGAAAATTCCGCTCATTTTGTTCCGTCCTTTTTATGAATGATTTGATTACTTGTCCATATCAGCGATCTTCTGCTTAAGCCTTGCGTCACGCTCAGCTACGGAAGATGCGAGGCTCTTCTTGTATTCCTTGAGGGCATCACTGAGATCCTTATCGGAAAGCGCAAGGATCTGGCATGCGAGGATTGCGGCATTGGATCCGCCGTCGATGGCAACTGTTGCAACAGGGATACCGGTAGGCATCTGAACAGTAGCATAAAGCGCGTCAACGCCGTTAAGCGCGCCGCCCTTGCAGGGAACGCCGATAACGGGAAGCGTGGTGCTTGCTGCAAGAACGCCTGCGAGGTGAGCAGCAAGTCCTGCTGCGGCGATTATTACCTTGAAGCCTTTTTCCTCTGCTGTAGCTGCAAGCTCATGAGCACGCTCGGGAGTCCTGTGAGCCGATGCAACGTCAGCCTCGAACTCAACGCCGAACTTGTTCAGCATCTTGAAGCATCCCTCCATTACGGGAAAATCGGAATCAGATCCCATTACCACCAAAACTTTTCCGTTAGCCATCTAACCGTTCCTCCTTTGATATCACTCGTCTCCCTGAGCCCAGTTGAGACGTGACATGACCCTGTCATATGCTTTGCCTTCAAATGCGTAAGGCTTCGGGCAATAGTCATTGCCTGATTTTGAACTCCTCAGCGAATAAGGAATGATGTTGAGCCTGTAATCCGTGACCTTTGTGCCCGTCTCATCGAGAACGAACGTGCACTGCGCGATGCAGCTGTCCGGATCGCTCGGGTTCGTGTGTCCGCCGAAGCAGAAATTACCGATGCTGTAGAGAATGTATTTGCCCTTGTAGACCTCGATCGGCTGGAGTCTGTGCGGGTGTGTGCCGACAACTATGTCAGCGCCGTGATTGATAAGCGCATGTCCTCTGCTCACCTGGCTCTTGGTCTGCTTGTACTTGGCTTCGATGCCCCAATGGCATGAGACTATGACGATCTGGCAACCCTTTGCCCTCAGCTTCTTTATAAGCTTGTATGTCCTTGAAAGGCCGCCTGTTGAGGTATAGCCGCACATTCCGATCTTAACGCCGTTCTTAGCGGTATAGATCGAGTAGTTGGCAGTGTCGCTCCAAAGTATTCCGGCCTTGGTGAGATTCTTTCTGGTATCCTTGAGACCTGACTGACCGACATCCCACGTGTGGTTATTTGCA
>SVJC01000134.1 GCA_015069215.1 Oscillospiraceae bacterium
ATATCCGTAAGGACGCTATCCGCCAGCACATTCCGTACATCACGACAATGGCTGCCGCAAAGGCTTCCGCAGAGGGTATCAAAGCCGCGAAGGAGAGAACTTTCGAGGTTAAGGCACTTCAGGATTTCCACGCTGACATCAAGTAATCCGGGATAGTTATTACTGCAAAAAAGATCGGATATCCGCTTGCTTCGGATATCCGATTTTTCATTTCGGTTACGGTTATGAGACTCCTTTTTATGCGTGAATTCTTCATGTTATACTTTTCACGTTCGATCGTACTTATGGTGGAGGATCTTTATGAGTTTTTGGGAAACAATTGCTTCGATTAATGACGCTGTAAATACCTTTGTATGGTCCAAGACCGGCGTATGGCTCCTTATCGCAACAGGGATCATCATGACATGCCTTACAAAAGTATTCCAGGTGACACACATAGGTCACTGGATGAAGAGGACCATAGGAAGTCTCTTCGATAAGCATGTTATCAGTCACTCCAAGGAACATGCATCTATATCACAGTTCCAGGCTTTGTGTACGGCACTTGCCGCTACGGTCGGCGTAGGCAACATCGCAGGTGTTTCTGCTGCCATCATTACGGGCGGCCCCGGTGCTGTTTTCTGGATGTGGTTCGCTGCTTTCTTCGGCATGATGACCAACTATTCCGAAAATATATTAGGTATATATTTCAGACGTAAAAATCATGACGGTGAGTGGTCCGGAGGTGCAATGTATTACCTTCAGGACGGCCTCGGCAACTATAAGGGAATGAAGATCGTAGGCAGGGTCCTGGCTGTCATTTTCGCGATCTGCGCCGCTCTTGCCGCATTCGGCATCGGCAACATGGGACAGGTCAACAAGATCGTCCTCAACTTTACTTCCGCATTCGAGAATAAGCGCTTGTCATCCGTTGTCCTTTATACTTCCGGTGAGTCAAAGGTAACTCTTTATATGCTTGTCGTAGGTATAGGCCTCATGGTACTTGTCGGCATCGTTATCCTCGGAGGACTTCAGAGGATCGCATCTGTTGCCGAAAAGATCGTTCCTTTCATGGTCATATGCTTCATCCTGGGATCCGTCACGATCATCATTGTCAATTTCAGACAGATCATTCCCGCATTCGGAGCTATATTCTCCAGAGCTTTCAACTCAAAAGCAGCATGGGGCGGAGCTACCGGCGTTGCTTTCAAGACGATCATTACTCAGGGCTGCAAGAGAGGCGTTTTCTCCAACGAGGCAGGTCTGGGTTCCTCGGTCATGGTTCACAGCAACTCCAATGTCAAAGAGCCTGTCAAGCAGGGACTTTGGGGCATCTTCGAGGTATTTGCCGATACCATCATCGTATGCTCGATGACAGCTCTTGTTATCCTTACTTCAGGTGTCGTCAATCTCGAGACCGGAGCGCTTGAGACAACAAGTGATGCAACACTCGTCGCGGATGCTTTTGATACCATTTTCAAGGTCGGCAATTTCTCTTACGGACGTTATTTCGTTGCGCTCGCCATCCTGTGCTTTGCTTTTACCACGATCCTCGGCTGGTCACACTACGGAAGCAAGGCTGTCGAGTACCTGAGCGGATCGCATGCTCCTACCGCAACAAAGATCTATAAGATAATCTTCGTTTTTGTCATTCTCGGCGGTGCCGTCATGACATCTTCCATCGCATGGGATATATCCGATACGTTCAACGGCCTCATGATGATCCCGAACCTTATCGGTGTTCTTGCGATGAGCCCGCTGGTCATGAAGCTCACTTCCAACTATGTCGACCGTAAGATCAAGGGCAAGAAGGATGTTAAGCCGCTGCTCTCTTACGATCCTGCCATTCAGGCCGAGAACGAGAAAGCTCTCGCGGAAAACCCCGATCAGGACTAAACTGAGAGTTACTGTTAGATAACAGTCATTTTCGTCGAAGTTCCGTTCATTTTGCGAAAAAACTATTACCCTCTTCCGCATTTCTGTAAAATAGCGGAAGAGGGTATTTTTATCTGCTCCGACGGACATTGGAAAGGAGATATTAAATGGATAATTTCAGATTCTGTTCACCCACATATTTCGCTTTCGGAAAAGGCACCGAGAATGATGCCGGCGAGCTCGTAAAGAAATTCGGAGGCACAAAGGTCCTGATCGTATACGGAGGCGGAAGCGTTGTAAGATCCGGCCTTCTTGACCGTGTGGAAAATTCTCTTGCCGCAGCAGGTCTTGAATATACGAGCAAGGGCGGAGTCAAACCGAATCCGCTCAGCGATTTCGTTTACGAGACTTTAGATGATCTGAAGTCCGGAAAGATATCTTTCGATTTCCTTCTTGCCGTAGGCGGCGGAAGCACCATCGATACCGCAAAAGCGATTGCCGCAGGTGCGGTCTATGACGGCGACTTCTGGGATTTCTACGAAGGCAAATGGATCGAGAAAGCTCTCCCCGTAGGAACAGTTCTTACCATCGCAGCCGCAGGCAGTGAAGGCAGCGGCGATTCCGTAATCACAAAAGTTGAGGGAATGCTCAAGCGGGGCGCGAGCGGAGACGGCATCAGACCCAAGTTCTCGATCCTCAATCCCGAACTTACCCAGACACTGCCTCCTTATCAGACCGCTTGCGGAATGACCGACATCATCGCGCATCTGTACGAGCGTTATCTTACCAACACAAAAGACGTTGAGGTCACAGACCGTCTTATCGAAGCTCTCATTATGACGATAGTTCACGAGGCACCGCGCGTCATGGCGGATCCCAACAACTATGAAGCCAGGGCAAACATCATGTGGGCAGGAACCGTTGCCCATACAAACGTTGCCGGTTCCGGAAGATCCCAGGACTGGAACAGCCACAATATCGAGCATGAGCTTTCCGCTCTGTACGGATGCGCTCACGGGGCAGGACTTGCCGTTGTAATGCCCGCAGTCTTCACATACTGCATGGAGCATGACGTAACGAGATTTGCCCAGATCGCAGTAAGAGTCTGGGGCTGCAAGATGGATTTCTATCATCCTGAAGTTACGGCAAAGCAGGGAATCGAAGCTCTCAGAAATTTCCTCATTTCGATCGGAATGCCTTCCAAGATAAGCGATTTCGGCGGCAAAAAAGAGGATATTCCGGTTCTTGTGGACAAGCTCGTTAACGGCGGCGGAAGAAACGGTTCCATCAGCGGATTCGTCACGCTCGATGCCAAGGCCTGCAGTGAGATCTATGAATTGATGTTCTGACGAAAAGCCTTATAAATCAACCATTTTCGGCCGTTCGGACCTGTCAATAACTCTTGACGTTCGAACGGCTGACTTATATACTACAAATGGTCTATTAGGGCTGTTATTTGCTTGTCTTCATTTTGAATTAGACCAATTTGTTTTGATAGGGGATGAGATTATATGAAGCAGTGTGATAACGGGCACTTCTACGATGATAATCGTTTTGAGAGTTGTCCATATTGCAGAGAAGGTACGGGCCAGAGCAAACATGCGGCTGTTTCATTCCAGAGTCAGCCAACCCCTTCGTTCCAGCAGAATGCCAATCAGGTACCCATGCAGCAGTTCAAATTCTGCACCAGGTGTGGCAACAAGGTCGAAGCTTCCTCGAAATTCTGCACGGCATGCGGGAATCCTTTGGCTGTTACACCCGCAGCACCGACTTCCGACATTGGAAAGACCGTAGCCGTATCACCGGTTGCGCCTTCTTATTCATCATCTGACATTGGTAAAACGGTAGCCGTTTCTTCTGCTTATGCGGCACCGACTTCTGACATCGGCAAGACGGTGGCAGTTAATCCTGCATTTAGCGCAAATCCGACAACGGAAGACATGGAAAGGACCTTCTCGGTCAGAAAGCCGGCAGCGCCTGCTTCATCTCCGACTTCCGACATTGGAAAGACAGTGGCAGTGAAGCCCATGGACATTCCGTTTGCAAGCAATGCTCCTTCTTCCGCATCTGCATCACCGACTTCTGACATCGGCAAGACTGTTGCAGTAAAGCCCATAGACATACCGTTCGCAAGTGTTGCTCCGGCTTCCTCACCGGCACCCGTTCAGACGCCGGTTCAGGCACCGACATCTGATATCGGCAAGACCGTAGGCGGTGCATCAGTTCAGCCTGCTCCGGCAGTTGCTCCTGCAATCGCACCTGCACCCGTACAGGCACCTGTTCAGGAAACGCCTGCAACTATGTCAGGGAAAACAGGCCCGGCGGCCTTTCTGGTCTGCATCGCAGGCGCAAACCGCGGTGATCATTTCGTGGTATCCGGCGGCAGGAATTCCATTGCAAGCGGTTCTGAAGCTGACATCAGGCTCGACAAGGATCCGTCTGTTTCGGCGGATTGTCACGCCGAGGTTGACTATGATCCGGTGGATAACCGGTTCACGCTTACTGCAGGCAACGGATACGGTATTACATATCTCAACGGAAACCAGGTCGTTGTATCGTCGGATATCAAGGCCGGTGACAGGATCAAGCTCGGAACTAGCGAAATGCTTTTCGTTCCGGTATGTTCTGATAACTTCAAGTGGGATGCCCTGGGTTGATGAGTATTGAGATTGCCAACGTACAGGGGATCGGAAACCGCACCGAGCAACAGGATGCATTCGGTGCAAGCCGCATCAGCGATTACGGAACTGACGGCATACTGCTGACCGTTTGTGACGGAATGGGCGGCATGGCTTCCGGCGGCGTAATTGCCCGAGAGGTAATGGCCAGGGTCCTCGAAGTGTTCCCGTGGAAAGAGGATTTTGATGTACCGGGTTACCTTAATTCCATAAGCAGCAGTGTCTATGATAACTTTTACGGGCAGGGAGGATCGACCATAGTCATGATCCATCTTAAAGAGAACCTGCTCAGATTCTGGAGCATCGGAGACAGCGACATCTTCCTGCAAAGAGACGGTAAGCTGATCCCGCTCAACATCCGTCATGAATATGCAAACGAACTGATCGTAAAGGCCATTACTTTGGGTTTCCCGGTCACGAACGCTTTCTCTGATCCTCAGGCTGCAGCCCTTTCGGATTATATAGGAAAGCGAAATCCCATGTGCGAGACCAACAGGCTCCCTTTGGAACTTAAGGACGGTGATACGGTCCTTTTGTGTTCTGACGGCATCTCTGATACCTTGAGCTTTGAACAGATATCGGCAGATCTGGCTCTTCCGGTCGATGAGGCTGCTTCAAAGATGGAACAAGAGATCATTTCTGCAAATCTTGAGAATCAGGATAATTATACGGGTATAATATTAAGATATATCGGTGGCCGCTAATCCGGCAGAAAGGAAAGGTTATGAAGGGAAAGTTTCCAGTGCTGAAGCTTATCGGTATCATTGTTGCAGTCGCAGGCATTGCGCTTACGATAGTCGGAGCGGCTTTTGGCAGTAAGAAATATACGATAAATCCTTCAGAAGCAAGGAATTCAGTCGTATGGATCCGCGAGTCTTTGGACGTGCCGGATCTCCTCATGAAAGAATTAAAGCTGAGGGGCAGTAATACACGCATGTGGTCAGGCACGGGCTGGGCCATCGGTACGCCCGGTCAGAAGGTAAAATACATCATTACTAACGGACACGTTGTTGAGCAGGCATATGCTTGGCCCAAGGGCGAAGACGACCCGTTCGATATCAAAGCCGGCAATGGTTTTACACTTGATGAATATCTGGAGAAAAAGCACGGAACGAACGTTAAAGATCTCAAGATGAAGAGTGAGATCAGAGTCTACTTCTCAAAGGATGACTTTGTCGTACCGGAAGTTGTTTTCTATTCAGGCCCGTCCGAAAAGGACATTGCGATCCTCAAGCTTGAAGATCCGACAAACAAGAGAGACCCGCTCCTTATCAGGAACTCCGATGGCGTTAACGTCGGTGAGGAAGTCATCGCTCTCGGATATCCGGGCGTTTCCGACAAGGTACAGGATCAGGATACGATCAACCACGACATCGATGACGTTACGGTAACCAAGGGAATCATCAGTAAGAGGATGAGACCTTCCGGACGTGATTATGATGCTTTCCAGATGGACGTTGCCATAAACAGCGGAAATTCAGGCGGACCTTTGGTTGACAGCGAAGGATATGTTGTCGGCGTAAACACTCTCGGAAATGCTGCCGACAAGAACATGAACTACGCGATCGTCTCGAAAGAGGTCATGGACATCCTTGAAGATGAAAAAGTCCCCTTTAACACCACTGCAAAGGTTACGAACCCGGGCATGATGGCGCTCCTGGTAGTAGGTGTTTTCCTTATCATCGGCGGCGTTGTAATGATCGTCATTCCCACAGGCCGCAAGAACGCTGTTGCTGCAGGTGCAGTAGCCGGAGCAGTCGGTCCTCAGGCCGGAACAAATCCTTATGCTCCCGCAGGACAGCCTGCAGCTTCAGGATACCCCGCACAGAATT
>SVJC01000135.1 GCA_015069215.1 Oscillospiraceae bacterium
CTCTACAGGTGCAACGGGCGCAACAGGTGCTGCCTCTGCGACAGGAGCCGCATCAGGAGCTGCTACAGGAGTACCGCAGTTTCCGCAGAAAGTTGCGTTATCCGGAAGCGTCGAACCACATTTTTTACAAAACATAATCTTTCCTCCATTTATTTCAATAGTACTTTAATAGACTAAATTTACCGGTTAGTCAAGTTTATCAGAACTTGATCGTTACCGGAGCCTCGGTGAACGAGGAGATGGTTGCAACGGCATTCTTGAAATAGTAAACCGCCGTATTGCCGTCACCGGGCTGATACATTCCGGCGAGGTCAGGATAAGCGTCAAGCATTGATTTCTGCGCTTCGATCCTGGAATCTTCAACAAGTTCGCCTGCAACACGGATCCACTTTCCGTCCTTGAACGCACAGATCTCGGCCTTCGGATTTGCATCGATCTGCTTTGCGACATCCTTCTTCTTGCCGGTCTGGATGTAGAGTTTACCCTCGAAAATGTTGACGGTACCGAAAGGTCTTACCCTCGGCTGGTCTCCTTCAACAGTTGCAAGATAGTAAACGCCCGCCTGCTTAAGAAAATCGTTGACAGTGTTCATGGTACTTCCTCCTCCGTTTCATCACTGTTGTTTGTCTCTTCAGGAACATCGATAAAGCTGTTCATATCTTCACTCTGGTTCATCACCGCATTGTTGCCGGGAAGAACGATGTCACCGCCGATAAGGAACGGATGGTATTTTGTCTCACCCGTCTTTTGGGAAGTTATCAGGACTGTGCATGAAGGGATCTCACCGGTTGAAAAACACCTGATAAATATGTAACCCGGGTTGTCAGCCTTATAAAGCTCTTTGCCGTCTTCCTCATCGCCAAGGACGACTCTGACGCTTGTCACGTCATCACCGAAACAGATGAACCAGATATCAGTGCCCCCACAGTCAACGAGACGGGAAGCATCAGCATTGTAAACGTTCTCAGCAACACCAAGCTCTGATAAAACGACCTCAAGGGCAGCCTGATTCTCGGATTCGGCAAGATATGTGGTTCCGGCTGAATATGAAGTTCCTTCAAGTGCCTTTTTCTTTGCGGTAACCGTATCGGCAGTAAAGGTGGAATCCGACGTTTTTGCCGTTTCAGAAGTGCTGTTGCCGGAGGCCTTTGCAGAAGAAGACGTAACGGCAGCTGTCGTTTCAACTGCGGTTGTTGTCGGATTTGAAGCTGCGGCGGAAAGACCGGACGGAATCTGAACGCCGGAGCATCCCGTAAGAACAGATGCACCTAAAGCCAGTACCGTCAAAGCAGCTGTTGCTCTTTCTAACATTCTGGTCATCTTATCCCCTTTCCCGCCACATATTAACATATTATTTCTTTATATTCCTCCATAATATTTGTGAGGAAAGATACAAAAATATCAAAAAACTCACAAGAAAATTAACAATAATAACACCCACAAACAATCAAGGTTCTATATTTGAGAAGTAAAATAAGTTATCATTGAAAGATCAAAACCTTTTGGGAGGATGTTGTATGGCATGTTTTCTCGTACCTACCGGTGAAGCTATCGTAACAACAATAATCAAGCATGTAGCTGATAAGAAAGGCGTTGAGAGCCCCTTCCTTAAGCGCATGAACTGGCTCAACAACATGCTTTGGGGCGGCAGCGCTCTTTTGGCATTTGAGCATGTCTGGCACGGAGAGGTAACCCCCTGGTTCCCGTTCCTCACAAATGCGGCTACTCCTGAACAGGCTTCCGAGATGCTGCATGAGATGGCTACGAACGGCGTTGCCATGGCAGTCCTCGTCACACTGGCCTGGGTTGCGATGGTAAGCATTTCGATCTCACTGTCCAAAAAGAGCATTGCTTCGGATAAACCAAACGCGGCCACGGAAAAGAAGGAGGCATGACATGACGCTTCTTATAACTGCATTTGCCGCCGTAATCGCAACCATTGCCTGGTACACAGTCAAAGCTGACCGTAAGCTTGGCACTCTCGCACTTATGTATTGGGGAGCTTCTCTTATGTGGCTCGTCGATTCCGTTGTTGAATACATTGAAGCCGGCGCTGAGTTCTTCACTCCCGCTGCTGCTGACATGATCAATGACGCATATCTTGGTCTGTCAGTCGTTGCCCTTGGCCTCATCATCTGGGTCGTTGTTCTTATCGTCAAGGATCCTGACGGCAAGGTCCGCGCTGCTCTTTCCCGCAGATGATGCCTGCAAACTTCAGATAATATGTGATCTTTACGCCCTGCCAATCCGCAGGGCGTATTGCTATAAGCTTTGACGATGTTATTCTAGATACAGAAAAGAGGTAGAGGTAGCTATATGGATGACGTAAGGAAAATTCTCGAAAAGGTCGCCAAGGGCGAGATGTCGCCTGAGGAAGCTGAGCTCAGCCTTAAGATCAAACCGTTTGAGGATCTCGGATATGCAAAACCCGATACCCACCGTGCCTTGAGACAGGGCACGGCTGAAGTTATCTACGGTGAAAGCAAGACCGCTGAACAGATCTCCGGAATAGCAGCCGGCCTCCTCAAAGCCGGACAGGAAACCGTCATCATAACCAGACTTTCTGAGGAGAAATCCCTTGCGGTCACCACTCCCCTCACCTACTACAAGGAAGCCAGGATCGGAGTATGCGGAAAGATACCCTCACCCGATACCGACGGCAAGATAATCGTAGCTACTGCCGGAACCTCCGATATTCCCGTTGCGGAAGAGGCCGCAGTTACCGCCGAACTGCTGTGTAACAATGTTACACGGATCTACGATGTAGGAGTTGCGGGCATTCACAGACTTCTTGCACATTCCGGGGAGATCATGACGGCAAAGGTCATTATCGCCATAGCAGGCATGGAAGGCGCTCTTGCAAGCGTCATCGGAGGACTCGCCGACTGCCCCGTGATCGCTGTTCCGACCAGCGTGGGTTACGGTGCTTCCTTTGAGGGTATCACCGCACTTCTTTCAATGCTCAATTCCTGTGCCAGCGGAGTAAGCGTGGTCAACATCGATAACGGATTCGGCGCAGGCTACCTCGCCAGCATGATCAATCACATAGGAGGAACTTCAAAATGAAGATACTGTACATCGAATGCAACATGGGCGCTGCCGGCGACATGCTGACTGCCGCACTCGCCGAAGCGACCGGTAACGTTAAGGCCTGTGAATCAGCACTCAATTCCATTGGAGTTCCCGGCGTGGTCTATTCTCTTTCTCCTTCCTCAAAGTGCGGGATAAACGGAACCCACAGCGAAGTCACGGTAAACGGAGTGACAGAAGATGAACACTTGCACGAGCATGATCATGAACATCATCACCATCATGACCACGATCACGACCATGAATATGAACACGAACATCACTACGAGCATCATCACCACAGCTCACTTCACGATATCGAACACATAATCTCAGACCTGTCCGTTTCGGATAAAGTCAAGAAAGATGCCCTGGCAGTCTATAAGCTGATCGCCGAAGCTGAGAGCAAAGCCCACGGCAAGGATATAACCGAGATCCATTTCCATGAAGTAGGAACAATGGACGCCGTGGCAGACATCGTCGGATTCTGCATGCTGATGGAACAGATCGCTCCTGACAAAGTAGTCGTCTCACCCGTTCACGTAGGTTATGGCGAAGTCAGATGCGCTCACGGCATCCTTCCCGTTCCTGCTCCCGCCACAGCGAGCATATTGCAGGGCGTTCCCGTATACGGAGGAGAAGTCAGAGGCGAGTTGTGCACGCCCACCGGAGCTGCTCTTCTTAAGTATTTCGCTTCAGAATTCGGTTCCATGCCTTTGATGAACATTCAGGTCACAGGTTACGGAATGGGAAAGAAAGACTTCGAACGCGCCAACTGCGTCAGGGTCATGGTCGGCGAGGCTGCAAACGCAGGAGAAAACGATAAGATCGCGGAACTTACCTGCAATGTGGATGACATGACCGGAGAAGAGATCGGTTACGCTACGGAGCTTCTCATGAAGAACGGCGCATTAGACGTATTCACCACTCCCGTCGGAATGAAGAAAAACAGACCCGGTATCCTCATAACCTGTCTTTGCAGACCCGAAGACCTCGAAAAGACCGCCAAGCTCATTTTCGAGAATACGACAACGATAGGGATCCGTTACATCTTTAAGGACCGCTTTGTCCTGGACCGTCACGAAGAAACGGTAACGACCAGATACGGTGACATCAAGATCAAAGTATCCGAAGGCTTCGGTGTCAAAAAGATCAAGCCCGGTTACGATGACATCTCCGGGATTGCAGATAAGATCTGATACTGATCACTGTTTGGACGTATCTTCCAATGCGCCGAGCCATTCTGAAATATCCTTGTTGCTGACGGAAGAAGAGAATCTTGTACCGGATATCCATTTACCGCCGTTCATTGCCAGCTTTTCAAGGTCAGTTGCGCTCGAACCTATTCCGCTGCTTCCAGAAGTGCAGAAAGGTATTACCTTTTTGCCTGCGAAATCATGGGCCTCAACAAATGTGCAAATGATCTTAGGAGCCTTGGCAAACCATATTGGATAACCGATGAATACCGTGTCGTATGAACTCCAGTCGGTAATGTCACCTTCTATCTCAGGTCTTGCACTATCATCGTTTTGCTCTTTAGTGGCACGGCTTTTCTTATTCTTGTAGTTAAGATCTTCTTCCGTGTAAGGCTTCACAGGAACGATCTCATACGTACTGCAGCCTAATGCGGAAGCTATCTTGGAAGCGACCGCTTTTGTTGTTCCCGTGCATGAGAAAAAAACTACGACGGACTTCCCGAACGCATCTTTCTTCTTGGTATCCGACATCTCGGATGTCTCGTTTTCCTTCGTGACCTCAGTCTTAGTTGTTGAATCAGCCTTTGTTGATTCTGACGACTGTGATGCAGGCTTGGCCGAACATGAGATGAGGCCGGCTGCCATAGTTGTCAAAAGTGCAAGAGTCAGGATCTTTCTGATAATTCTCATTTGTACATCTCCTTCAGCGCTTCCATTACGCCGTTTTCATCGTTTGTATATTGTGTTACGTATTTAGCTGCCTTTTTAAGCTCCGGATGCGAATTCGCCATCGCGTAGGATTCGCCTGCGGCTTCGAAAAGGCTCATGTCGTTCAGGTAATCACCGAATGCCGCCGTCTCTTCCCTCGACACTCCCAGAATGCCCCGGATCACCGTCAGAGCTGCGCCCTTACCTACAGAGGAATTTGCTATGTCTATCCAGCTGTCGCCCGACAGGAGCGTTGCCAGGCCGTCATTACGGGGCGGCAGAGAATCATATACCTCCTCTGCGCGGAAATCGTTCACGAAGATTGCTATCTTCAGTATCCTGTCCTTTACGGCACATGAGAACAGATCGTCATTATATTCGAGCCGGTCATAGTACTTGGTGGATTCTTCTTTTGCCTGCCCGCCGCAGTTTCTGACATAAGCGCTGTCAAGGCCGCAGACAAGAGGCTCGCACAAAGCCCTGCCCGAAAACTCTCCAAGCACTTTAAGCGAGTCTTCCGTCTTCATGTCGTCGACCATTAGGAACTCGCCCGCGTGATAGACACAGGCACCATTCTCGGCGATATACCAAAGGTTGTCCTTGATCTCCGAAAACTGTTCGAGGAGCGCATAAATCTGTCTGCCGCTCGCCAAAACGAAAACGGTTTCAGGGTGTGACTTAACCCAGGAGGGAAACTCCGGAGGGAAGCATTTTCTTGAATCAAGAAGTGTTCCGTCAAGATCTAAAGCGATTATTTTAGGTATGTTCATTTGATGTTCTGCAGAGCGGCAGTATCCGAAAGCGAAGGGTAATAAGTCAGAAGAACGTGCTTCAACCCTGCTGCCTTGGACATAAGGCACGGATAATCGCTCAGATTCCTTTTGTAAGTCTCGGGCATGAACATTACTGCGAAAAGCCTTGCCCTGTCTTCAGCCGGACTCGCACAGGCAAATGAATCGGTAAAATACACATTTGCCGGGTCGCTCTCGGTCTCGGGCACATAAGGCGCTTCGGCAGCTCCTGCACTCAGCTCGGAATATACGAAACCATCAGGATTGTATCTGTTCCACTCGCCGAAAACACGGTCAACATCAGCCATCCTGTTCTCTACCGTGTGCATGATCTCACGGCAGAACGTTGTCGGAAGATCTGCAGATCTGGCATCCAATGCGATGTAATACGCATCGTCACCCGTAAAGGAAAAACCTTCAACGCCTGACTTAGCATTCATCACGTTCATGTTGCCGCAGAGCATGATGCATACGCCTGCCTTCTTATTCTGTTTGAACGTGTCGAAGAATCTGTAGTTAAACTTCTTCAATGCGGTATAAAGTCTTGTCGTGGCCGTAAGATTCTCAAGATCGGAAGTTACC
>SVJC01000136.1 GCA_015069215.1 Oscillospiraceae bacterium
TTCCACTACCCTGCCGAGTCAGGCAAGCCTGCCTTCACCTTCACCGTGACCTGGCAGAAAAGAAAGATCCTCCCCGGTTCAAGGACCGTCGTCTATGTTGACGGGCCTTTCCTTCCCGACATGGACCTTCCCATGAGCGAACGCAAGCAGGCGCTGAGAGACTCTGCTTTTGAAGCCATGACTGAGCGCGCCAGGAACTCCGATTACGAGAAGTTCAACTACGTTTACCTTCCCAAGGACAAACAAAAAATTACCGTATAAAACGGCAGAAAGCCTTTTATACGGTAATCCGGTCTTTAAATCTTTGCCTTCGGTTCAGGCAGTCCCCTGATCAATAAACGCTGGTAACACCGAGGAGCTTCTCGAGTTCCTGACGGTCGTAGCAAGCGTCAAGAGCGGTCTTCTTCGTGATGAGGCCGAGCTGTGAGAGCTCAAGGAGCTTGTCGTTCAGGGTGTGCATTCCGGTGACTCTTGCGGACTGGATGGCGCCCGGGATCAGGTGGATCTTATCCTCAAGAATGAGGTTTTTGATGGCGTTTGTTCCGAGCATGAGCTCCGTAGCGAGAACACGGCCGTTGCCGTCTGCCGTACGGAGAAGCTGCTGGGAGATAACGCCCCTGATGCTGGATGCGAACTGTGTCCTGATCGTTGTCTTCATGTCTGCAGGTGCACCGTCGATGATCCTGGTGATCGTCTGGGCAGCACTCTGTGTGTGGAGAGTAGAAAGGACGAGGTGTCCTGTCTCAGCTGCGGTGATAGCTGCGGCGATCGTCTCAAAGTCACGCATTTCGCCGACGAGAATGATGTCGGGGTCTTCACGGAGTGAAGAACGGAGAGCTTCCGCAAATGAGTTAACGTCATATCCGACCTGACGCTGGTGGATCATACAACGGTTATGGGGATATGTATACTCGATAGGATCCTCGATCGTGATGACGTGCTTGGGGACGTTCTTGTTGATGAAGTCAACGATCGCTGAAAGCGTTGTTGTCTTACCTGAACCCGTAGGTCCCGTTACGAGGATGATGCCGCTGTTTTCCGTCGCGAGGTCCTTAAGGACTTCAGGGAGTCCCAAAGCTTCAAATTCCGGGATCTCAGACATGAGAAGTCTGATGCTGCACGCGAGATTGTTACGCTGATGGTATACGTTAGCCCTGATCTTGATGTTGTTGTCGACGACGCATCCGACGTCAACGTCCTGTCCTGCCTCAACACGGGCGATCTCTTCCCTGGAGAGGATCGCATAGATCATTTCCTGCGCTTCTTCCATTGTGGGAAGTTCGTCAAGTATATGAAGTTCACCGTATTGTCTTACGGCAAGGTGTGTACCCTGGGTAATGTGGACATCTGAGCAGTTATGGGACACCGCATACTCCATCAATTCTTCGAAAGTCATAGAGTTTACCTCCGTTAGATATAGTTGGTAAGATTATAATGGAAAACAGAAATATTTGATATATTTAAAAAATATTTTTTTAAATAGTCGGGATATTTGATTGCAAATCGTGGCAATCCTGTGTCTTTGCACGATTTATTGAAAACTCTTGTTGACATCCTAAAACTCTATGATAGTATGTGTTCGTTTGATTAAAAATCGCCCTGGAATACGGGACAAAAGGAGAGGAAATTATGCGTAAAACCATTGCAAGCGTTGTTGTCGTTTTCATGTGCCTTTTCATGTTCGCAGGCTGCAAGCCTAAGACCATCGAGGCAGCAATCAAGCCCGCTGATCTTCAGAAGATGGTAGACGAGATGAAGGAAAACAGCCTTTTCAAGTCTTACTACAGCGATGCTGACATCAAGGTATCTGGCAACACCATTACTTATGAGTACTGGTACAAGAACGAGATGGACGATGATCAGATCGAGGCAGTTAAGGAGCAGCTCGAGAAGAGCAACCTCGAGAAGCAGATCGACGGCCTCAAGGACAACTTCGAGAAGTCCTGCGGAATCCGCGCTGAGAAGATCTCTTTCATCTACTACACAACAAGCGGAAAGCTTATCGCTGAGATCTCTAAGTAATCCGTTACTGAAAAGCGAAACCAAGAGAGCTGCCTTCGGGCAGCTCTCTTCATTTGCTCACATATTCCCTATCAAGTGTGTAGCAGAAGGCACAGGTTACCGAAACAACGGAACTTAATCTTACAGATATCCCGCTTTGACCATCTTTTCGCGGGCATTCTCGAACTCCTCTTCCGTGCCGGTCTCAAACCTGAAATAGTTGTCCGGCAAGTACACGGATAAGGCGAAACGCTTGTGCACGGGGTATGCCGTGATCTCCTTGTTCACCTGAAGGTATTCGTCCCAAATGGCCTTGAAAGATTCTTCCGTCAGTGATTCTGTTTTTATCGTGGATGAAATAAGATCATTTGCTTCAAACCGCTTCCAGAGCGTAACTTCCTTAGTCTCATCGGGTTCCAGATCCGGGTGCGACTTCAGGACTTCCCTTATTACGTAATAGTCGTAGTCCGTGTCCAGTCTGTAATACCTGACCGGGAACTCACCTGCGGCCCAACCTTTGTTATACACATTTGCGCCCATGCTGCAGACGCTGCATTTTCTGCCTCCGATGACGGCAGGCCATATGCGGAACTTAATGGTTGAGAGAGTGGTCTCCTCAAAATCCTCTGAAACGGACGCTTCCGGATCGATGCTCTTTGCGTATTCAACAGCTTCTTCGTATGAGTGGAGCTTCTTTTTGTACCCTTCGGGAATGTCGTAGCTGCACCCCGACAAAACGGACAGCGCGAAAAGCATTACGACTGCAGTTATCTTTTTCAGCATGAGGCTTTGAGTAATAACCGGTTAGATGAACTTACTTCTTAAAGTCGTCCCAGGTCCTTTCGTCTTCAGTAAAGCCATTGGCTTTCTTGATCTTGACGATGCCCTTAACGATGAAGCCGGAGCAAAGGATCAGGAGAGCAACGACCCAGCCGAAGATGATGTTTGCCTTGAGCGAATAGTTGTCGGCAGCGCCGTAGATGCCGCCGCCCTTGATAAGGGTGTAGATATTCCATATGAAAAGTCCGATGAGGACGATCGGCGAAACAACCTTGATCGAAGGAATGAACCACCAGAAAGGCATCTTGAAGCTCTTGGTGTTGCGGTTGAGCTCGTCTAAGATCTTCGTTGTCTTGAAGAACCAGCCTGCAGCGATCATTTCGAGAACACCGGTGATGATGAGCGTATAGCTGTTGATGAAGTAGTCAACGATATCGAGGACTGCAAGGCCTGCGCCTGTAACGTAGATCAGGCTTATGATGCCTTCAACGATGCAGATCGTAAGCGTGGTCTTCTTCTTGCTGAGCTTGAACTTATCGGAAACGGCAGTTGAGATGCCTTCGATGATCGAGAAGAATGAGTCGATCGCCAAAGTGATCAGACAGAAATAGAAGATAAACGCGAAGATCATGTTGAAGACAGGGCTTGATGAGATCTTTACGATCGCCTGGGGATAGATGATGAACGCGGTCGCGATGCCTGATGCGGACATGTTGTCGAGCATTCCTACGCCTGCCATCGTCGTGAACATAACGACACCTGCGAGGACGCTGATGAACATGTCGGAGAAAGAGATGATGATCGTATCGATGACGATGTTCGTCTTGTCATCAAGGAACGAGCCGTAAGCGAACATGATCGCCATTGAAGTTGAGAGCGAATAGAATACCTGGCCGACGGCATCAACCCAGAGGTTGGAATTTCCGAGCGCGCTCCAATCGGGAATGAAGAGCTTTGCCAGACCTGCCAAAGCGCCGGTCATCATGATGCCTCTGACTGCCATTATGAGAAGGCAGATTACGGGAAGGGATACCGTGAACTTAACGACCTTGCCGACGGAAGTCGTGCCGTTGCGGATGCAGATGTAGCAAAGTACCCACGCAAGGATGAGGCAGCCTACGACAGGCCAGGAGATGGTCGTGAAGCCGACTGTCGTTCCCGTGGTCTTGATCGTTGTTGACCACAGTTTGCTCGCGCCTTCGGTATCACCCGTCAGTCCCATGAACTTGTAGCTAAGGAAGAACATCAGGATGACCCATGCGAAAACTGCCGCGTAATAGATCGAAATTCCGATACCGTTGGAAACAGCGAGCCAGCCGATGCCTTCGGTCTTCTTGTTCATTGCGCGCATTGAACCGGGCGCACCCTGTCTCGTGTATCTTGCAACGGAGATCTCCATCATGAGGAGCGGGATGCCGATGACGAGCATCGCAATCAGATAAACAAACAAAAAGGCGCCGCCGCCGTACTTTGCAGCCAGTCCCGGGAATCTCCAGGCATTGCCCAAACCTACGGCAGAACCGATCGCCGCCAAAACAAAAGCTGATCTCGAAGACCACTTTTCGCGCATAAATACACCCTCCCGCGAAAAATCAATTTACCAAACAATGATATCACGGCAAAGGCGATTTGTTCACTATGGAGGACAATTCTCATGAATTGTTAATAAAAAGCGCGCAAAAAACCTATAAAAACGAATGATCGTCTTTATAGGCAATTGCTTAGGTATGTATGTTTGAAATATTGTACTTAAGCCTTAACGCAGAAAAAATACTTGTTGCAGATATCCGCGAAATCGAACTCGTCAAACAGCATGAGATAGTTGCCTTCGCTGTAGAGCTCCCATAGCTGATTCCAGCAGTCACGTGTTATCGAGCGGTTGTTCTCGAGGCACCACTTTCTGTAATTCCTGCACTCTCCGATGAATCTCTGTACATCGGGATTGAATTCGTCAACATAATATTCTGCACCTGATAACTGTTCCATCATTTCCGGTGAAAATGCCGTAACCTTCTCCATATGTCATTCCTCCAACGATTTTTTGATTGACGCCCTAATCGTAGCAACCCGCCTTTGGAATTAACATCATCAATCATCCCCTGTTCTGTTGCTTTTGCGACAGTTTCTGCCGAATATGTTTCTTTACCCGATAATTACGGTTAACCTTCATTAACGTTCATGCATCAGCTGCAGCAAACTTCCCTGCCTGTCCCCTGTTCTTCAGGCTGATGAAGAAACAGCTGATCATTGGTGCGGCGAACATTGCAAGGTAGACCAATGTGATCCAGGGCTGGTATTCGATATAGAACTGCCTGAATGTGAGGCTCCACGGATGAGGTACCAGCACCCATCCGACAAGATCGATCACGATGCTGATCCCTGCCCAGAGAGCGCCCGTTGCCATTGCTTTCTTCAGTGTGAGGTTGTTGACTTTCCTTAAGTAGAGCAGACCGAAGACGGTAAACAAAATAATGTTATAAAGAGGATGCCACGGCTTAGTCATCTCATATCCCTGACCAAGGCCGGGGCCTTCCGCCATCGACTTCATGCCGAGAACTAGGATGTTGAAGACCGTGTGTCCGATGCCTACCCAGGTAACGGCAACGTAGCCGATCCAATACCATAAAAGTGACATTCCGATATCTTTTCCGGAACCGAATTCTCTTAAAGCTCTCTTGTTCATGACTTATCTCCTTGGGTTTTCGTTATGCCTACATTCTAAAAACCTAAAGGGGAAAAAGATTTAGATAAGCCTTATGAGTTTCTTAAATCTTCCTTAAGTTATGACTTCGTCATGGAAGATCAGAACGTCATCCGGGATAAATATCAGGACCGCGGGAGTGTTATTGATCTGCTTTTCCTTCATGCCGGCCAGTGTGCCGTATTTGTATTCATACTTTCTTCCGCCGTTGTCTATCCTCAGCTTATAAGTATTCACGCTGCTGACTATCGCGTGATAGACCAGGTACTCATGCTTTGTTACGATCCTGAGTTTGTATATGGCATCCGTTATGAAATATACGAATGCCGGGAAACCGAAGGCCACTATAAGAAGCAGAATGAAGGCCATGAATCCGGTGCCTCTTCTCACTCTTACATAAAAGATCGCCCCAAAGAGGTTTCCGGGCGAAACACTGTGGGAATCGTATGTAAGACAATAAGGAACAAGAATAACAAAAAGATATTATGGCCGGAATTCCATCAGGTCTGTTATATATCCTGTATGCCGCAAGTGCCCCAGTCTTTTTTTATATCCACATCTTGATCATGATTGGCATATAAAAATAAAGAAGTTGTCTCATTTTGCTTTGAGGCGCATCTTCACGCCCGGCGCAGAACGCCGGATCAGCTTTTGTTGCTGCGTAAACTTTTTCGTAAACAAAACCGGCCAAAATGTTTACGAAAATCTTTACTTTGTCCAAAAGTAAACTCAAACGTAAACTTTTGAAGATCAAAAGTTTACGCTAAAGTTTACGTTGTTTTTTCCCGGGTGCAGTCCGCAGCCGGAACATTCCCGCTATGTTTTGAAAAATGAGGGGCTGCCTCTTGAAGTGAACA